>DHJG01000121.1:51491-62933 GCA_002404215.1 Desulfosporosinus sp. UBA4726
ACCTCAAAGGAGATTCCTTTAAGAGCATGGATTGCACCATAGTATACATTAACATCTTCAAGTACGAGCATCAGACAACCTCCTCCCCTAAATACGCCTCAATGACTTTGGGATTGCGTTTAATTTCATCTGGTGCACCTTGAGCAATAATCATACCATAATCCAACACATAAATCCGCTCACAGACCCCCATTACTAAGGCCATATCATGTTCGATTAAGAGAATTGTCAGATTAAACTTCTCTCTTATCCAACGAATCAGATTCATTAAATCATGGGTTTCTTGGGGATTCATGCCTGCTGCCGGTTCATCGAGCAATAAAAGTTTGGGGTCTGTTGCCAGGGCACGAGCGATCTCCAGGCGCCGTTGTTCTCCATAAGGCAAATTTTTAGCCGTCTCTTCTGCTTTATCATCAAGATTAAATATTTTAAGTAAGTCCATGGCTTTGCGTTGCATCTCTTCTTCGCCTGAGAAGTAGCTCGGAAGGCGCAAAAGCGCACTGAACGTGCTATAGGCAGTCCTTTGATGATAGGCAACTTTAACATTGTCAATAACGCTCAAATCGTCAAACAGTCGAATATTTTGAAACGTTCGTGCCATCCCTCGTTGGGTGACTTGATATGGTTTAAGCCCAGACACATCTCTATCCATAAACGTCATTTTTCCTTCAGTCTTTTCATATACCCCAGTGAGTATATTAAAGAGCGTAGTTTTCCCAGCTCCGTTCGGCCCAATCAGACCGATCAGTTCCCCCTTCTCAATATTAATATTTAAATTTGAAACCGCTTTCAAACCGCCAAATGATTTAGATAGATTCTCAATTTTTAGAAGCGGCATTTTTATCATCCTTCTTTCGCAGGAAACTTAAACCAAATTCTTTTGTTCCCATTATTCCTGTCGGTCTAAAAATCATCATCACGACCAAGAACACAGCCGTAATAACCAAACGCCATTCTGGTATGCCCGCTAATAGTGCTGAAATCAAGGTATAAACAATGGCACCCACGATTCCGCCACTTATGCTTCCTAGGCCGCCAAGTACGACCATAACCAGAATATCAAACGACTTTAAAAAGCTAAAAGTTCCGGGTTGAATGATATACATGTAATTAGCATAAATCCCGCCAGCTAGTCCGGCAAAGAAGGCTCCTATTGTAAACGCCATTACTTTGTATTTTGTAGTATTAATTCCCATGGATTCTGCAGCTATCTCATTTTCACGAATGGAAATACACGCCCTGCCATGTGTAGAACCAACAAAGTTTTTGATCAAGATAACACTCACCACCATTAATAGAAAAGCCCATGTCCAGGTGATCTTACTTGGCAGGGTGAAGCCTGCTGCCCCCCCGACAAAGTCCATGTTTAAAAAGACAATACGTACTATTTCTCCAAATCCTAGGGTTGCAATCGCAAGATAATCTCCCTTAAGACGTAACGTAGGCAATCCAACTATCAGGCCAGCCAACGCAGACACAACCGCCCCTGCAAAAAGACCCAAGAGTAACGGGCCGTGCATGATAACAGTTACCATCGCCGAGACATAGGCACCTACGGCCATAAAACCTGCATGTCCGATTGAAAATTGGCCCGTGATTCCATTAATCAGATTCAAACTTGTTGAGAGAATAATATAAATACAGATCAGGATCAGTGTCAGCTTATAGAAAGGAGGCATAATATCAAACACGATCAGTCCTTGAACAACTGCATATAAAAGAACAATACCCAAGAGTGAGACAATATTTTTGCGGTTGAACCAGTTGCGCATTTTATTCACCTACACTTTCTCGCGGACATTTTTACCAAAAAGTCCGCTTGGTTTAATAATAAGGACGAGGATCAAGATGAGAAAAGCAACAGCATCACGCCAAGTTGAAGCTCCTAAGCCACTCACAATTGATTCGACCAGACCTAACATCAAGCCGCCAACCATTGCACCAGGTATAATCCCAATACCTCCAAGTACAGCGGCCACGAAGGCCTTTAAGCCAGGAATAATTCCCATCAAAGGGTCTATGGTATTAAAGTAGACGCCCATCAGTACACCAGCTGCAGCCGCTAAAGCTGAACCAATTGCAAATGTAAAGGATATAATATTATTTGTGTTTATACCCATTAACAACGCAGCCTCTTTGTCGAAGGATACTGCACGCATGGCTTTGCCCACTTTTGTGTATTGAACAGTAAAATGCAAGAGCGCCATAAGCACAACAGCCGTTATAAGCATGACAATATCTCCGTATTTAAAGTAAACACCGCCTACGATAAATTTCGTATCTGGGAAGACTGGAGGATAGGTACGCACTTGTGCCGTAACAACTAACATGCCCCCATACTCTAAGAATAACGAAACCCCGATTGCGGTAATTAAAGCTGCGATACGGGAAGCGTTTCGCAAGGGTTTGTACGCAATTCGTTCAATTAGAACTCCTAATAGAGCACATGAAATCATTGAAAAGAGTAGTGCTGGCAAAAAGGACAAATGCAAGACTGTTATTGCAAACCAGCCTGAATAGGCTCCCACCATCATTACGTCTCCATGCGCAAAATTGATTAGTTTGACGATACCATAGACCATTGTGTAGCCCAAGGCAATGAGCGCGTAGATACTTCCTAGAGATAATCCGTTAATAAGTTGCTGAAATACCTGGGTTGTGATACTATCCACAAAATTTCACTCCCTTTTCTACGAAACCTTTTCAATGTAGAAGAGAGAGGGTGAAAACTGACCCTCTCTCTCTATGTTACAAAACTAATTCATTATACCTATGATTAGACCACATAGATAGGAAAATTTATCACTCAGGAGCAACGCGTGTCAAGAAGGTTGGTTTCCCATCTTTATTTGCTTTGATAACCGCACTCTTCTGTGGGTTATGTGTCTTAGGATCAATTGTGATGTCTCCAGCTACGCCTTTAAAACCTTTCATATTCTCTAATGCAGTACGTACTTTTTCTGAGTCAGTACTTTGTGCATTCTCAATAGCTTTAATTAAAAGGTTAGCGGCATCATAACCTAAGGTGCCCATAGCGTTTGGAACGCTATTGAATTTAGCCTTGTAATCGCTAACAAACGTTGCCATTGCAGGATCGTCGGTTGCCACATGATCAACATAGAACGTGTTGTTCAGTGCTTCAGGTCCAGCAATATTGAAAAGTTGTGGATCATCCCAGCCATCTCCACCCATAAATGGCATCATCATACCTAATTCACGAGCTTGTTTGACAATTAGACCCACTTCTTGATAGTAACCAGGTAACCAAACCATATCCGGATTTTGTGATTTAATACGTGTTAAAATAGGACGGAAATCCTTATCGCTTCCAGCGACATAATTCTCAGTACCGGTAATTGTGCCATTTCCCTTTTTAAAATTAGTTACAAAAGCATCAGCCAACCCTTTTGAATAATCGCTTTTTTGATCAATCATTATGGCTGCCTTTGTTGCCTTCAAATTTGTTAAAGCGAAGTTAGCTCCAACCTGACCTTGGAACGGGTCAATAAAGCACGCTCTAAAGATCCAAGGACGTACTTCTCCGGTATCGGGATTTACGGTTAGCTTTGCATTTGTTCCACTCGGTGAAATCATAGGTATCTTGTTATCTGTTACGACCGGAACTGCTGCCAGCGTGACGGAACTTGTCATTGAACCTAGAACCGCAACGACCTTGTCCTGAGTGACAAGCTTGGTAACTGCAGAAGTCGATTCTCCAGCATCTGACTTGTTATCCGCTGAAACTAGTACTAGCTTTCTGCCTAAAACTCCACCTTTAGCATTTTGCTGCTCAAACGCTAAATTAATGGAATTCTGAGCCGCTTGGCCGAACATAGCTGTTCCACCACTCAACTCTAAATTGCCGCCTACCTTAATAGGTGCGCTAGTATCACTTGATCCGGTTTTCGCGGTTGTTCCACACCCAGCAACTAAGGAAACGCTTAGTAGTGCGATCATACCAAGAGAAAAACCTTTACTGAATAGTCTCATTCTTTCTCCTCCTTCATAAATAGTGTACTTAAGATTCTATAGATTCTAAATTCTTTCGGTCTTTTTCTAGGTCCATACTCTACCTTCTCCTTCACCCTCCAATCTTTTATAAAAAGCCCCAGTCAACGCTAAATTATCGTGACTGGGGCTTCATTGCCTTGTCCTTAGAATATTCAACACTTAGGCTTCTAAGATTGAATACAATTTATACTAAAGATATTTTAGCTTTTGTACAACATTAAGTCAATAGAATTTCTGTTGTATCATAATATTTTGTCTGACAACTGTGAATTATGGATTAACATGCGTTAATAATGTTTTCTTACCATCAACTAATTTGATGATAACTGCACTCTTTACAGGATTATGTGTTTTTGGATCAACAGTGATTACCCCAGTAACCCCTTGGAAATCCTTAGTATTTTCCAAAGCCAATCTGAGCTTTTCAGGATCTGTACTTCCTGAGGTTTTGATTGCCGCAATAAGCATTTGCGCAGCATCATAACCTAAGGCTGCTAAAGCATCCGGGTCTGCATTGTATTTTGCTTTATAAGCATCAGCGAAAGGCTTGGTAGCTGGATCCTCCGCCCACATATGATTGACAAAATACGTATTATTGAGATTTGCTGCACCAGCTAATTCAGGTAATTTGGCCGAATCCCAGCCATCTCCACCGACAAATGGAACAATCATCCCTAATTCACGCGCTTGTTTTATGATCAATCCCACTTCGTTATAATACCCAGGAACAAATACGACTTCCGGATTACTAGCTTTGATCCTAGTTAACGTGGATTTAAAATCCTTGTCCCCGCCTACATAATTTTCCGTGTCGGTGATGGTACCGCCAACACTTTCCATTACCTTTTTAAATTCCGCTGCCAAACCTTTGGAATAGTCATCCTTCTGATCGATAAATATGGCAGCCTTTTTCAATTTGAGAGTGTCTGATACGAAATTAGCAGCAACTTTCCCTTGGAAAGGATCTAAAAAGCAACTTCTAAATACCCATTTATTCAATGAGCCATCTTTATTAATGGTTACTTCCGAATTTGTTGCTGTCGGCGTGATCAACGGAATTTTCTGGTCCGCAGATACTGGCACTGCTGCCTTCGTATTTGAGCTAGTTACGGCCCCTAGAACTGCTACAACTTTATCTTGTGTGATGAGCTTTGTTATAGCTGACGTCGACTCTCCTGCTTCTGATTTATTATCAGCCGTAATAAGTTTGAGTTGTTTTCCAAGGACCCCACCTTTTTTGTTTTGATCCTCAAAAGCAAGGTTAATCGAATTTAAAACTGATTGACCATAGGTTGCGACACCTCCTGATAATTCTAGGTCGCCCCCAATTTTAATTTCCTCAGAATCCTTCGGTGTGCCTGCACTACTACAACCGGAGAGCAGACCTAACATTATAACTGCTACACCTAACAAAACTTTGCTTTTCCTCATATTTAATCCCCCATCTTTAATGTTAATTTACTATAAGTTTAGTTTAAGTGATATCTCTTTCAAACTTAGATACTGCACTAACACCTCCGATTAACAGCTTAAGGATTTACCTGTAAAAAGAACTAGTAAAAGGATACCCTGAAAAACAATACGTTATTATACGTAAGATTTACAGCCATAATTACAGGCTCATTTTAGGTAAACTGTTACAATACAGTATCCAGCTGATCTTCATTTTCTGTTGTTTTATTTTATATCTGTTACACCATTGTGTCAATTATTAAATTCTATATCATGACATCTCAATATAGTGTTCTTTTATCACCAGCTCGCCTTGTTATTTTCTGATTATCCCAATACTCAAGAAGCGGGACGGCATACTTCCTAGAAGTACTCCACATTTCCCGTACGTCAGAAACACCTATCTCACCATGTACTTTTAGAAATTCGATTAAGCTTTCTTTTGCGGGTTCTAAATCCTTTTGTCTATAGTAAAATTGATCAATATGTACCCATTCTCCAATTTCACACAAATATTGAGCATACTCTTGAGCTTCCGACTTAGGAATACCACAAGCCTCTGCAGTTGTAACTAAATCAGGTGGCATTAGGGCAACATCTTGCCATTTTGAACGTAATGCTTCCAGACGTTTCAAAATAATCGGTGGAAGTTCTGCCCCAGCATTTGTTTGGACTTTGCTTCCAAAAATACGATAATAACCACGGGTAAAACCTTGTTCCAGAATCGTTTGCCAACGACGGTGTGTCCAAGAAATCCCCAGACGAGTTTTTAACTCCTCCCTGCTAATTCCCCCGCGCAAAGGGTTTGATTCTTCATGGATTTTTACCAAATTTATTAATTTTAAACGCCAAGCCTCTGCCGCCGCCTTTCCCCAGTAAAGAGGATTTCCATCTTCCAGCCAAACTTCAAGTCGCTCAAGTTCTTCCAGAGATTTCAAGCGTTCTTCTAATTCCACGGAACTGACATGCAAGCAGGCTACTAAATCTGAACTTAGACGGGGTTCGGACATTTCTCTTTCTAAGAGATCAAGCGGATCTCCTTGGTCTTTGACCCTCATCTGTGCCAATACGCTTTCTTTAAATCGTTTCTGCTTGAACTCAGCTACCCCAAGTACTTTTCCACCAGCAATAGTATGAGCGGGGGAATAAAAACGAAGTACAAAACGATCCCCTGGTGCAGCGAGAACAGGTCCTTCAAGAAGGATTTGTGCAAAGCCCTCTTGTCCCGGTGCTAATTCTTCCTGTTCTAAAAGATGTATTCGCCCTAGAATTTCAGTTGTTCCGAGGTGGAAACGAACTCGTTGTCTTTGAGTTAGGGGTTTATCTGCAGAGGAAAGATTTCGAACTTTTAAATCTAGAATTTTTCCAACCTTAAAGGCATCCGGCTTAACAAGTACTGAACCCCGCTCTACTTCAGCAACATCCACCCCAGCTATATTAACAGCTAGCCGCTGTCCGGCGCCTGCAGAATTCACCTTGTTTTTATGAACTTGAAGGGAACGGATTTTCGCGTGAATGTGACCTGGTTCAATCACCAACTCCTGCCCCAGTTTCACTGTTCCACTGTGAAGCGTTCCCGTCACAACGGTACCAAACCCCTGAATGCTAAAGACCCTATCAAGAGGCATACGAACTGGACCGGTCGATTTCTTACTCTCTACCTCGGAAAGCAACCCATCAATGGTTTGACGTAAGGTAGGTATTCCAACTCCGCTCAGAGCAGAAACCCTACAAATCGTAGCTTCCCGAAATGCCGTTTCCATCAGTTCCTCGCGTATCTCTTCTTCCATAAGGTCAAGCCACTCTTCATCCACAAGATCTACCTTATTAATCACCACAATTCCTCTGGGTATATCGAGTAAAGTGAGAATATCTAAATGTTCCTGCGTCTGAGGCATGATCCCTTCATCCGCAGCAATGACTAGTAAAACTACATCCATACCACTAGCCCCTGCCAACATCTGGCGGACAAACCGTTCATGCCCTGGAACATCTACAATGCCAACTTGACGTCCACTGGGCAACATCATATGGGCAAACCCCAGTTCAATAGAGATCCCTCGTTGTTTCTCTTCTTTCAATCGATCCGTTTCTATGCCGGAAAGTGCTCGAATTAATTCTGTTTTGCCGTGATCTACATGTCCGGCTGTGCCTATTAAATAGTGTCGCTCATCCATTTTTCTTCCCCTTATAAATTCGGTTTAGACCAAATCTTAGCAAGCCAATCCCGGAAGGTACGTTTCCTCTCGGAGTTAAGGACTTTCCTGTTTTCTAAACGTTTTGCTGTCTTGATCTCACGAACGAAATCCCCATAGCGATTAAGTTGCTTGTATACCACGCCCAAGTTATTATGCGGTAACGAAAAATCCGGATCGATACGAATCGCTTTATGATAATATTCAATCGCCCGCCCTAGGTCACCTTCTTCACGTGCAATATTTCCTAAATTATTCAGGGCATGGACAAGGGAGGCATCGTGTTTCAATGCCTCTTCAAAACACCGTTTTGCTTCCACCCTGTTAGTTCTATTAATGAAAACGACTCCCAGTTTATTATGCGCCATCGCATCTGTCGGATTTTCGCAAAGATAAGTTCTAAAGGTGTTTTCAGCCTCATCCAGTTCTCCTGCTTCTAAATGCTGTATTGCCTTATCATATAAAGGACCCAATTGGAATCACCCTTTGTTTTTAGTATACCATATAAATTAAATCCCACAATTTAGCAGAAAATATCTTACGCTCTACGCCAAAAATATAAAATGGTTGGCAAGAATACAAGTCCTAAGTATCCAAACAAAGGATAAACAAGCTGTACAATCTGAGAGAATTTCACACCCGCTACCGGTAAAAGCAAGAGGAGTAAAATGACGGTTGCCTTACTATAACTCACCTTACCTGAATCAACCACTCGACTGACAAGGCTAAAACCATTACCAACAGCTGCCGTAATCATAGCTAACCACAAGACGACTACGTAGAAAAAAGCAGGCCAATCACCTAACTTTCCTGCAACCGCAACCATCGGAATTTCCAAGCCCCAAATATCTGGAAATCGAAGCAATGAGGCCCCAATGACAAACGCAAATAGGCCAAGCGCTACGCCACCTAGAACTGCGCCCATGCGTGCCCCCGCTCGTTGAACTATTTTGCCCAAAGAAGCAAATACTACCATTGCCAAGGTTAGATTAAATGAGACATATAGGACGGCTGAAAGTGCCCAATGTTTAATAATAGGATGTGGTAGAACCGCAATACCCTCACCGTCCCCTGTGCTAACCAAGAAAATAGCCGCAGTTGCAATCCCCAAACAGAAAATAAATTTCAAGGGTATGAGTACCGAATTAATCCATAATACTCCTTCTCCTCGAAACCATAAAGCTAAGGCAATCACTGACACTGTCAAGAAGATGCCAAGCCACCTTGAGAAGCCAAAATATTCGTAAAAGAGCGCACCACTTCCAGAAATCATTGCTAGCATTCCCACGAATAATAAGACACTAACCAACCCATCTGCCCATCGGCCTAACCTACGACCTAGTAGATAATCAAAAAACTCTGGATAAGATGAGACCTTCCAACGCTCCTGCAAGTCCAACATACCCCAACCTAAGAGAGAAAACATAACAGCACTAAAAACGATCCCCACTAAGCCCCAATGGCCAAACCGAGCATAGAATTGTAAGATTTCTTGACCCGAGGCAAATCCCGCCCCCATTACGGCACCCACGTAAGTTGCAGCCACTTGAAACATTGTCTTCCATTGCATGACGCTTCCCTCCCTCGCCACATCCTTATGGCGGGAAAAGGAATCTCATGCATAGAAAGTTGTAAATTTGGGAAATCTTTAGATATATATTAGTGTTAGGGGGCTACTTGTGAGTTTACTTTCAATTTTGTCTGAACCTCAAAAAATAAAAGCCCATGTTGACGACCCTTCAAGTAAACTGAAATTGGAAACAAGGCTTTCAGCTCTATTCGCATCTAAACAGAAACGCTCCGCCGTAATCCTATGCATCGGAACCGATCGGTCAACCGGAGATGCCTTAGGCCCATTAATTGGAACACATCTTTCTCGCCTAAATCTACCACAGCTCCATGTTTATGGAACGCTAGATGAGCCAGTGCATGCTACCAATTTAGCCGAAACTATCCAATTAATTCAGCAGAGATTCGTTAATCCCTTTGTTATTGCAGTTGATGCCTGTCTCGGACGAATAGATTCTATTGGGTGTATTACCCTAGCAGATGGTCCTTTAAAACCCGGCGCCGGTGTGCACAAACAGCTTCCTGAAGTTGGAGAAGCTCATCTAACAGGGATAGTAAATGTAGGAGGGTTTATGGAATACATGGTGCTGCAAAATACCCGACTTAACCTTGTGTGGCGGATGTCCGAAAACATTAGCGCTCTTATCTCACATTCTTACTTAAGATCACATTACAAGTAAGACGTTATATCTTTTCTCCTTGCATAGCCTTATCAATCACTTGTTTTTCTTCGTCTGTCAATGCATACGTAGACTGCCCGTTTTCAATCGGTTTAGCATATACTCTCGATTCTTCACGATTATGGATAGAACTGAGAACAACTCCATTACCTTCCTGATTTAAGAGCGCAAAAGCAAAGCTTAGGTCACTACCAATGTTTTCGAATGCCCTAAAACGAAGTAACTCCGCACGATCTACACCGACCCGCATTTTTTTTTCGACCAGAGTGAGCCTCTTGTCACAGTGTTCGAATCTTTGGGCCTGTTCATCAACTCTATGAATATAGTCTTGAAACAGTATGTCTAGCTGCTGACCTGACATAAATGTTTGCAGGGTTACATATGAGGATTCAAAGCGCTTCATTCTTCGATAAAGTGAAATAGTCACCAAAATAAAAGTTAACATTACTATAGCCAAGGCACAAATGCTCCACCAGATTAAAGGCATAATGCCCTGTAGTATAAACACGTTTCTCCCCCTTTATATCCCTTCATTTTCGATGTATTCAGATCCCTAAGAATTTTTCGAAGTAATTTTTTTACATACCTAAATGAAATTTAGTAAACCAAAGAGTTATTGGAATCGCTATGAAAATACCTGGTAATAGATTACCCACTTTTATTTCTTTTATTTCCAGGATATTAATGCCTATTCCTACGATCAGCAGACCTCCAACTGCACTCATTTCAGCGATTACTTGTGGAGAGAGGACCCCTTGGAGCAACCCTGCTCCCAATGTAATGGCGCCTTGATATATTAGCACAGGAACTGCAGATACCAAAACACCAATTCCCATCGAAGAAGCAAATACAACTGCCGTTATGCCATCTAGCATCGATTTTGCATAAAGTATATTATTATTCCCCGTTAGTCCACTCTCCAAGGAACCCATTATGGCCATTGCTCCGACACAGTATATCAGGCTTGTGGTGACAAACGCCTTCGTGAATCCAGACCCATGCTTTCCTTTAGCAAATTTGCCTTCTAGCCACTGTCCCATATTTTGTAAACGAAGTTCTATATCTATCCACTCACCCAGTATAGCACCTAATACTATACTGGAAATTACAACCAATGGATTCTTTGTTTGCAATGCCATGCTTCCTCCAATTAGCAAGACAGAAAGGCCGATCCCTTGAATAACCGTCTTTTTCATTTTTTCTGGTAAGGTATGACCAAACAAAAGTCCCAATATTCCTCCGAATACAATTGCTACTGTATTCACAATGGTTCCTAACAAATTAAATCATCTACCTTCCAAGTAGGTTTAATTGCTATGGAAACGACCTAATAATACACCATTATGTCATGTTCTAGAATCTGATAATAGTCCTCATGCTGTTGAAGCACACATGAGCAACAGTGAATTCCAAAACCGACAGATATGAATTCTTAGATTAGGTGTTCCTTAAGCAGCTCTTAGTCAATAAGCATTAGTTACATATGCTTGAGTGATATTGATTATGCCATGGAGGCATTTGCCATTTGATCTGCC
>DHJG01000121.1:63095-63387 GCA_002404215.1 Desulfosporosinus sp. UBA4726
TGCCATTTGATCTGCCGTTGATACTCGATAGACTTAGGGCTAACTAAGTTTTCTTAATTGAGTTCTAGTGCACGCTTATTAGATTAGCTTATCTAACTTCTAGCGTCAAGTCCAGCCAATATGTTCCACGTGGAACATATTGTTCAATTAGTATTTTGATCTAGTTTAGTAATTATATCGCTTGCATATTAACAATAACTCTTAACTCCATTATCGATCCCAAAATCATACATTTTTAATTGATCAGTAATTACCTTAGTCAATTTTTCGCTCCTAGATAACAATGTGAGTA
>DHJG01000156.1:0-7509 GCA_002404215.1 Desulfosporosinus sp. UBA4726
ATGACGGGTCTCTTTAACTTTCTGGGTTTCGGGATTGGAGTGGCTCTTTTGTTCTTTCTCTTATGGCGGACAAAGTCGTTCGGTGTGCCTTATCTCTGGCCGCTTTTGCCCTTAGATATCAAAGCACTAGGAACAATCTTAGTGCGTTCTCCCGTTCCTATTAAAAATTCGCGCCCGAGTGTTTTGAAACCACAAGATTCAAGTCGTCAGCCAGAGGGCAGCGACAAATAGAAATGAAAGGATGCCAGCATCGTGAAAATAGGGTTTCCTCGTGCTCTTTATTATTTTGATTATTTTCCTTTTTGGGCTGGTTTTTTTTATCGACTGGGTATTGAGGTAATAACCTCCCCACCTACGCATCGACAAATCATGGAACAGGGCTTAAAGAAAGCTAGTGATGAAACCTGTTTGCCACTTAAGCTTATGGCAGGGCATATACAGGCATTAACCAATGTCGATGCTGTTTTCTTGCCCCGCATGGTCAGTGTTGAAGAGAACACTTACAGCTGTCCGAAATTCTTAGGAATTCCGGAAACCCTGCTTCCGGCTGTTCCCCTTGGAATTCCAGTCCTTAGCGTAGTGTTAAATTGGCGAAAAAGTAAACGCCAAATTTTAAAAGACTTACAGGATTTTGGCATTCAATTGGGCAAGAACAGGACGGAAATTCGCAAAGCCTTTATAGAAGGTCAAGCGTGGCAAAAACGGTATGAAGATTCAAAGGGTGCAGGGTGGGATTTTGAGGACAGCTTGCGTGAGATTGAGAGGGCAACAAAGGGCTTAACGATGTCTCAAAGTACGCCTATACATAGCTCAATCCCAGCAAAGGATAAGGACATTGATCGTCTGAGGATTTCTTTAGTTGGGCATTCTTACCTAACTCTAGAATCCTATGCAAATCTGGACATTCTTCGGCGCCTTCGCGAAAAAGCGGAGGTGGAATTAACCGAACACGTCAATCAAGAAGAAGTTAATGCTCATTTGCTGGGGCTGCGCAAAAAGTTATTCTGGAGTCATGCTAAGCAAATCTATGGTTCAGGGAATAAGTTTGTTAAAGATCCACAGGTTGATGGGGTTATCTATCTGTCTTGCTTTGGATGTGGAACGGACTCTATGGTTCAAGAAATGTTGGCGCGTATTGCTCGAGAACAACACAAACCATATATGGTGGTTACCTTGGATGAACACAGTGGTGAGGCAGGCCTCGTCACGCGACTAGAAGCCTTTTTAGATATGGTCGAAAGGAGGAAGATCCATGAAGGTAACGTTTCCACATATGGGGAACGCTTGGATCGTGATTCAAACACTCTTTGAATCCCTTAATGTTGAGGTGGTGGTGCCGCCAACCAACAGTAAACAAACCTTAAATCTTGGTACGAGGTTATCACCGGAATCCGCATGTCTTCCTCTAAAATTAAATCTAGGAAACTATGTTGAAGCGGCGGATAAAGGGGCAGATACAATTGTGATTACTGGCGGGATTGGCCCCTGTCGTTTTGGTTTATATGGTGAGATGGAGCGTCAGATCCTTCGGGATGCTGGATATGATTATGAAGTAGTTATTCTTGAACCACCCGATGGTAGTTTGCTGGGCTTGTTCAAACGCATCCGTTATTTAGCTGGTACGCAGAATTCCTGGACCCAGATACTAAAAGCCTTGCGTTTTGCCTATCGGAAAAGTGTAGCCTTGGACCGAGTCGAAGATTTGATCCATGCGGCCCGAGCAAGGCTCCCTCAGCACATGGAAACGGAGAAACTATATGAAGATGCTAAAAGGCAGCTGGCCTTGACCATGACGGATGCGGGGCTTCGAGAGACGGTTCGCCGGGTGCAAGAGAGTATTCGGGAACGACTAAGAGAAGTAAATAGAGCGGAAGGGCCCAAAGAACCACTGCGCATCGGGATTATTGGCGAGATTTACACGATCCTAGATCCCTATACCTCTGGGGATGTAGAACAATATCTTGGACGTTTAGGGGTGGAAGTGGATCGTTCCATCTATCTTTCGGGATGGACTGGAAATCATGTCTTCCAAGGTCTAGCCCCTGGCTATCGGTCTATTAAATCTTATCCCCGTCATGCCAAACCGTATTTGCCTCACTTTGTTGGGGGGCATGGACAGGAAACAGTTGGAGCTGCCGTGAAATTTGCGCGGGAGGGGTTTGATGGTATTATTCAGATTTTCCCATTAACTTGTATGCCCGAGATTGTAGCGGCAAGTGTCTTGCCCCAAGTTCAAGAAGCGTACAAGGTGCCAATCATGACACTTATTGTCGATGAACATACCGGCCAGGCAGGAATACAAACGCGTTTAGAAGCGTTTGTGGATCTGCTAGAAAGGGCAAGCCTTCAGCGAGTAATTGGTCAAACAGGAGGGGAAGTGTTGAGTGTTGGCGGAAGATAAATACTTTCTAGGGGTCGACGTTGGATCGGTCAGTACGAATATAGTTTTGCTACGACCTGACAATACAGTGGAAGAGGCTTTATACCTGAGAACACAAGGGCGGCCCATGCAAACGATTCAAGAGGGGATTAAACTATTAAGAACTAAAATGAGCAACTCGGCCGAAATCCTAGGGGTCGGAACCACGGGAAGCGCGCGGCAACTTGCCGCGACCTTATTAGGAGCCGATGTCGTAAAAAACGAGATTACTGCTCATGCTGTAGCGGCTTCGCGAGTTAATCCCGAGGTACAAACCATCCTTGAAATCGGAGGGCAGGATTCGAAAATCATCCTGCTTAGGGATGGGGTAGTGTCTGATTTTGCTATGAATACTGTTTGTGCAGCTGGAACGGGTTCGTTTCTAGATCAGCAGGCTGCGCGGCTAGGAATTTCAATTGAGGATTTTGGACCGCTGGCACTTCAAGCAAAACATCCGGTACAGATTGCCGGACGGTGTTCGGTCTTTGCGGAATCAGATATGATTCACAAACAGCAGTTAGGACATTCACTCCCAGATATTCTAGCAGGGTTATGTCAGGCAATGGTGCGGAACTATTTGAATAATGTTGGTAAAAATAAAGACATCCGAGGTCCAATTTTCTTTCAAGGGGGTGTGGCAGCAAACCCTGGAATATGTAAAGCGTTTGAAGATGAGTTAGGTCAGCCTATGATAGTGCCAGAACATCATGGTGTAATGGGTGCCTTGGGGGCTGCATACTTAGCACAGGAGAAAGTGCAAGTGCGAGGAGAAACGCGAACCAAATTTCGAGGGTTACACTTGGCGGAGACTCAATTCCAAGCAAAAAGCTTCGAATGCTCTAAGTGTGCGAACCGCTGTGAGGTTGTCGAAATCATGCAAGATGGTATAAGCCTAGCAAGATGGGGAGATCGGTGCGGAAAGTGGTCGCAAACGGTTGGCACCAGTAATGGCAGCAGTCTAACAGAACAGAAGGAGGAACCAAGAGGAGCGTAAAAGCATGCTTCAGGTTTGAACAAGATTGAAAGAAGCTCACAGCTAAAATAACTGTGGGCTTTCCTTTACCTATACAGAAAGTATAAGTTTCGGGTAGCATAATTCGGGTGGTATAAGTGCAACTAGGCAACCGCTGAAGATATTTTATTGATTGGACAGATAAACTTTGTCAATTGGTCAATAATGGAATATATTATTAAGAACGTGTAAGATATGCCTTAATATATTGACATCCAATATAAAGACTGGTAACATTAATGGAATTTCATAATTCCTCATCTCTTTGGGGCTGTGGTAGAGGTGCGAATGACAAGAGTACTGTGAAGAAAGCTGCTAAAACTCGATGAATTCATGGGAAAGGGAATTTCGCCGAAGCTCAAAAATTTGTTAATTTTTGGTGCTGGGACTGTAGTGAAGAACTGCAGGACTGTCACGCGATGAGAGGGACAAAGACATCGTGTGGAGAGCTACACACAACAGGAGAAGAGGGTCATTGTTCCGTGTATGTTGTACGGTAACAGAGGACCTCCTTCTGTTGCCGTTTTTAGTTTTAGTTTATTCACGCAACATTAGCTTATAGAGAAAAGGGAGGACGAGAGAATGAGGTTGCACGGAACACAATCAGTCAATAAGCAGGGCCATTTAGAAATTGGTGGATGCGACACGGTAGACTTGGCCAAACAATTTGGCACACCTTTATATATTATGGATGAAGCCAATATTAGGGATATTTGCCGACAGTATCATAGTTCCTTTGTTAAAGGATTAGAAAATACAGAGGTTATTTATGCTTCTAAAGCCTTTTCGACGTTGGCCATGTGCCGGATTATCGATGAAGAAGGCTTGGGGTTAGATGTTGTCTCGGGGGGAGAACTCTATACCGCCCTTCAAGCCAATTTCTCAGCTGAGAGAATTTACTTTCACGGTAATAATAAATCTCCAGAGGAATTAACAATGGCAATTAAAGCAGGGGTCGGCAGGATTGTTGTTGATAATTTTTATGAAATGGGCATATTAAACGATCTGGCTAAAGAATTAAATCAACCTGTTGACGTTCTCCTTCGTGTGACACCAGGGATTGAAGCTCATACTCATGAGTATATTCAGACCGGTCAGATTGATTCTAAATTTGGTTTCACTTTACCAAATGGTACCGCAGATCGAGCGATTGATTTGGCCTTATCTTATTCTAACCTGATAGTAAAAGGAATTCATGCCCATATTGGTTCGCAAATCTTTGAATTAGAATCCTTTCAGCATGAAGTTCAGATAATGATTAATTATATGGCTGATATTCTTAAACGCACCGGTTGCCTTTTGCAGGAACTGAATCTTGGTGGAGGATTTGGTATTTACTATGCATCAGGAGATGATCCTGCTCAAATTTCAGAATATGCTAAAACAGTTCAGAACGCTTTAGAGGAAGCTTGTCTAAAACAAAATTTCCCACGTCCTAAAATAATCGTTGAACCAGGTCGTTCGATCGTAGGAACGGCAGGAACAACACTTTATACAGTTGGTGCTATTAAAGATATCCCTGGAGTTCGAAAATATGTTGCGGTAGATGGTGGCATGGCAGACAATCCACGGCCTGCACTTTATCAAGCGCGCTATGAGGCGGTTCTTGCCAATCGCGCAAATGAAGAAACAGCCGAGGCGGTCTCCATTACTGGAAAGTGTTGTGAATCAGGAGATATGTTAATTTGGGATATTGAGTTACCCATTGCCAAATCTGGGGACCTACTTGCGGTTTCCTGTAC
Source organism: Desulfosporosinus sp. UBA4726 (assembly GCA_002404215.1). Classification (GTDB taxonomy): domain Bacteria; phylum Bacillota; class Desulfitobacteriia; order Desulfitobacteriales; family Desulfitobacteriaceae; genus Desulfosporosinus. The sequence goes on from DHJG01000156.1 coordinate 5,174, forward strand.
GGGTGCCTATAACTACTCCATGTCATCAAATTATAATCGACTGACACGACCTGCGGTAGTTCTTGTAGAGAGCGGTCATGCGGATGTGATTGTAAAACGGGAAACTCATTCGGATTTGTTGCGAAATGATGTCCTGCCGACACGGTTGAAGTATTTACAAATGGTAAGTCGGTAATATATAGAAAGGGCCCGTGGGTGTTTTTATTTGACACATGCGGGCCCTTTTCTCATTATTAACGTTTTTGTGGGCGAACAATTATAAGATCAAGAGCAACTAAGATAAGGGTTGAGATTAGAATGAGAGATAACCCTTTAGAGGAAACAGTTGGTGTATAAGAATAGGTAGGAACAGAATAGGAAGAGAAAGGGATCGGGGACAGAACTGCAGATCTGGGCGAATTAGAATAATTAGGATATTGGGGACGGTAGAGCAGTTGAGATTGAACCATGGATTGAGAGTAAAGCGTGTGGTGTGAAGGCAGGGGAGGATATAAGTGGCTCGCTGGCCGAGTGGAGGTTTGTTGAATAGGATAATATGTGGGATTGACACGTACAGTATTCTGATGGAAGAGTCGAGGATTTCGTAATACGGGTGTATAGGTAGTGTTGTACCCATGGTTCAATGCCATTCGCCCCTTTCTATATCTAATCATCAGAAGAATTGCAGTACATTTTATGTCTGAGAGACTGTGCCCCAAATTAGACACAGTCCCCCTATCTGTTATTAGGAATCAGAAGTTGTGGATTGTTCCTCAATATTGACTCTGTGTTTTCGAAAGAGCATATTATATTCACTAACGGGTGCCCAAGCTTCATTTTCATAAAGAGTCTCCGGACCTTCCGAAAGAGCGGTTTTTTGGTTGTGAAATAATTTATTCATAAGATTAACAGGGGTTGGATTAAAGATGTTATTTTCTTTAATGTTTTGTGAGGTATCTTCAGTACGACTGTCAGAAACGATTTTATTTAGCTCGGGAACGGTATCTTTCTTTTCAACGGTATTATCTTTAGAGAATATTCTTCGCAGAAAGCCCATAGAAGTTCCCTCCTTTTACTGGTAGTATATGTAAAAAATATTGTAGTGCTACCTATATAGATGATACATCATCAAAAAAGCGCCTTTCTCATCATAGTGAACAGTGATGAGGGGGGCTTTTTTTAAGGTCTTACTAAATATTTCATTTTGACAATTGGAATATTTAAAGCTGGTTTGATTGATGCTATAGAAAAGAAGTTGGAAATGGAGTGGGCTGGGATGCAGGAAAATAAATATACTGGTCGAACGATTTTCCGGGTCTTAATGCCTTATAAAAAACCCATAATTCTCGGGTTATTTCTGGGCGTAAGCCTAGTTTTAGGCGCTGTCCTTGTGAATCAAGTAGTGGGAAATGAAAATAAATCCATCATTTATGCGGCAGAGCATGAAGGGGGAGAATCAAGTCAACTTGGAGAGGAAGTTCAGCGACAAACAAGTAGTCAGACTGAGCAAGGATTTGATAACGTACATGAGCCCTTAATGGAGTCAGTACCGGTCAGCCAGGAGAAACGTTTTACCGTGCTTTTAGTTGGGGTGGATCGGCGACCAGAAGATAAAACGTTCAGTAACACGGATTCATTACTAGTGGCCAGCGTTAATACTGTAAATGGTAAAATTGGCCTACTCTCCATCCCGCGAGACACTCGAGTAACTATACCCGGTCTAGGAACGCAAAAAATTAATGCTGCTGCGCGAGTGGGTAAAGGACTTGAGACGACTACAGCTTTGATCGAAGGCTTGACGGGTCAACGTATTAACGGTTATGTACTTACGAATTTTTCAGGGTTTAAAACAATTATCGATATCTTGGGAGGAGTAACTCTCGCTGTCGAAAAAGATATGTATTACGTCACTGGAGATGCAGCAGACGGAATGATTAATCTTAAAAAAGGGACGCAACGGTTAAACGGTGCACAGGCTTTGCAATATGCAAGGTTTCGCAACGATGCCTTTGGGGACATTTCAAGAACGTCGCGGCAACAAGCAGTCCTGAAAGCCATAGGAAAGGAATTTTTGCAAATAAAGACTGTTCCCAAGTTACCTTGGCTTATTCCTCAAATTTCTAAGGCCATACAGACAAACCTTTCAGGTAGTCAGCTATGGTCACTGACGAATGTATTACTTCATGTTAAGACGCCTGAGATCTCATCTCAAACTTTGCCTGGTAACTTTCTCACTGAAAATAACATCAGTTATTGGAAAGTTGACCCTCGGAACTCAAGCGTTGTAGTGAAAAGGTTTTTTGAAGAGGGAAAGACGAGTTCTGTGTTTTTTAAGTAGGGGACTTGTGTGACACAGC
>DHJG01000156.1:7633-8623 GCA_002404215.1 Desulfosporosinus sp. UBA4726
GCCCCGTGTCTGGGGTCGGTCGATTTCACGGAGTTTGCTATTCTGCTTACGTAGAGACGTCGCGCACGTGTGACACTGCGTCCTGGTCTTGGGTCGAGGAACGGAAGGGTGGGGAGACGGCACATACATGTGCACCGTCCGTGTCTGGGGTCGGTCGATTTCACGGAGTTTCTTAATTCTGCTTACGTAAAGACACTGGTTTCGGACTCGGGTCGGGGAACGCAGATGGATAAGAACTCTAGTTTGGCATGACGAACGAAGGTCTGAACTAGGGTCTCGCGATCCTCTCTAAGAGGTCAAGAGTAAAATGGGTAAGATCGGGGAGGATTAGGTCTGCTTGTTTTAGTGTTTGGGGAGTCGCAGCGGCAGGATTCGGGACTCCTATGCACCAAAGCCCTGCAGCTTTGGCAGATTGAACTCCGACATCAGCGTCCTCAAAGACCACACCTTCAAGGGGCGAGATATTTAGACGTTCAGCAGTCAGGCGATACGGTTCGGGGTTTGGTTTGCCCCTATGAACGTCTTCGCCACAAACAATTATGTCAAAGGTATCTAAAATCCTTAATTTTTTTAGTACTATTTCAACTCTTGGGCGGGATCCAGAAGAGGTTAGGGCTAAGTGGTAATCGTGTGACTTAAGAGTGTCAATCGCTTCAAGGGCACCGGGCATGGGCTGAAGTATCTCGTCCAATATCATATCGAAAAAAAGGGTTTGCTTTCGTAGAATCATCTCGGTTAAGGGTACAGAGAGCTTTAATTCCTGCCTAATCCGTTCCAAAATATCATTTTCTCGAAGCCCAGAGGAGTTAAGCCGTAGGTCTTCAGAAAGGGTATCAAAGGAATGATCATAATCCATGCAAATTTGACGTTCTGAAGCTTTATGGATTCTCTCTAAATCAATAATAAGTTCATCTAAATCAAAAACGGCTGCTCGAATCATTTGTATTGTCTCCTTTCGCAATATAATAGACTTTGGACTTTGGACTTTGG
>DHJG01000156.1:8725-17952 GCA_002404215.1 Desulfosporosinus sp. UBA4726
TGGACTTTGGACTTTGGACTTTCGTTTTAGTGAAAGTTTAACATCGATTGGACTAAAATACGAGGAATCGTACCTGAGATATGTTATAGTATCTAATAGCAAAAGTGGACATCGTGAATGGATGAAGGAGAATTGCGGATGGAGACATTTTATATTAATCCACACGGTATCAAAGTAATTCAGAAAAAGAAGCCGCAATCGGGAGTTAAGGCAGGGTTTGAGGTCTTTGTACTGGGTCCTGAAGAATGGGATAAAGTTCCACACATGTTGGCTGCCCAAATTCAGGCATCAGAATGGCTGGAACGTCTGCGTGTACGTGAAGCAGGTGAGTTGGGAAAAAATATAAGAGAAGGATCATTGCATTTTCGCCCTCATTTTGATCGATTGAACGCGAATGTCCATTATGTTTGTTTTCGGGATATTGATGAGCACAAGCAGGAACGCCCGATGCGTTTGTTCGTAACCTCGAACGTTTGTATTTTGTTGGGATGGAACGGGGTTACGCCGGAGCATCTGACCGAATGGGCACAAAACGGTACTCTGACAACTCCTCTAGACCTGGCGTGCGCTTTGGGCTTGAGAGTATTGAGGCACCATCAAAGATATTTGGAAATGCTTGAGGATCAAATGGACCTTGTCGAAGAGAAGATTCTGTTGGCCCCGCTTTCTTGGCAGTTAAAACAGATTATCTCTTTGCGCCGTAAAATATTGGTCTTGAAACGATCATTAAACGCCCATCAGAGCGTTTTCGAGCGGTTCAAGAACATTCAGAAATTGCAATATGGGGATCTCCAAGAGGAATTAATATTAGAGATGACGCAAGCTACGCTTTCCGTTCACCAAACGCATGCGATGATCGAAAGTTTAAGAGAAGCTTATCAGGCGGCGGTCGATAATCGAGCCAATGATATTATGAAGGTGCTGACGCTGGTAGCGACCATTATATTGCCGATTACTTTGTTGACCGGTTTCTTTGGCATGAACTTCAAATTCATGCCTTCTATTTATCAACCACATGGTATCTTAATTTTTTATGGTTTATCAACTCTCATCTTCCTGGTGGTTATGATTTATTTCTGGAAGAAAAAGTGGTTGCATTAACATCCATCATCGCTTGTCATTTTAATAAAACGGTTATATACTATGTAAAGCTGTTGTTAGGTAATATTTTTGGAGGGTTGACACATTGGATAAGCTACTTGAAACGTTGAAAGAATATTTACACATGGATACTGAAATTCCTTTTGAGGATTTTTCCGAGTATTATCGCAATCTAATTGCGGAACTGACCCAAACATTTAGCGACTTGGATAAAGAGGCTCGTCTCAAAGCTCTTTATATTTGTTCGATTGTACAGTCTAATGCAGACGCTAGAGCAAAAGAAAGCAAAGTTAATGCCAAAATGTTTAAAAAGATGAGTGCAAAATGTGCTTTTTGGACTGATGCAATCAAATTTAATCTTGGTAAAGACGGGATGTCCCCTGAGGAGATTGAACTCGCAACGGAAGAAATTAATTCCGGTATCTAATTTAGTGAGCTTTCAATAATAGAAGAAACATCAAGCCTTAAATGGTTTGGTGTTTCTTCTATTTATCGGATAAGTCCTTTTAATGGTTGGAGCACAATTTATGAGCTGAAGTATTCTATTATTAGTTTAAGTTTAGCTGAAACATTTCAACCTTCCCAAACGTAATAGGAGTGCAGACGGAAACTTAACAAGAATTTATAGGGGGAACCAACATGACAGAAAGATTATATCGTTCGAAGCAAGAAAAGATGGTTGGAGGCGTTTGTGGAGGACTGGCCGAATATTTCAGTATCGATGTCACCCTGGTACGGTTAATTGCCTTAGTTGCCTTGTTCGGGGGCGTGGGGTTCTTTGTGTACTTGGCAGGGTGGGCGATCATTCCGGAGAATCCTACCGATGGGGCTGGATATGCAGAGAATTATAAGCATGATGTGGGGGAGGCCGTCAAGGGAATAGTCTCCGATGTCAAAGAAGCAACTCAAGGGCTTGGTAGGAATGAGCATCAAGGAAATAATGAGAATCGATCGAAAATGGCCGGAGGAATTTTGGTGATATTAGGAGTATTCTTTCTGCTTCAACGTGTGCTCCCATACTGGTTTGATATGAGCAAAATGTGGCCTTTGCTTCTTATCGTGATAGGTCTCGCTATTATCTTGCGGGGGGGAAGAAAATGAGAACAGTTTTTAATTCTGTTAGCCGAGGGTTACTCTTAATCGCGATTGGGGTTGTCTTTTTTCTGATTAATTATGGATACTTATCTTGGAGTTTATGGTTGCATATTTTCGATTTATGGCCCTTAATGCTCATCTTGGCCGGAATAGGGTTATTGTTCAGTCGGCGGATTCCAATGAGTGCTGTTTTACTAGTATTTCTCCTGTGTATGGTTGGCTACTCTATGGTCATGGGAGATAAGCCTGAGTCACGGCAAATGTTTAACCCTTTCTATTATATTAGTAGTTCAGGTGGAACTGGCACATTAGATGTACCATTACAATCTGACGTGAAAAAAGCGCGTATTAATCTCAAGTTGGAAGGAGCTCAGGTCCAAATACAGGCTCTTGATTCTGTGAACAGCGAGCCCCAACTTATTTCAGGAAAGTATAAATGGAAAAGCCAAGGTTCCATCCTAGGGCCTCAAGGAGCGGGTTTCAGTACCGAGCAAGCGGGAGATACCCTAACAGCCACACTCTCTCCCGCTTTATTAGGGGAGAATGATAAACTAAATCTGAGCGATTTAGAGCTAAACTTATCGACGAAGGTGCATTATGACTTGGATATTACGGCAGGGGCGATCAATGGGACCATCGATTTGCAACGCCTTTTGATGGACAATCTTAAAATTGGTACAGGTGCCAGTAAATTTGAACTCCGATTTGGAGATACGGGAATTGTAACAAAGGGAAAGATTGATAGTGGCGCTTCTGAGCTAACCTTGGTCGTTCCTGAAAATGTAGGGTTGAATGTTCGCTTAAGTGGAGTAGTCAGTAGTACCAATTTCGTGGGCTCAGGATTATTGCTTGAAGATAAAAATTGGGTTAGTCCGAACTACACTGAAGCAAAAACGAAGATTGACTTAGAGATTTCCACAGCAGCAGGATCAGTTCAATTAGAACGTTCCAAGGTAAGTATTCAATAGTTCTATCTTATTGTACCTTCAGTATAATAAGGAAAGGTTAAAGGAAATGTATCAGCTGTCCTTTAACCTTTCCTTATTATATCTGACTTCATATCACTGAACCTAAATCAAAACAGGACTTTCGAGATTAGAACATCACTAAGAATGGTAAGATATCAGATGGTAGGGGCCGTGGTGGGGAGACGGGAGCGTCGGCGTCGGCGATCCTGTACCACAAAGGATGAAGTTGCTGTGAATAGGCCTAAGATGTTATAATTTAAAAAATAAGCCCTTTTTAATAAGAGATTTGAGGATGTAATATGGATATCATTTTGGCTCATCGCCAAATGGATTTTGATGCGTTAGCATCTATGGTGGCTGCCCAAAAGCTTTATCCCAACAGCGTGTTAGTCATAGACGGGAAACCGAACGTCTATGTTCAAGATTTTTTGGCGCTATCTAGGGATCAACTACGGTTTCGTAAAGCTCAGGATATTAAGGTGGACGAGGTTTCCCGAGTCATTTTGGTAGATACCCATGAGCTACGCCGGGCGGGTTTGCTAGGCGAAAAGGTGTCTCGAATTCCTGGAGTTAAGGTGGAAATTTATGATCATCATCCCTACTCAGGAAAGCTCGAACCAGGGATGGTCATTGAACCGGTCGGAGCTTGCGCAACGCTCCTTGTTGAAAAATTAGCTGGAATCGGGTTACCCTTAAGCAGTTTCGAAGCGACTTTGATTGCTATCGGAATTTATGACGATACCGGAAGTTTGTTGTTTGATAGTACCACAGTTCGTGATGTTCGCGCTGTGGCTTACTTGTTAGAGCAAGGTGCGAACTTAGGAGTTATTGCACAATATTTAAGACGAGCGCTTGCAGAAGAACAAAAAGAACTATTGCAAAATTTGTTAGACCAAGGTCAGACGGAACTTTTCGATGGGTTACCGGTTTATCTTTCGTATGCTGAGACAGAGGACTATGTCGGCGGGCTTGCTCTATTGGCTCATAAAGTAGGAGAACTAGAGAGCGCTGATACATGGTTTCTATTGGTTAAAATGGAGAATCGGGTGTACCTCGTGGGCCGTTCAAGAGGCAGGGGTTTACCGGTCAATCAATTAGTACAGGTATTTGGTGGCGCGGGCCATGAGAGGGCTGCTTCTGCCACTATCAAGGATGCTGAACTCCCAGTTATATTGAAGCAACTGCGTGCGGCGATTCAGAGCCGTGCTAAACGGCCTCATCTTGTTCGGGATATGATGAGTTATCCGGTTAAGACCGTATCTCCGGAGACTCGGCTAGGTGAGGTCGAACAAATGCTCTTGCGTTATGGGCACACTGGAGTGCCTGTCACAGAGGATAAGTGCTTGGTAGGGATTATTTCTCGACGTGATGTCGACAAGGCAATCAAACACGGTCTGCAACACGCCCCAGTGAAGGGCTTTATGACGACAAATGTGACAACGGTGGATGTAGAGGCATCTTGGGAGGAAGTTCAGCGACTGATGGTCCAGCACGACATTGGACGTCTCCCCGTGGTTGAAGAAGGCAACGTTGTTGGCATCGTATCGCGGTCTGATGTTTTGCGTCTCGTTCACGGCAGTACGCTTCCTATTGAGACGCAACTTGTTCGAGAGCGTAGTATCGCCATGCGTCAGGATATCTTAGATTTGATAGAAGGTCTGCCGAAAGAGATCCAGAATATCCTTAAAAAGGTGAGAGATACTGCAGAGAAAGAAGGGTGCTCTGTTTATCTTGTGGGAGGCTTTGTCAGGGATTTGCTACTATTTTCTCCTACTCAGGATTTGGATTTCGTAGTCGAAGGGAGCGGCGGTCAATTTGCCAGGGCCTTGATTGAATGCATGCCAGATGGTAAAATAACCCAACACATTAAGTTCGGAACAGCTCAAATCATTTTTCCCGATGGGAGTCATCTTGACGTAGCTAGTACGCGGTGGGAATATTATTCCTTCCCTGGCGCACTTCCTCAAGTGGAAGAATCCTGTCTGCGCGATGACCTGTTTCGACGCGATTTTACTATTAATACGATGGCGATTTGTTTGAATGCTGATCGTTTTGGAGAACTAGTGGATTATTATGGTGGTAAGCGAGATTTGCAGCAAAGAGAAATTCATTGTCTACATAATCTTAGCTTCATTGATGACCCTACTCGGATGCTTAGGGCTATACGTTTTGCTGATCGTTATGGTTTTAATATAGCTAAAGAAACTCTTGAGGCGTTCAATACTGCAATTGAGACAGGTGTTCTTTCGGAACTTAGCATTGAACGTTTTACGGAAGAAATTCTGCTCATTTTTAAAGAAGTTAATTATTTGGCTATGGGCCAGACCTTAATTCGTAGTGGCTTGTTTAAAGCGTGGTTTGGTGAAGATTATGCTTGGAACTTTGACCTTGAAGATAGGGAAGTCAGTGCTGATTGGTCGTTGAACACGCGTTGGTTAATCTCTGTTTCCAAAATGGATTCAGCTACCATTGGAAAATTACTTGATCGAGTATGTCTGAATAGATCTCTAAGGGATGATACCATGACCTTTGTACATTTGCGCGAGTGTTTAACTAAGCCGTTGACATTAAGTGAGATGGACCAATTGCTAAGCAAAGTTTCAAAGGAAGTTGTACTGGTTTTAGTCCGGGATGAACGACTTAACAGTCGAATGACGGAATACCTAGAGGCCAGTAACAAGATTAACATGTCCCTTGATGGGAAGGCTCTTATCCAGATGGGTATTAAGGAAGGGCCAAGGATCGGCGAAATCCTAGATGAAGTACGCTTAGCTTGGCTCCAAGGTCGAATAAACACCTTAGAAGAAGAAAAGGATTTAGTACGCCAGCGGGTTGATGCCCGTTGAAGGAGGAAAACATTTGTTGGGTTTCGATTTGCCGACGATTATAGCTAATATCCCTGCCTTGATGATTGGTTTTGCTTTTCATGAATTTGCTCATGCCTGGGTCGCTGATCGTTTAGGTGACCCAACACCGCGCAGTCAAGGGCGCTTAACGTTGAATCCCATCGCACATTTGGATCTTTTCGGAACACTCATGGCTCTCTTATACCGATTTGGTTGGGCTAAACCAGTGATGACTAACCCCCAATATTACAGAGGAAATAAAAGACGGGGACACATGATGGTTGCCTTGGCTGGTCCAATCATGAATTTATTCATGGCGTTTGTAGTAATGTTTTTATGGTTTTTGACCATGCACTGGATGAGCGGCTCAGAGTGGAGTAGCATTATTTCGCTTGTTTTTCAAGCCACCGTGTTCATGAATCTGGGTTTAGGTATCTTCAATCTTTTGCCGATTCCTCCTCTTGATGGGTTTGCCGTTTTAGAAGGATTACTGCCTGAACGCTATGCTCCGCAGCTGCATCTTCTTCAGCAGTATGGCATGATTATTTTAATGCTTCTCCTCTTTACAGATATTCTCAGTAAAGTGCTTTTCCCAGCAGTGAATGGGATAGCTTACGCCTATCAGTCAATTATTACTCTGATATTAACTCCGTTTTTGGGTTAAATGGGCTCGAATAAAATCAACGGAATCCAATAAGATTAATAAACTATCAAATGAAGATTATGACACAATAAAAAGGAGCGTTAATGATGAAAGGTAGAATATTAAGCGGAATGCGTCCGACAGGGGCACTGCATATTGGGCACCTGAGTGTAATACAGAATTGGGTCGCCTTACAGGAGGACTATAAGTGCTATTTTTCCATCGTGGACCTGCATGCGTTGACCACAGGCTATGAGGATAGATTAGACTACCCTCGCCTACGGCGAGAGATTGCCCTAGATTGGCTTAGTGTGGGAATTGATCCTGAGAAGAGTGCTGTCTTTGTACAATCTCAGGTCAAAGAACACTCCGAACTTCATTTGCTGTTTTCTATGTTTACACCCTTGTCCTGGCTAGAACGTGTTCCTACGTACAAAGATCAAATTCAACAATTAAGCCAACAGGGGAAAGATCTGGGAACCTACGGATTCTTAGGGTATCCTCTCTTAATGGCCGCGGATATTTTGCTTTATAAAGCAAGTGTAGTTCCTGTCGGGGAAGACCAGCTCCCACATGTTGAGCTTTGTCGAGAAGTCGCCCGTCGGTTTAATCATCTTTACGGAACGGTATTTCCTGAGCCGAAAGACCTTGTGGGCAAAGTACCGCTCTTACCAGGGGTAGATGGTCGGAAGATGAGTAAAAGTTATCATAATGCTATATCCCTAACGGCTTCTCCTGAAGAGATCAAGACTCGGGTCCAACAAATGATTACAGACCCCGCTAGGCTCCGTAAGGATGACCCTGGTCATCCAGAAGTCTGCATTGTGGATAAGTTCCATCGGATCTATACCCCGGAAGTTGCAGAAGTGGAAGAAAATTGCCGTGCAGGAAGAGTCGGTTGTGTCGCTTGTAAACGCCACTTGGCAGAAAACTTAGAAAAGCTATTGAGCCCATTTAGGGAACGGCGTGTTTATTGGGAGGAGCCAGGTCGCGTGGAGAAAGCCCTTGAAGAAGGTGCAGAACGTGCTCGAGCAACTGCCTCAGAGACAATGAAGGAAGTTCGCTGCGTCATGGGTCTGTAAATGGAAAGTGGAAACACAAGTCCGCAGATAGAACTCCCTGCCTATCATGGTCCACTTGACTTGCTTTTGACCCTTATCCAACAAGAAAAAGTGGACATTTATGATATACCGATTGCGAGGATTGCTGACCAGTTTGTGGATGCTGTCAGACAAATGGAGTCTTTAGATATGGAAGTCACAACAGAATTCTTAGTTCTTGCTGCCCAATTACTCTATATGAAGTCAAGGGATCTTTTGCCTAAACCTGCGAATTATGAAGAGGGTCAGGTGGAGGGGGAAGACCAGCGGCAAGAACTTGTAGAACGCTTACTGGCTTACAGAACCTTCAAGCAGGCTGCACAATTTTTGGAGGCCTTGGAAACGTCATCAGGACGATCCTATTACCGTGAGGTTGATGTGGATGCGATACTGGTAGATGTCCAACCGGAGAACCCACTTCATGGGGTATCCTTTGATGACCTTTGGAAATCGTTTTGTAGGGTTATTGAACGGGCTGAAAAAGGTGGAGAAATCCGATATGTTAAGCCGGATGAGATATCCATTGATGTGATGGTTGCGGACGTTTTGCGCCGTGTACTTCTTCACCCAAAAGGTATGCGATTTAACCAGCTTATGCGGATTGGATCGCGCATGGAAATGGTTGTTTCTTTTCTTGCCTTACTCGAACTTTTGAAATCCGGCAAAGTCCGCGCAGAACAGCCGGCAATGCTGAGCGATATTATGCTATTTCCAACAAAGAAGGCTTGGGAATTTACGGAAGAGGAGTAGATGGAATGCTGTTTCGAGAATTGGAAACGGCTGCCTTAGAAGCACTTTTATTTGTTGCTAAAAATCCGCTTACGCCTGAACTACTTGGGGAGATTCTTGAGTTGGGTCCCTTGGAGATTGAAGAACTGCTTCACAAACTTCGTGCTAGGTATGCTGCGGATTCCTGCGGACTAACACTCCTCGAAATCAATGATGGCTTTAAATTGGGCACTAAGCCGGAGGTCTCTCGCTTTATCGAGATTCTTTATAAACAACCTTCCCAGGCCCTCTCCAATGCGGCACTTGAAGTGCTTTCCATCATCGCTTATCGGCAGCCAGTAACCCGTGGAGAAGTGGATTTCATCAGGGGTGTTCAATCCGATCGGGCATTGGCTACGTTAGTAGAGAAGGGAATAGTGAAAGAAGTTGGGCGTAAGGATGGTCCAGGACGTCCCATCCTTTATGGAACGACAGAACAGTTCCTCCTGCATTTTGGCTTGCGTTCTTTGGAGGATTTACCTAACCTTGAAGTAGGAGAGCTTCGCGTTACATCGCTCACTTAGAGGTTTGTTTGCATATCAAATTTAAATACATGAGACATATTAAAAGCCATTAATAAATTATTATTAATGGCTTTTTTACTGTGATCTTTGGGGGAGATTACGCCCCTGCTATGACTTAGTTCTTAAGTTTCAGTAATCATAGATTGCTTGGAGGTTTCACGTTCTTTCTCAAAGGAATAACC
>DHJG01000220.1:0-3178 GCA_002404215.1 Desulfosporosinus sp. UBA4726
ATGGTGATTTCCTATGCACGGATTATAGTTACTGACTTAGCCATCACATTTTATTGCTCTTGCTAAGGTAGCAGTCGCTAGCTGTATTTGTTCTTCCGTGGGTTCTGCAGTGACAATATATTCCTGAATGAAGGAAGCAAGCAAAAAAACTGGTTTTAATCGGTTACTACCGGAACTCCAGTTAAAAATCTCATAGCCAATTGGTAAGGCTACTACGACGATAAGAACTGGTGTCGTTACATACGATAGCAAAATAATTATGGGAAACGCTATTACCGCCAAATTAGTTCCACAACGTTCACTAACTCGACTAGCCTCCCTTACCGCACTCAGTGAAAGATCGACCCCACTCATATAAATGTTCAACGCTTTATGCTCCGCTCCATGAAACTGCCAAAGTCGCTTTAGGACAACAACAAGGATGATAAGAACGAAACCATAGATCACAAGTTCGAGCCCGACTGACTCAGAAACTACTAAATTATCATCAGGTAATATCCAATCCCACGGTATGGCGAGCATAAGGATGCAAGCAAGAAATAGCTTATGATTAAGCTTTGCTAGCCTAGAAACCCCGCGTAAGAAAGGTATTTTGTCCATAAGATTATAGATCCCTATCCCTGGTAGTCGACGCTCATTAATGGATACAGTCCCGAGTGATAACTTCCCACGGACAATGTGCGTATTGGTGACAAAGGTTATCCCATTGAGATGTGCCCGCCCTCCTAAGACTGCCAAACGTCTCACCTTCCTTCACGTTTCAAGTTTATCCTTTCTCAATTCTAATTACCATCAAAAAGTTAGAGCCTGACGAAATCCAATTCCGTCAGGCTCTAACTTTTTTGCCCTGAAGGTTGAGTTTCCCCTCAAATATTATACTGACAAAATTGCTAAAGCATTATCAAGAGCGAGCAGGTAGTGTGATGGCAAATCATGAACTGTTTCCCGAATTTGCTTATAGGCCCTTCTATGCGCATCTAAGGCTTGGGTGTCCTGGGGGTAACAGGAGTCCACCACTTTGGCCAGAGCATCTGCCTCTTCGACATGCCCATTCTGGCTGAGATAATCATACAGGGGAAGCGCGAATTTTAATACATCACCCGACGTTCTAACTATAAAAGACATACCACCAAACCTCCACTTCAAGCATCAACCTAAAATATTATAACCTTATAACCTATTCTACTGCAGTTTCACAACAGGACAAAATTCTTTAGCATAATTAACGAAAGAGAAGAAACTTTACAACGATTTTGATCCCAGACTAGCAACCATTTAATTTTGATCTCTCCTTATTTTTCACATGCTTGCATTGCATATTCCTTCCCTCTCAAACAATACTATCTTCCCCCGCAGCCCTGCAGAAGTGAGCAATCAAATAATCGAGTGCATAACTACAAATGTAAAAATAGATCTCTCAATTGTTATTCCTTGTTCTTTTTTGGGAAAATTAATGTTCAGTCTCACAATAAGATAAAAACTTGAGTCGTTCTATCTTAAAGTTTGAATTTGCCAGGATTTCTGGCCAAAATTTAATAGTTTCAATTAACTCATTTCTGTTATTGTCGGATAATTTGCTCCAAGGGACTAGTAAAGGGTGCAATTTTCTCTCTTCATCGATAATAGTATCTAGTTTCCATCCGGCTTCCTTCTTTTGAAGGAACCAATGTTCATGCTCGTATTCAGCTAAAGTAATTAATTCACGTTCAGTAAATGTTACAGCTTCGAGCTTTTCCTTAACAGAGATAATATCGTAACCGATCCTATGCAAAGCATCAGGAATATGCTTTATTTGTTCGTGAATAGACTCTTTGTGTTGATTACAAAGATTTTCCCATGATTTTATGCAATCTAATTTTGATTCACCCTTATCTTGGTTGAGCAAAGTATGCCTATGAAGATCCATTGCCAGACTTTCAAATTTTTCACTATAGAAAGCATCATGCATTAAACGACGTAAAAATTGTTCTTCATCAACATGCAATTTCAACTGTTCTTTAGAAGGCAAATGTGATTGCTCCCATTTTTTACTGTCGGTTAGCATACTCATCTCTAAGATAGCTTCCATCGATCTTGATTCATGCTTATATCGTGTAACTTTGAGCATTGCTCGTAAAATACCATTATCTATTTGAGCTTCACCTCGCTCATTTAATAGATGAGGTACTTTGCGTTCTAGGAGTGATCGTAATAACATTGCTCTACGAACAATGAATAATTGATCCTTCTGTTCATCTGTTTGATTTGGTCCGAGAATATTTACGTACCCTCTTAGACGACTTACAAAGTCTGGCCCTTTAGCACTTTGAAATTCTTTTAGAAAGTGTTTATGTTCCAATTCATCCGTAATATCCTCTCCGCCAAATTCCTTAAATGTACTGCTGGTGCCACCGGCAAAGACGAAAATAGCTTTTCCAATAGGATGAATAGAATCTCCTTCTTTAAATTCCCCATCCTGCATAGGTGCTAGAAAATATTTTAACCAGCCCAGATTCCCTTCAAAAGCCGAATCAAATTCGTCAAAAAATATCAGTGGAACCTTTCCCTTCAGGCAAAGGTCTCGGACTTTATGGAAGGCAGCAAATAAGTCTTCCACTGATTGAAATTGAGATAAATTAAAATTTAACTTATCCGTAAAATCTGGGGCAATACTGGAAGCTACTTCTGCTACCCCAAAGGATTTCCCGGACCCTGGCGTTCCAAATACAGCAATGCACAGCGGACGAACCGTATTTTTCGTAGAAATATACTCCGACATTAGGTTTTTGATGCTTCTATAACCCTCTATTTCTGCTCTGTCAACCGTTTTTAATTTGCCAAATTGTGCTATGGGTATAAACTTCAGGGCACTTTTTTCTCCGCTTTTGACGATATTATAAGCTATATCTGCTAAACTACTAGAACTTTTGTCTTTAATAATATACCAGTCAGTCTCACAGCTTGAAGTATTATTTGTATCACGTATTAGTACATCTTGAATATGTTCTTTACAGACAAAATCATTTTCGGTTTTCTTAAAGATTAACGGATTAGGAAAAGCACTTTCCTCAATATTTTCACCAAAACCATAAACAAAATATTTTTGAGCAGCCACAATGCCTTCGCGTATACCTTCCCCTATTGATTTACTAAGTTCTTCATTATTACAAATTCCTGTAGCTATATTACGGGACAGCGC
>DHJG01000220.1:3321-3865 GCA_002404215.1 Desulfosporosinus sp. UBA4726
CCACTCCTTTATTTTGATAATATATCGCACCTTCAAGGCCAAAAGGTACTATAAGATGATGACAGTGGGCAAGGAAGGCAAGGTCGGGGTTATGACTAATTTGCCACACAAAATCCTGCGCCGTTTTTTCCCAAGAAAGACTTTTACTAATATTTACTCCTTTTGCTCTTAAATCATCAATATTTATAACGACAATGGTATTTTGAATATGGAAATCTCTTATATTCTGCCAAAGCTTACTAGAACTGGTAGGGTGATTCACCTTATATATTACTATAGGTGATTTTTCAGGTGTTTTTATTGCTAAAGGCCAGAATTCTTCGTTAGCATTAAAACCGTTATTCTCATCATCCAAAATGACCATATCTGCATTTTGATCATCATCGATGATCGGTAGTAACATAGGCCTACAAGAAGTCAGTCCTGTAAAGCCAAGATAGCGGCTGATGCGGTAGACTTTGTGATTATCATTTTTATTGAGGGTTTCAGGAAAAAGCTCTAACTCTACAGTAGAACGAAGAAGTTCTTTGGGCAACGTAGCTTC
>DHJG01000220.1:4138-4302 GCA_002404215.1 Desulfosporosinus sp. UBA4726
AGTACACTGTTGATCAGTTCTCCACTGTAATAAATTTACACATATGTCTCCTGATACAACAATTTTAAAACATTTATTTTCCATAGTTCTAACTCCTTTAATAACATTAGAATAATTACATTTTTCATCATAATTATATACTATCTTTGAACTCATTTATACTG
>DHJG01000220.1:4589-7419 GCA_002404215.1 Desulfosporosinus sp. UBA4726
ACAGACAGGTGAAAGAGTACATTTTGTGTTTATTTGGGCGAATACGTCCGCTGGTTCCAATATCAAGACATCAGACTTTTCCAAAAGCGTAGGGTTACTAAGTTGATAAGATCGCGAGCTTGTTCCATACTATTAATTTAGGAAAACCAGCATATTTAGTGAGTGTAGCTGCAAATAATATTGGAAACAACAGCAAGAGTTAGGGTGTGGAAAATGAGCGGGATAAAACCAATGTTTGGAACCGAAAATCTAGCTCGTCTAAAGAGAGTCTTACTTCATCAGCCAATCGAATCACTTTCTAGCATCACTGAAGCAAATTATCAGTATCACTTATTTAATTCTGTTCCAAAGGTTGATCAGTATTTAAGAGAACATGAAGAATATAGTCAATTGTTACAAGCACACGATGTAGAGATACTACAAGTCAGAGATTTTGTACACCAGACAAAGGACTTGCTGGCTAAACTCCCGAATTTAGCTTATCTGCATGACACAGCTGTCGTCACGCACAAAGGCGTAATTCTATCAGAAATGTGTCCGGGTACCAGGGCAGGTGAAGAACAGGTAGTTAAGGAAGCTCTTACAAATATCGGCATACCTATCTTTCATGAATTTGCAACCAATGAACAATTTGAAGGTTGCTTAATTTTATCTCCTACTACCTTAATCATCGTGGATACTGAACGGCTTAGTCCCAGCACGATTGAACGCTTCTTTGTTAAAGCTTTGGAGCTTTTTGAGGAAGTCCTTTACATTGAAGCCCCACAGGCACGAAGGTTCATGCATGCGGATATGATTTTTAATCGGATCAGTAAGGATTTAGCCCTGTATTTTCCTCCAGCTTTTCTACGATCCTATTTGATTAACAGGCATAAGAAAATTGAAATTAACTTCAAGTCGTATTTAGAAAAGAAAAATATAGAGCTTGTAGAAATAAGTGACGAAGAACAGCAAAATTGGGGTTGCAGTTTTGTTCCATTAGAACCTAAAATACTTATTCACTACGACATAGCTCTAAACGCTCAGACCAAAAAGAAGTTGAAGCAACGTGGTGTGCAAATCCTAGAATTCCATCCCGAAGCGCTATTAGCAGGAGGCGGGAGCCTCCGTTGCCTAACGTTAAGGCTTTGGCGCGCCTAAGTAACTTGCAAACGGATTTCTGTCCACTAAACGTATAAGTATACTCATTAGCCCAGTCGCAAGTCCTTTCGAGTGGCCTCTAAAACAACACATTGAGTTCTTTATCTCTCCATTTGAGTAGCCACTAAACTTGATCCGCCGTATTTATCCCTCAAACGTGGTTTTTCAATCTTCCCAGTGGGATTGCGCGGGACTTGGTCAAAAAATATTTTACGCGGACGTTTGTAACGCGGCATTGGACTGCAGAATGCCTTTATTTCTTCTTCTGTACACTTGCTGCCCGGTTTTAGTTCTATGATAGCAGCCGCGATTTCACCCAGGCGTTCATCCGGCAAACCGATGACCGCGACATCCTTAATTGCATTATGCGCACGGAGAAAATCTTCAAGCTGAACCGGATATAAATTCTCTCCGCCGCTGATAATCACATCTTTTTTCCGGTCAACTAAATAAATGAAGCCGTCTTCATCTATCCGGGCCATATCTCCGGTAAACAACCAGCCACCTTTGATTGCAGCTGCGGTCGCTTCAGGGTCATTATAGTAGCATTTCATCATGCCCGGTCCTTTAACTACTAATTCCCCAACCTGACCCTGGATTACAGAGCCTCCATTCTCGTCGGTGATCTTGACTTCCCAATTGTGACCAGGTATACCGATAGCACCGACTTTATGAATATTCTCAGTACCTAAATGGACACATCCGGGACCAATAGATTCGCTTAGACCATAATTCGTATCATAAAGATGCTCGGGGAAATACTTTTTCCAGCGACGAATTAAGCTAGGAGGAACCGGCTGTGCACCGATATGCATCAGCCTCCACTGGGCAAGGTCATAATCTTCCAGCTTGACAGATCCGCTTTCTATGGCATCCAGAATGTCCTGAGCCCAGGGAACCAAAAGCCAGACAATCGAAATTTTTTCTTCAGAAACTGTTTTGAGTATCCATTCAGGCTTAACTCCGCGCAGCAATACGGCTTTGCTCCCAGACAGTAAACTGCCGAACCAATGCATCTTGGCGCCTGTATGGTACAGCGGCGGAATACACAAAAAATTGTCTTCCCGCGTTTGACCATGGTGTTCGCTTTCCGTATAACATGCTGACATCAAACTGTGGTGCGTATGTAGAATTGCTTTCGGAAATCCCGTTGTCCCGGAGGAGAAATAGACTGCCGCATCGTCTTCGTCCGCAAGCTCGATCTTTGGTGCTTCAGAAGAACAGTTGGCCGTCAGACGGTCATAGTTTTCAGCAAAAGAAGGACGGTTTTCTCCTGCAAAAAAGAATGTTTTCACTTTTGGTATCTGCTCATAAATCGTTTCCACCCGGCCAATAAATTCAGGCCCGAAAATCAAGGCAATAGTCTCGGATAAATCTAAACAATATTTTATTTCCTCAGCAGTGTAGCGAAAGTTTAATGGTACCACGATTGCTCCGGTTTTTAATATTCCAAAATATATCGGCAACCACTCCAGGCAATTCATTAACAGAATAGCAACCTTATCCCCTTTTTTTATGCCCCTCTTCAGCAGTAGATTAGCCATTCGATTGGCTTTCTCGTCAAAAACCCGCCAGGTCATTTCCCGTCGGTATTCGCCTGCCGGATTGTTTTCAATTAGTTCATACTCACGCCAGGTGACATTATGGCTTTCCTGGAGATCCAAATTAATCTCAGTCAGGCATGTTTCCG
>DHJG01000220.1:7453-15588 GCA_002404215.1 Desulfosporosinus sp. UBA4726
AATAGGAGTTAGCAAACCTGCGCAAACACCCCACATCCGCAAAAAAACACGGATACAAGATATGAATCCATCGTTATTTTCTGCCATCCTACCACTGTCCTACATTATTAAGAACAATCCGTACCAATCCTTACTACTATCCTACATATACATACCAAAAGAACCGACTCAGTAACACTTACTGAAATGCATATACACTACGGATTAAAATTATCATACTTCTCTGAAAAAATCTAGTACCCCTAGCTACTTTTGCGTCTAGGGGTACTAGATTTTCAGAATCTATTCTATAGAAACTATCCCCTGATTTTTAGAGCTAATCCTTTTAAAAAATTTCTTGCGTTTTGATCACCACACTCTTTATAATTCTTATGCCCTTCTTTTCTAAATAGAGCGCTTAATTCTCCTTTTGTTACAATAACTCCCGCTTTTTCTAATATATCAAGCACATCATCACTCGTTAGTGATAGCGCTATTTTCAATTTCTTAAGCATCATATTATTGATATTATTAGGATTTTCACTTTTCTTTAGTCCTGGTAGTTCAGGTTGCCCCGGTTTTGGATCTTGCTTCCCTCTTTTCAAGATAATAAAGCCATTTAAAAATGCCTCTAGCGTACTGTTCTTACATTTTATATTCTCATCTTTTTCTTCTATTTCGTCATGATCGTCACCTTCATCATTGTAACGATAAGTTTCTTTTGATTTTATGAGCAGCTTTCTTACTTGTTCTAGGGTTAGTTCAGCGCCACCAAGTTTAAATATTTTTACCATATCTGTATCCCGTAGATCTAGTGCATATCTTAGTCTTATTAATATATCATTATTATCCATCCATAATCCTCCTAAATCTTTCTTAAACAATACTTCCATTATAGCATGAATATTTCGGTTCGGCAGAACCACCGATGTGCACAAGTAGTCCTTAGGAATTTCCCCTGATACAATCAGCCCTAACCTTACATTGTCATGCTGAAACATTTTAAACCCCTCATGTTTGTCGAGCACTAATTAAACTCAGATTATCAGTCTAACTCCGCCCAACTCTGCCAGGGTATATGTGAACAGCTTGCCACGTGGGCTAGCAATAACTCTGTTGCTTACCGCTTTTATAAAAAATGGACAGGCGTTAAGCAGCGCAATTCGATTTAACATAATGATTACAATAGTCACCGCTGGTATGAAATACTCGAAGAAAATTATACATAATTTGGATTCGTAAGAATATTACCTGTCAGTGCTTTTCCTGTTTCGTTTTGACAAACCTTGGCATGGGTTAATTCGCTTGGTTTCTATAATTCCACTTGCGGCCAGAATTAATGTATGGTCCGTTTGTATTTTAGTTATTGTACTTTTCCACTCAGTCATATGGTTGATCTAGTACTTTCTTGCTTAAACCCGAATAGAAAAAGGCCCCCACCGTTTGATGAGAGCCAAATGAGTAGGGAAAATAGTGACATAGCAGCTTGTTCTGATTTTTATAGATTCAAATCGTTGGAATTATTAGATATCAGTAGAATGCTTCGCCTTTGAAGCATTCTACTGTCTTAAGACAACAAAAGAGGGCAGTCCCGCCTGAAGCGAAACAACCCCATTGTTGTTATAAGCATAAAAATAAGCAACTTTGGTAATCAAAGGTAATTTTTTATAATATAACACCCCGTTTTTAAAATGTCAATCAGTCGATGAAAGCATACACCATAGTCAGCTCAATGAGGGTATGGTTCATCATATATGAAAAGATCGCTAAGTGAGTATACTTAACGCTAAACGCTTTAAATAGTAATTGTTGAGGAGATATTTATGCTTGATGTATAACACTTGAAGACAAGACCGTAAGCCCCGAAATGGTGCTTGGTGAAATAAGAAAAGGGATTAAAGTTTGTTATTGTACTGATACGAGGCCAACAGAAGACTTAGTTGAGTTTATTAAAAATTTAGACCTATTTATTTGTGAAGGAATGTATGGTGACGAGGACGACTTGCACAAAGCGGTGCAAAAAAACATATGATGTTTTCTGGGCGGGATTACTCGCGAAACAAGGAGGAGCAAAAGAGCTATGGCTTACTCACTACAGTCCATCCTTACCAAACCCAGAAGATTATATTGAAGCCGTGAGAACAATTTTTGCAAATACTATAGCAGGAAGGGATTTGCTTACTAAGACAGTGAAGTATGAGCCTTAGCCATCGCCAGGCTGTTGCAAAAGAATTAACGATTAGACAATTGATTCCATCTCTACTTCTCTTTTGCCATCTTTAAATGCCTTAGCTGGAAAAGTATACATCATTATACACATAATAATCAGTGAAACAATCATTCCAGCACTTTGCGCATTTAAAACACCAAATAGCTTAATTTTTATAGCAAATGTTAATATCAGTGTAACCCCAACACCTAGAATTGCTGAAACTGAAGCCGCTGCTGCAGAAGGACGAGTTGAGAATAAGCCGAAAAGTAATGGTGCCGTAAGCGATACGGACATTAATGTGTAAAAAATTGAAAGTGCTGTTATTATATTAGGAAGTATCAATGACATTCCGACTCCAAGAACACCTGCAACAAAGGTAACAACTCTACTCATTTTTAGTAATTCGGCATCGGTAGTTTTAGGTTTTATAAATGTCTTGACTATGTCATTCGTAAAGGATGTGGTTAACATATATAAAACTGCATCTGCCGTACTTATTTCAGCTGCAAAAACTGCAGCCAAAGCTATTGCTGATGCCCAGAAAGGCAGTAGTTCTTTGATTACTGTAGGTAATGCCAAGTCCTGTGTTGCTAAGTGTGGAAATACTGCAAAAGCACACATTCCAAGTATCGCTGGAATAAATGCAAAAACAAACTGCAATAAAGCATTATATAATGTACCTTTCCTTATAGCTTTAACATCCTTAGCACCAAAAACTATTCCAACTAAGCCTGGAGATATGAAAAATGATGGAGTGAGCATAAAAAAGTAACCTATTATAATAGTCGCTCCTAATCCGAAAAAACTAAAATAACTATTTGTTTGGGCAACATTTCCTAGATTTTCTGCAACCCTTGTGTGTAACCCACTGAATCCGCCAACTTTGGTTAATGCAAAAGGAATAGCAATAATGAAACCTGTTAACATTACTGCTAATTTAATTAATCCTACATACGCAGCTGAAAGCAATCCTCCAAATGCAAAGTATATAGTAACAACAACGGCGCCAATGATTACACCTGCAACTTTAGGCACACCCGCGGTAACATACAATATCCAGGCAACACCCATAAGTTGTCCTGCAAATAAGGCTAATGTTCCAAATACCATCATTGTAGAAAAAACGCCTTTAAACCTTTTAGAATATCTTTTATCCAAAAAATCACCTGCTGTAAGCAGATTATATTTCATAGATAATCTCCAAATTCTTGGTCCAATAAAAAATGCAAGAACAATGCTGCCTAAGCCTGACATAAACAACCACCAAACTGCTGACAAACCAAACTCATATGATAATCCAGTAATACCAACTGTAGAACCAGCTCCAATGTTAGCCGCTATCAATGTGGTGAATAATAATCCAGAATTAAGCTTTCTTCCGGCTACCATGAAGTCATTTGCACCTTTTACAAACTTAGATACAACGAAACTTATTCCTATTAACGCAATACAGTATAACGCTATTACTGCAATATAGCCGTTCATTAGAAACCCTCCTTACAGATGGCGATTATAGGCCGGGATGACGACGGGGGTTCTGACAATGTCACCTACTACAAAACTAGAGAGCCTGACGGAATCCAGTTTCGCCAGGCTCTCTAGTGATATATCCTGCATCTCACTTAGCTACAGCAAATTGACCCTATCGTCAATGCATTTTAAGTCCTCCGTAGCAGTATGCATAGATACTAGTTATGAAATATTACTTATCGCTTATTCCAAATGGCCTCCAGGGATTCTTTTCTGCTCAATTGGAAAATCCTATCCAAAGACAGCTGGATAATAAGTGACCCAGCCTCCGGCTAAATTCCTAACATTGGTAAACCCATGTTGAGTCAAAATCCGATAAGCTAAGTAGCCCCGCAACCCAATCTCGCAGTAAACCACGATCTCCTTATCATGCGGAAGTTCCGACAAGCGGCTGCGCAGGTTATTGATCGGTATATGCAGCGAGCCAATAATAAACTTACCTTTTCGTTCTTCTTCGTCCCGTACATCAATGATACATATATCTTTCGCTTTAAGTTTGCTTAGTTCTTGCCATTGGATCATCCGAACATCACCATTAATAATGTTTTCCGCCACGTAGCCAGCCATGTTAACCGGATCTTTAGCCGATGAAAATGGCGGAGCATAGGCCAGCTCGAGTTCCTGCAAATCATAAACTGTGCCTTGGTGACGGATCAACCCAGCGATGTCATCGATCCGTTTATCTGCGCCCTGAGCTCCGACAGCTTGGGCACCCAGGATTCGACCGTCACTCGGATCAAAGATCAGTTTAATGGATAATCTGGTTGCTCCGGGATAATACGCAGCATGGGAATTGGAGTGAGTAAATGATACTTCATGAGGAATACCTAATTTTTTGAGCATTTTTTCATTAGCGCCGGTGGACGCTGCCACTAAATCAAAAACCTTGGCGATTCCAGTCCCTTGGGTACCCTCATACCGGCTATCCCGACCAGCGATAACGTCAGCAACTATGCGACCTTGCTTATTGGCAGGCCCGGCAAGCGGCAAGAGCGCAGGTTGTCCTGTCACTAAGTTTTTCACCTCAATGACATCGCCAACAGCGTAAATATTCGGGTCTGAGGTCTGGAGTCTTTCGTTAACTTTGATTCCGCCTAAGTCCCCGATCGTCAGCCCAGCTTCCTTCGCTAATTTAATTTCAGGTTTTACACCAATAGCCAAGATTATTAGGTCAGCTTGAACTTCCTCGCCGCTTTGGAGTGTTATGAGGGCACCCTTCTCCTTTTTAGCAAAGGATTTTACCCCGTCTTCCAAAATCAGGTTGAGTCCTTTGTTAAAAATATGCTCATGGAGAATTGCGGCCATTTCATAATCCAGAGGAGCCATAACCTGATTGCTCATTTCTATAATCGTTGTATCTACTCCTTTGGCATGGAGATTTTCGGCCATTTCCAAGCCAATAAAGCCACCACCTATGACAGCAGCTGTTTGAGGCTGCTGCTCATCTATAAATCGTTTAATCTGATCAATATCTGCAACATTACGAACAACAAGAGCTTCTATGTCATCGATCCCGGGAATCGGCGGACGAAGCGCAGCAGCCCCGGGAGCTAGGATCAATTGATCATAGGATTCTCGATAGACTTTGCCATTGCTTTCTTGGATTTCGATGACTTTATCCTCAGGAAAAATACGGGTAACCTCACTATAGATTCTGACATCAATTAGAAAGCGATTTCTCATTGCTTCAGGCTTTGAAACCAGAAGAGCCTCACGCTCATTGATAACTCCACTAATATAATACGGTAAACCACAGTTAGCGTATGAAATATGTTCTCCCCGCTCAAAGATAATGATTTCCGCCTCTTCATCCAAACGGCGCAAGCGTGCTGCAGCACTGGCTCCTCCTGCGACTCCACCAACAATAAGTACCTTTTTGCTCATCACTACTTCTCCTTTATCCAATAGATTTATCCCTAAGGTTATAAGACTTTATTAAAATGATAACATGATTGCGATTGATCGGCAATTGACAAAGACAATTATCAAGATATTTCTCTTGTAATAGGCTCCCTTTACTGTCGTCCTTTAATTTCGCTATTGCAACACCTTTTCATCAATATCACTAGTGAGAGGTTAAACAATCGGCCATACTGAACTGGGCAGTGCATCGGTGTCGTTACCTTTATTTATTTTTGTTATTTGTGTCATGGTTTTGGCCAAGCGCTTTACGCCTTCCAGCAAAACTGCTTCATTGTGCGTCGTAAAACAGAGGCGAAACTCTTTATCAAGGGTTGGTGCTGTATGGAAAGCTTCCCCGGGTACAAAGGAAATTCGGTTTTTTGCAGCTTCTTGTAGGAGTCGCTGGGAAGTGCCTGCTTGTTTTAACTTACACCAAAAGTAAAATCCTCCCTCGGGTACGGTAAATTCAAGATCATTCGCACACAAACGCTGGAGAGCTTTAGCCATCGCGTCCCGGCGTTTTTTGTATTCCATCCTCACCGTGGTCAAATGCCCCGCAAGCATCCCTTCATTTAAGAACATCGTCACAAGCCATTGGGCTATGTTGTTGGAATGCAGATCAATAAACTGCTTTTCCAGGGCAAGCCGGTTGATCAAAACAGGCGGACCTACAAGATAGCCTGTACGTAACCCTGGGAATAGAATTTTGGAGAAAGTACCCAGATAAACTACTCCTCCGTAGGAGTCTAAAGCTTTAAGAGCCTGTGGGGGCTGTTCGTCATAATACAAATCGCTATAGGGATCATCTTCCACTATCACAAGCCGATGACGTTTGGCAAGTTTAATTAAATCTTGGCGCTCTTGTACAGGCATTACCCTCCCCGTCGGATTTTGATAAGTAGGTATCATATATAACAATTTTGGCCGGTAGCGAATTATAAAGTCCTCCAACAGCTCTAATGATAATTTCCCCGAGCAAGGCAGGCTTAAAATCTTTGCCCCTGCAGCCTGAAATACTTGAATAGCACCAATAAAGGTTGGCGCTTCCATCACTACATAGTCGCCTGGTTCCAACAATACTTTGCTAAGTAAATATATGCCTTGTTGGGACCCAGAGAGAGTGAGTATGTTCTCCGTCGAAGCCGGTATGCCCTTCTCGCTCAACATTGCGGCGATTGCCCTTCTCAATGGGTTATAACCTTCTATAGCAATATGTCCAAAATCACCCGGGGCGGCCCTTCCTATATTGCGGTTAAACAACTCGGTAAAGGTCTCCATTGGATAAAGGGCCGGATCAGGCATGCCTGCGGCCAGAGATATAGTACCTTGCGCAGGAGCAGAAAGCATATCCCTCAAGATTGACGCGGACGGGTTTTGAGGATAGGCGGTAAAGAGTTGGGGCCAGGGAACTTCGGATAGGGACTCAACATCTCGTGCTTGGGCTACGTAAGTCCCGCTCCCCACCTTTGTAAATACCAAACCCTGTTGTTCTAACTTGCGATAGGCATTGATAGCAGTTGTACGGCTTACGGCAAAGAGGTCAGCTAATTCCCGCTCAGGGGGTAGCTTCGTACCTGAAGGCAGGATTTTTTTTTGGATCTTGTCAGCAATGAGTGAGGCAATTTGCAGATAGAGCGGCTGCTTATTCAAAGTATCCAACTCTGCACTATTCAGATATTTGGATATGTCCATTTATCATTTCTCCTTATTTTATATCCAATTTCTATTATATAAGCAAAATTGGATATTTACAATATTTACCCTACTCGTTAAGATATAAGAAATATTAAGGGTAGGTGGAGTGATTATGCAGCTATCAAATCTCATCTCAGGTAAGAATGAACTAGTGGAAGAAGTGTGGGTGGCACTTCGCGAGTGCACTCCAGTGGTGCTCGGGGTAGTGCCCTTTGGGATTACCTGCGGGATAATGGGGCTTGCAGCAAACATGTCCGGCATAGAAACTATTCTAATGTCTGTCTTTGTTTTTGCTGGTGCGTCACAGTTCGTTGGCATTACCATGCTGGGCGCAGGCATGGGCTGGGGAATTATAATACTTACTACCTTACTAGTGAACTTGCGCCACTTGATCCTGGTATCATCCTTGGCGCCCTATATGATTAGACTGTCGTTTCCAATTCAAGCACTCCTTGCCTTCTTTTTGACGGATGAAGCGTATGCCCTGACCATTAGCCGGATTCACAAGGCCAAATACAGTGTACTCTATCAATTGACCGTGAGTACTACGCTTTATCTCGTTTGGGTTTTGTCTACTGTAGCGGGGGTAGTTTTAGGGAGCTACATTTCCGACCCCTTAGCTTGGGGGCTTGATTTTGCCATGCCGGCAACGTTTCTGGTGTTGCTGATACCACTGTTGGCAAACCGCAAATGTCTGATTGTCTTCGGTGTGGCTGCAGTGGTTTCGGTAGTTACCGCCCTGTATTTACCCGGTAAGTGGTATATTATTATCGCCTGCCTTACAGCCAGTTTAATAGGGGGTTTATTAGAGGGGGAT
>DHJG01000165.1:0-15860 GCA_002404215.1 Desulfosporosinus sp. UBA4726
CTCTGCAACTTGAAGTCGCGCTGCCTCTAAAGCCTGTTTAGCCTCCCGGCCAAAACTATGAACACTTGAAGGATTGCCATATTTTTCGGTGTAATACCTCATCATTAAGTCAGCAACTTCCAGATCCACCGGAGTCGTTGCACTATGATCTAAATAAACTCGTTTCATTGGACTCCCTCCTTAATCTAACAAATTCCCATATTTAAGAGTCAAATATAGTACATATATAAGCTTCTATCTGTTTCAAGCTTTTTGGCATCTTCAAGCATACTCTCCAGAGTTATAGAATCGAGAACATCTGCGATTGAGTCTCGGACCTTTTCCCAGATGCATCGTGTAACGCAAGATTCTGCTTTGGCACAAAATTCCGGGTCCTCCTCAGAAACACAATCCACTGGAGCAAGAGGCCCTTCTAAGACACGGATGATATCTCCAACTCTGATCTTACCTGGTTCTCGCCCTAATGTATAACCGCCTTGCGCCCCCCGAACACTCTTAACGAGTCCCGCTTTACGCAGACCAGAAACAAGTTGCTCCAAATAATGTTCAGAAATGCCCTGCCTCTCTGCAATGCTCCTCAAGGCAATCGGCCCTTCACCCAAATGTTGGGCTAAATCAAACATGGCTTTGACACCATACCGACCTTTGGTCGAGAGTTTCATACCCTCACCCCTTTTCCCAAGTTAAATCCTTTTTAATAACCTTTATAATCACCTTACATTGCATATCTTATTAAAATACTCGGGATTTGTCAAGGGCATATCCAGCTAATTAATTCTTGTTTTTTTTATAGCACAATTTCGTTTCTGATGAAGTAGAATGAGCAGAGGTTTAACTAACCTGTTATAATTATTGTGGACAAAATCAGTTAATCTAGAAAAGAATACACGGAAAGGAATCAACTATGGATCTTTTTTCTGCAACATTTGATCAACATCAGGTCGCTCCTCTTGCGGAGCGCATGCGCCCAAGGACGCTTGATGAATATATTGGCCAAAGTCATATTCTCGGTCGTGGAAAACTTCTGCGGCGTTCTATTGAAGCGGACCGGGTTTCTTCTCTGATCCTTTATGGTCCACCAGGAACGGGCAAAACCTCCTTAGCACAAGTCATCGCAGCGAAAACGACATCACACTTTGTCCGAATCAACGCTGTCACCTCAGGCGTTAAAGACATTCGCGAAATCACGTTGCAGGCTACGAATGATCTTCACCTTTACGGAAAACGCACCTTAGTTTTTTGCGATGAAGTTCACCGTTTTAATAAAGGACAACAAGACGCACTTCTGCCTGCCGTTGAAGATGGTACGATTACCTTTATCGGAGCCACGACGGAGAATCCCTTTTTCGAGCTTAACTCTGCTCTCCTTAGCCGTTCCACCCTTTTCCGTTTTGAGCTCTTGGTCCCTCCTGAAATCCGGCTTGGGCTGGAACACGCCTTGAAGGACCCGGAACGCGGCCTAGGCCTCTATAAGGTCGAAATCGCGCCTGAAGCCTGGGAGCACTGGATTAATTATGCCAACGGAGATTTACGGCGCGCGCTAAACGCCTTAGAACTGGCCGTTCTAACCACCCCACCAGAAAATGGAGTTCGCCATATTTCCCTCGCAATAGCCGAGGAATCTATTCAGCAAAGAGCCATCCTGTTCGATAAAGCAGGGGATAACCATTATGACATCATTTCCGCATTTATAAAAAGTATGCGTGGCTCAGACCCGGATGCTGCGCTCTACTGGTTAGCCATCTTATTGGAAGCTGGTGAAGACCCCCGTTTCATCATGCGCCGCATTATTGTCCATGCATCCGAGGACGTCGGTCTCGCTGACCCAATGGTCATGCTCCAGGCTCACGCTGCCGCCAATGCACTCGAATGGCTGGGCCTTCCAGAAGCACGGATCCCCTTAGCTCAAGCTGTTCTGGCAATTGCAACCGCTCCAAAAAGCAATAGCGCCGTCGAGAGCATCGACCGAGCTATTGCCTATGTAAAAAAACACCCGACTGGGGAAGTTCCTACCTACCTTAAAAGCGGAAGCTACCCCGGCGCGGAGAAATTAGGACACGGACAAGGGTATCTCTACCCCCACGCTTACCCTAACCACTGGGTCGAACAAATCTATCTCCCCGCCAATGTGCAAGGGCAGACCTTTTACGCCCCCTCAGGAATGGGAAAAGAGCTCTTTTTAAATCCCAAAAGAGCTAAAGAAGAGGGTTAGCGTTCTATATCCAGCCTCAGTCTTTATAAAGTGAGTACCCCTAGGTCAAGTGCCTCTATTATTTGTTTTTCTATTAGTTCTTCACTCGATTTAACACCTTCCTTAATATAAAAGCGATGCCCCAGTATATTGGGGAAATCGCTTTCTGTTTTTTACTAAGCCATCCATGGCGATGCTCTAACCTCGAACGTCCTCTTCGAGTCAGGCGAGCGCATATGTGCAACTAAGGCCAGCGCTTGGCGCTGGCCTTAGTTTTCTTTACTTGAAATTAGAGTTGCGCGTCAAGCATTTTGACAAGATCTGGTTTGCCACGGAAACCGGTGATTTTATCAACCATCTTCCCGCCTTTGAAAATACCGAGTGTTGGAATGCTCATGACTCCGTATTGTTGCGAAATTGGTCCATTTTCATCAACATCAAGTTTACCTATTACAATACGACCGAGATACTCATCTGCAAGTTCCTCGATAATAGGAGCAACCATACGGCACGGACTACACCACGGAGCCCAAAAATCCACCAAAACCGCTTTCTCAGATTTAAGAACCTCCGCATCAAAGTTTGCAGTAGTAAAGGTTTTTACATTTGCACCTGCCATTTGAAATTCCTCCTTAAAATTTAATTAAATTCAAATTTAATGAATTTGGTAAGCACCCCGATAAGCTCATCAACCGCCGCTTCTTTGTCCTTGTTTTCAACAGCATTGAGCATACATCCTCGCGAATAATGTTCAAAGACTATAGTACCAACTCTGTTGATCGCGGCACGAACTGCGGCAACTTGAACCAACACGTCAACACAATATTGGTCACTGTCAACCATGCGTTGAATCCCCTTGACTTGGCCTTCGATTTTTTTTAATCGACGAATGATATCCTCTTTGGATTCTATATAAGGGGTCGAATTCACCATACCACGTCTTCCTCCGATACCCTTAGGGGGTAACTATAATAGTATTATAGCTAATAACCCCCGCCCTGTCAAACCGTGACGAAAATTAATTCACTAAGCATAGAAACGTGTATTTCTTCTTCGGTATAATCCCGCCCGAAGAATGAAATGAAATGCAAAGAGAATCATTCAGTGGAGGAACGTGTCGAGTGTAACAATTATTTCACTTCAATATTCGTCTTAATGTGTAATTCCTTTAGTTGTTTATCCGCCACCGCAGAAGGAGCCTGGGCCATCATATCAGAGGCACTCTGAGTTTTCGGAAAGGCAATCACGTCTCGAATGTTATCCTTTCCAGTTAAAAGCATAATCATTCTGTCCAGCCCGAATGCAATCCCACCGTGTGGAGGTGTACCGAATTCAAAGGCTTCTAAGAGAAACCCAAATTTAGCTACCGCTTCTTCCTCAGATAATCCCAGCAAACTGAACATTTGCTCCTGAACTCCACGACGATGAATCCGGATGCTCCCGCCTCCAAGTTCTGTGCCATTAAGGACCATATCGTACGCTTTAGAGCGAACTTTAACTGGCTCCGTTGCTAGAAGATGCATATCTTCATCCATGGGTGCGGTAAATGGATGGTGAATGGCAACATGACGCTTTTGTTCCTCATCATATTCCAAAAGCGGAAATTCCGTCACCCATAAGAACTGAAGCATATCCTCCTGGATAAGGCCCAGTCGTTTCGCCAATTCTAAGCGAAGATGCCCGAGCGCGTCAGAGACGATCGGATACGTATCAGCGACAAAAAACAAGATATCCCCGGTCTCTGCACGCGTGTGTTCAATTAATGCTTTCATTTCTTCTTCTGTGAAGAACTTGGCAATAGGTGATTTTATTCCTTCCTCACCCAGAACAATCCAGGCCAAGCCTTTGGCCCGATAGGCTGAGACAAACTTTCCTAGATCATCAATCTCACGACGAGGCAATGCGGAACACCCTTTGGCACAGATGCATTTCACGCTTCCGCCGCTAGCCACCGCATTGGCAAACACCTTAAATCCAGTCTTGCCCACAAGGTCTCCCACATCGATTAATTCCATACCGAAGCGCGTATCTGGTTTATCTGACCCGTAACGTTCCATAGCTTCTTTATAGGTTAAACGAAGGAAAGGAGTAGCTACCTTCTTCCCAATTGTCTCTGAGAAAATCCGCACCATCAATTGTTCCATCATGGGAAGGATATCCTCTACTTCTACAAAGGACATCTCAACATCGAGCTGTGTGAATTCTGGCTGGCGATCCGCCCTTAGATCCTCATCTCGGAAACAACGAGTTATTTGAAAATACTTCTCCATGCCACCGACCATAAGGAGTTGTTTATATATTTGGGGCGACTGGGGCAAAGCATAAAATTCCCCTGGATGAACGCGACTTGGAACGAGGTAGTCCCGAGCCCCTTCCGGTGTGGATTTAGTGAGTATCGGTGTTTCAATTTCATAGAACCCTTGACTGTCAAAGAAGGTTCGCATAATTTGTGTGACTTGATGCCGAGTCTTGAAGACGGCCTGCATCTCAGGGCGACGCAAATCCAAATAGCGATACTTTAGCCGCACCATTTCATCCACATCAATTTGATCGGCAATATTGTAAGGAGGGGTTTTGGCTCCGTTCAATATCTCTAGAGATTCGGCAATGATCTCGATCTCACCTGTCGCCAAGTTAGTATTAATCATCCCCTGAGGCCGTACAATCACTTGGCCCAGGATAGAGACTACAAACTCGGAACGAAGACTCTCGACAGTGGCAAAGCCATCTCCCATCTTTTCCGGACCAAAGACGACCTGAACAAGGCCGGAGCGGTCCCGTAGATCGACGAAGATCAAGCCCCCATGGTCTCGACGACGCTGAACCCAGCCCAACAGACGGACGATTTCTCCAGCTTTTTCGACCCCTAATGTTTTGGTCTCAACACGTTCTGAAAATAATGTCATGCTTAAACTCCTCGCTTATATTTCTTATTAATTTCTTCTATTGCTTCAACCAGAGGAACCTCTATTTGCTCCCCTAACTTCAAATCCCGAATCAAGATGACTTGACGTTCCAGTTCCTCTTCTCCAAATATAAAGGCAAATCGAGCTCCTTGGCGGTCGGCAGCTTTTAGTTGTGATTTCAAACTCCGACTGAGCAAATCCATACTCACGGGTATACCTTGACTTCTGAGGGTACTCGTGAGAGCAAATCCTTCAGTCTGGGCCTTCTCACCTAAGGCTATTAATAAGCCAAACAACTTGGGCTTCTCCTCGGGGAGTTGATGTTGAACTTGAAGTGCCGCTAAAACTCGCTCAATTCCCATGGCAAATCCGATGCCGGGAGTAGGCGGGCCACCGATTTCTTCCACCAGTCGATCATAGCGACCGCCTCCACAGATAGCGCTCTGAGCTCCGATTTCTTCTACCATTACTTCAAAGGCTGTTTTCGTGTAATAATCCAGCCCTCGAACCAAGCGTGGATTGACACGGTAGACAACCCCAGCTGCTTCTAATAATGTCTTTAACCTCTCAAAGTGAGTGCCACAGTCCTCGCAAAGGGTATCGAGGGTTGTCGGTGCACCAACGGTAACCGCTTGACAGGACGGGTTTTTGCAATCTAGGATACGCAGGGGATTGCGCTCAAACCGTTCCTGACAATCGGTACAAAGAGCATTTTGGCGTGTCGCCAAGAATTCCTGAAGTTGTTCACGGTGTCTTGCTCGACACGTCGGGCAGCCCACCGAATTGACATGCACTTCAAGCCCCCTGAGTCCCAGACGTTGATAAAGGTTCCAGACCAAGCTAATCACTTCTGCGTCAACCACAGCTTGGTCGGCACCTAACACCTCTACTCCAAATTGATGGAATTGACGAAAACGTCCACTTTGCGGCCGCTCATACCGAAACATGGAGCCAATATAGTACAGCTTTACAGGTTGGGGTTGCCCGTAGAGCTTGTTCTCAACATAAGCACGACAAACAGAAGCCGTCATTTCCGGACGTAGGGTCATCGAACGGTCTCCTTTGTCTAAGAAGGTATACATTTCCTTCTTGACGATATCAGTAGTTTGTCCAACACCCCGCTGAAAAAGTTCGGTTGCTTCAAACATCGGAGTACGGATTTCTTCATACCCATATTCTCGGCAAACTGTACGAATGGTTTCCTCGAGATATTGCCATTGTTCAACTGTCCCTGGCAATAAATCCTGAGTTCCTTTTGGACGCTGAATGGCCATCGATCTTCCTCCTACTTCTTAAATGGTTAAAGAAAAGCCCTCGTTCCTTGCTTTGCGCAAGGGACGAGAACTTCTCGTGGTGCCACCCTAATTGACGGAATTTGATTCCGCCCACTTTACAGTCGTTAACGAGACTATCCGTTGCCAAAATACCCCCTCTTGGGGTGTCCTACCGAGTATCTCTCAGGCTAGTTCCAGTCTTGCTAGCCCTCCCTGGAGAAAGATTGACGCGGAATTTTTCCGAAAGGTTTTATGTGCATTTTGGACAATATTTAATGTTTATCAATTATTCTATCAAATACAGTTACTATTTGTCAATTAATTCGAGTAAATTGTCAACACAGGTAAGGATTGTCCCGCTTTTCCTCTCCGATGCTGGTCTCTTCACCATGCCCTGGGAGAACTCGAGTATCATCTGAAAGAATCATTAGTTTTTCCTTTACTCCTTTAAGAAGTTGAGGCAACGAACCTCCTGGAAAATCGGTTCTGCCAATTGATCCTGCAAAAAGTGTATCTCCACTAAACAATCCTTCATTGCTTAAAAAACAAACGCAACCTGGGGAATGCCCAGGGGTTGAGATTACTTTTATTTTTTCGTTGCCAATCGTAATTTCTTGCCCATCTTGAAGCAGGAAATCCGCACCCTGAAGAACGACTTCCGCTCCTAGGTAACTGGAAAGGTTCTTCTTCCCATCGGTAAGCATCTCCGCATCAGCCGCATGAATTCCCACTGAAACCGTCCCTAAAAGCCCTCGAAGTTCATCCACTGCACCAATATGATCCACATGTCCGTGGGTAAGCAGAATATACTCTATTGTTAGCTCCTTCTCTAAAACCCAGCGATGAATCTTTTTCCCGTCTGCGCCGGGGTCAATGATAACGGCTTTCTTACTTTCCATACAGGCGTACAAATAACAATTTGCCCCCATGGCACCCATTGCTCGTCCCTCAATCATCCAGATTCCTCCTAGAACTTCTTCTCACTATCCAAAAGTAACGTCACCGGCCCATCGTTAATTAGCTCTACGTCCATCTCTGCTTGAAAGACCCCTGTTTCCACCTTTATCCCGCGACTGCGGATTACTTCTACAACTCGTTCATACATGGCCTTAGCATGGTCTGGAGGCGCAGCAGTCTTAAAGCTAGGTCGTTTTCCACTACGACAATCACCATAGAGGGTGAACTGAGAAACTACCAGAATTTCCCCTCCCACATCCTGGACGGAACGATTCATTTTCCTTTCTTCGTCTTCAAAAATCCGCAGGCCCACTAGTTTATCGACCATCCAAGCTAAATCGTCTTCTCCGTCATCTTGTCCAACAGCTAACAGGATCAAGAGACCGACGGAGATTTTCCCCACACTTTCTCCCTTCACTGTGACTGACGCCCGCTTTACGCGCTGAACCACACTACGCATGTTACTGTCCCCCTGAATGAATCCGCGTGACTTCTGTAATGTCTTTAACCTTACGGATTTTATTCATCACCATTCTTAACTGTTCAAGGTTGCGTATTTCAATACGCAACTGAATATGAGCAACATTATCTTTTAGTACTCGGGCATTAATCGCCAAAATATGGGCGCGCGTATCTAATACTGTGTTCATAACTTCCGTAACCAGACGTGGCTGGTCTATTCCATAGATTTGAATATCCACGGGATAGGTAGAATCCATCTGTTCTGCCCACACGACATCGACAACCCGTTCATTTTCTTCTTCAGAATGGCTGAGTAGATTACTACAGTCTCCACGATGAATGGAAACCCCTCGGCCCCGGGTAATATAACCGACAATGGCATCTCCTGGAAGGGGGTTGCAGCACTGAGCAAAACGAACCAACACGTTATCAACACCTTTAACCCGTACCCCATGGGAGGCTTTACCGTATGTGCTCTGAGTTAGTACTTTGCTTTCACCTTGTTGGAGGGACGCAAGTTGCAACTTTTCCCGTTCTTCTTTTGAGAGATCCTCACGCAAGCGCATGAGGACTTTATTGGGAGTTAAAACACCGTCACCTATGGCGGCGTATAAATCGTCCACCCCTATAAAGTTATGACTCTTGCCGATTGCAAGGAGATATTCTGATTTCAAAACACTTCCCGGGTCAATACCGAGTTTACGGACCTCTCTGTCCAAACTTTCGCGACCACGGGCGATGTTATCCTCTCGCTGCTCTTTTTTGAACCATTGGCGAATCCGATTCTTGGCTTGCGAGGTTTTAACAAAGGACAGCCAATCCCGACTGGGTCCACTTTGCTTTGAGGTGAGAATTTCCAGAATATCACCATTGCTCAGTTTTGTCTCCAGTGGAACGATCCGTCCGTTAATTTTTGCGCCAATGCAACGGTGTCCTACATCTGTATGGACTCGGTAAGCAAAATCAATAGGACAGGAACCTGCCGGTAATTCCACAACATCCCCTTTAGGCGTAAACACAAAAACGGTATCTGCAAATAAGTCAATCTTTAAAGATTCCATAAACTCTCCGGCGTCCCGAGAATCATGCTGCCATTCCAGTAACTGACGCAACCAAGAAAGTTTTTGATCAAAGTTTATGCTTGTTGGTTTGTTCCCGCTCGCCTTGGAACTGCCTTCTTTAGGACCGCCTTCTTTGTACTTCCAATGCGCAGCAATGCCGTATTCTGATGTTCGGTGCATTTCGCAGGTCCTAATCTGAATTTCGAAAGGTTCTCCGTGAGCTCCGATCAAAGTGGTATGCAAGGACTGATACATATTTGGTTTCGGCATGGCGATATAATCTTTAAAGCGCCCCGGTATCGGCTTCCATAAGGTATGGACAATTCCTAGTGCCCCATAACAATCATTGACCGATTCAACAACCACTCGAATTGCCATTAGGTCGTAAATTTCAGTGAGTTCTTTATGCTGAGTGGTCATTTTATGATAGATGCTGTAAAAATGTTTTGGGCGACCGGCAATGTCTGCATAAATTTCCACTTCGTCAAGGCGTTCTCGCAATTGCACGATAACTTCATTAATATAAGCTTCACGTTCTCGCCGTTTCAGGGCTATACCTTCAACTAAGTCATAGTATTCCTGAGGCTTAAGATATCGAAACGAAAGATCTTCCAACTCCCATTTGATTCGAAAAATTCCCAGGCGATTGGCCAATGGCGCATAAATTTCCAGAGTTTCCTGGGCAATTTCCTTTTGTTTATCGATAGAATGATATTTTAACGTGCGCATATTATGGAGGCGGTCAGCCAGCTTGATGAGAATAACGCGTATATCCTTAGCCATAGCTAAAAACATCTTACGCAAATTTTCAACTTGCCGCTCCACCTTACTCTTGTACTCTAATCGTCCGAGCTTAGTCACTCCGTCAACAAGCAAGGCCACTTCCGGGCCAAACTCTCTCTCGATATCCTCTATTGTATATGAAGTATCTTCCACAACATCATGAAGGAGCGAGGCTGCAATGGTTGATTCATCCATTTCCAGTTCAGCCAAAATCTTCGCGACTTCCAGCGGATGTAAGATATAATCTTCCCCAGAGTTGCGAAGCTGCCCACGATGTGCCGCTTCAGCAACTCGATAAGCCTTTTCTATAATCTCTAGGCCTGCCGGGGATCCCTTTTGCATTTTTGTCATTAACTCCGCGAAGGCCATTGGCGAACTCCTCTCCTCGCGATATACGCTTAATACTGAACCAAAGAAAAGATGGGGTAATCGACTAGTTTCTCTCGCCCGTTTAGGAACGTCAATTCGATTAAAAAACCCATTCCTAGCATTTCTACCCCAATCTTGCTCATTAGATTTGCAGTCGCAAGCATCGTTCCACCCGTTGCCAAAAGATCATCAACGATAACGACCCGTTCACCGGGCTTTAGTGCATCCGCGTGAACTTCTAATGTATCAAAGCCATATTCTAAGGCATAGGTTTCACTTATGGTTTTTGCAGGCAATTTACCCGGTTTTCGGACTGGAACATAACCAATTCCTAACGCATAAGCGACAGGGGCGCCCAGTAAAAATCCACGGGCTTCCGGACCGACGATCACTTCAGGTTGCCATGGCTTAATTTTTTCAACAAGGGCATCAATCGTTGCTCGGAATATTTCGCCGTCTTTGAGCAACGTTGTTATGTCCTTGAAGGAAATCCCTTCTTTAGGAAAATCAGAGATCACACGAATATGATCCTTAAAATCCATCACTTTCACCTTCTTTTTGTTAATTTTTCCAATTAAATCCATTCTTATCCACAGGAGCATATAATAGTTCGCTCTCGAACTTTAAGGACCTGTTGAAGCGATCAAAGCTATTCCGGTAACGTAAAGAGGAGTCAAGATCTAACTTATTCTCAGCTGGCACCCACGCTAAGACAATCTCGTCCGTTCCTCCAAGGCAACGAATAAGCCCTAATTCTTCAAAGATTCCAAGGGCAATTCGTTCATTTCGTGTAATTTTGGAATCTGACCCAAAGCGGAAGGGATTAACCACTTTAGCTTTGGTCAATAGATCCCGATATATCTGGATCAGTTCTTCGCGCGTTAAGTACCCACTACGCTGACGAATCCTTTCTTCATCGACACTTTGAAATCCTGCAAGGGCAATACGAAATATACCCAATTGTCGCAGTTTTTCGACGCCTTCCCTGAAATCCTCTTCTGTCAGCGGGAGGCCGTGAATTACCCCTAAGCTCGCTTCTTGATCCGAGTCATTCCATGATCTAAGGGTGGGCTCGTATCCGGTGGTGTCCCAAACCCATATTCGTCCTTTTACCTCAGATAAAGGCCAATCCTCCTGGTTTAATATCCGCCAATCCAGCCACTCCGTCTCCAGCTCCTCCTGAGTCACCGCAATTTCCTGGCAAACATCCAGAAGACATTCTTCAATAACTGAGGGACTCTCCTGCCAGTTCGCCTCTACTTGAATATCTTTAATCATTAATTGAACCGCTTCAGGCCCACGAAAGGTATTCCAGTCCAGGCTAAACGCAGCATCTAATCTCGTTTCTCGATTCAGCTCGTTCAAACGTTCTCCTAGCCGAAAAGCGATTCCTTCATATTCTCCTTGCGATCCAAAACGAAATTTTATATGACTTCGCTCTTTACCGACTGCACTGACAGAATATACTGGAATCCCTTTACAAGCTAAAATCGGTCCCGGGTTTCCATACCCAAACGGAGCCATTCTTTCAAGATCGCGGAGCAAATCTCCTGAAACTGCATCCAGGGATACTCGACAATCTACTTTTAACGCCTCCTGAAAAAGAGTTTCCTCGAAAACCGCTGCCTGTTCGTTTAAGCCTTCTCGGAATTGCCCAACATCTTCTGCTAGAAGTAAGAATCCTGCTGCAGCTCTATGTCCTCCATACTTGCTCAGTAGGTGTGCTTGTGTGCTTAGTTGCTCCAACACAGGATACCCCGCGATCCCACGTGCCGAGCCTTTAGCTTCTGCCCCTTCTTCAGAGATCATAAAAACTGGTCGATAATAACGTTCTACCAAACGAGACGCCACAATCCCAATAACTCCATGGTGCCAATGATTCGCCGAAAGAACGATAACCCTCGGTAGGGGGTTAGCCTCCACTAGAGCAATCGCCTCAGCCAAAATCTCTTTTTCTGTTTCCTGTCGCAACTGATTTTCCCGAGTCAAGAGACCTGCCAGCTCATGCGCGCGCTCACGATCTTGTGTCAAGAGCAATTCCAGACCTGATTTTGCACTATCCATCCGTCCCGCAGCGTTTATCCGTGGCGCAACCATAAAACCAATTTGACCTGCCTTAAGTGATTTATGCTTTAGCCCACATTCCTCGAGAAGAACCTCCAGTCCGAGGTGTTGCGTCTCTTCCATTTGGCGAAGTCCACAATAGACAAAAACGCGGTTTTCCCCAATCAAAGGAACTAAATCTGCAATCGTCCCTAATGCGACCAAATCCAAGAGTTCGATTTCAGTGTGTATACCCACTTTACTATTTCCAAACGATTCTAACAAGGCTTGTCCTAGCTTGAAAGCCACGCCTACCCCAGCCAACTCACGAAACGGATAACCTGAATCCATTACCTTAGGATTTAATATGGCAAAAGCCTCCGGCAAATTATCCGGTGGTTCATGGTGATCGGTGATGATAACATCGATATTTAAAGTTTTAGCAAGTTCCACTTCCGTGACCGAGGTGATCCCGCAGTCGACGGTAATAATGACGCTCACACCCGCTTTAGCTGCACGTTCGATGGCTTCAGAATTTAGTCCATACCCCTCGTCTTGGCGGTTAGGAATATAGGCTACCGCTTGAAATCCCAAATCACTCAGGACTTTGTATAATAACGTGGTACTTGTTACCCCGTCCACATCGTAATCTCCATAAACAAGTACCTTCTCGTTCTTCTCTAAGGCCAGGTCTAAGCGCTTGATAACTCGCGCCATATCGCGAAAAAGAAACGGGGAAGACAGATTCAGGAGTGTTGGTCGTAAAAATTCGATCGTCTCTTCAGGCTGGTGAAACCCCCTTAGAGCCAAAATATCCGCGACGATTGGAGATATCCCAAGAGAATCACTGAGCTTTTGTGACGTTTGTGCAAACGTCGGTTGCATTGACCATATTTTTTTCACCTTGTACTCCCCCCGTTGTCCTCTGGGTCTACTTGACAGCGCTGACAAGAGGATGCTACCCCTTCTTCAACAGGACATTCCGTATCCCTGCTACTGCACGGCTCCGCGTGAATCAGGACATGAGTTCCATATAATTTCTCACTGATTTCCTCCTCAATCACATCACACAGTTCATGGACGTCAACGATCGGAGTGTACTTTGCGACCACCAGATGCAAATCAATATGCCTTTCCGCTCCAGCTTTCCGAGTCCGAAGTTTATGGAATGTGATAAATTCATCCGCATGAAATAAGAGAACTGCGACAATTATTTCACATTCCTCATCTGGCAAGCTAACATCAACTAGTGGCGCGAACGCTTGCTTCGTTAAATCAAAGGATGCCTTAATGATCATCAGCGCAACACCAAGCGCGATAATCGGATCTACGATGGCCCAGCCCGTAATCTTGATCAAGAGAAGACCTAGAAAAACACCGGCCGAAGTATAAACATCTGTCCGCAAATGCATCGCATCCGCTTCAAGTGCCACCGAATCGGTTCGTTTGGCTACCCTCATCAGTCGAGTCGAAACTATCAAATTCATAGTCGCAGAAACTCCCATAATAACCAAGCCTAATCCAAGATCTCCAACGGGACCTTCTACGCCGTCCATAATCTTTAAGATCTTCTCGATCGCTTCTACGATAATCATAATTGCTGCGACGAATATTAAAACGGCCTCGATCGTACCAGAAACATTCTCGATTTTTCCGTGTCCAAAAGCATGGCGTGAATCTGCTGGTTTTCCTGACTCTCGTACCGCGAAGAGCGCGATAAAGGCCGCCACCAGATCAATTCCAGAATGAATCCCCTCTGACAAGATACTAACCGAACCAGTAATTAACCCAGTTGCGACTTTAGCTACCGTTAAAAAAAAATTCGACGCCACGGATAGCGAGGCCACCTGCGTCTTTTCTTTCACGCGCTTACTCTCCTCACTTTCAAAAGCTCTAAATATAAAGTATATCACAACTTTCTGACTGTATAAAAATAGGACCCCTCGTAAAAGAAGTCCCACGGATCTCTCCGCTACCCCAATCCATTGAAGCCCAGCCATTCTGCCTGACAATATAGTTTATGTATAAGATATCAAATCTCTACTCTTATAGCAATATATTTATAATGAATTACAGTGTTATGATGTTTCCATAGATAATCCATCCGAGACCTAAAATTAAACGTAAAATTGTTGGGGCGAAGCTCCACAAGACCTGACTTTTCTTGGTTTTAGGAATAATGCCCGTTCCTAAAACCAAAGCCGCCAGGATTATGGCCGCAATAGGCGTGACAAAGGCACCAAAGAGAACTAAGCTGATCAAGCCTCCAACTAACCCGCTCACCATCTTACTTTTATTGGCAATACGCCCGATGACGATAAGAAGCAATGCCCCTACAAATCCCATCAATAAAAGAGGGTATTCCAAGTGCCAAAACTGCACTGCATCATGGATTAAGATGTTAATTCCACTCAAAGTAACAGTTGCAGCAATAGTTCCCCAAGCCCCTCCGAAGAAAATCATTCCCGCAGAAAGAAGAAGCACACCCTCCAGTAATACCAGTTGCATAAATCCCAAAGCAAGCTCCCTCCCCCCTATACATCAAATACTAGTTTGTCCCCATAATGCCCAATTTAATCCATGAAGATTTCCTCCCTTCTCGAATATATATCATTGTTACGAGTTGAGAAGGGAGAATTTAAGTTGGAGAAGGACGCTGGGCTTGACGAAATTTCCAATAATCCAAATTTACTCAAACGGCATAGGGGCTTACTAATCATTTCAGGTATTCTGATTACGCTATTCGGGACTCTTGCCCTAATAATGGCTATTTACACGTGGGACAGTGGTTTAATCGCCAAAGGAGTTGTCGTCTCTGGAATCCCCTTGGGAGAAATCCGAATTGAGGATGCTCAAGCAAAACTTGAGGACAATAAAAAGGAAATTTTAAACTGCCCTGTCCATTTCGCCACCACAGGCAAAATAGTCTCAATTAGCAAGGGTGCGCTCGGTCTCACCTATAACTATGATGAGGGACTCCAACAGGCCCATCTGATTGGTCGTAAAGGAATCATTTTTGAGCGAGCTTATAGTAAGTTCAAAGCAAG
Source organism: Desulfosporosinus sp. UBA4726 (assembly GCA_002404215.1). Lineage (GTDB taxonomy): Bacteria > Bacillota > Desulfitobacteriia > Desulfitobacteriales > Desulfitobacteriaceae > Desulfosporosinus. The sequence goes on from DHJG01000165.1 coordinate 15,094, forward strand.
CTGGGGAATTTCACTTGACGCTCACTATCAATGGAATGATCAATTGTTGAGGGACTCTTTAAACAAGAACATCGTCCCCTTGAACATCCCTGCCGAGAATGCCCGCTTTTCGATTACGCCAGATAACACAATGGACATAGTGCCCGAAAAGCTCGGAAAACAAGTGGATCTTGAAGCTCTGATAACGAGTGTGAATAATTTACCTCTTAATCAAAGCGAAACAATCCCTATACCCTTCAAAGATATCTCACCAACCATTACTAAAGCAGTGCTCGATAATCTCAAAATGGCTGGTCTCCTAAGTAGCTATACCACCTACTTCAACCCCAACCAAATTGGGCGAACAGAAAACATTAGGCTTGCGGCCAAAGCCATCGATCTTACAGTATTAAAACCTGAAGAGGAGTTCTCTTTTAACCAGACCGTTGGTGAGAGAACTAGCGAGGCGGGGTATCAAATGGCTATAATCATTGAAGGAGATCAATTCGTACCTGGTCTAGGGGGTGGTGTATGTCAAGTATCCAGCACCCTGTATAATGCCGTTCAACAAGCAACCCTGACTGTTAGCGAACGCTCACATCATAGTATCCCTATTAGCTATGTACCCTTAGGCCAGGATGCTACCGTCGCCTATCCCAGCCTTGACTTTAAATTCCAAAATAGCTCAGGGAGCTATCTTCTCATTCGGAGTAACGTGGCTGGTAATACGATTACCTTTTCAATATACGGCAAGTGAAGAAACTTGGCTGGCGCCTGGAGCTGGCCAT
>DHJG01000165.1:15965-18044 GCA_002404215.1 Desulfosporosinus sp. UBA4726
GAAATAATTTAATAACCAAAGGAGGTTTCTATTATGTGGGGTCGTTGGGGTTGGGGTTTCCCTTGGTGGGGTGGCCTGGGCTTTGGTTTTCCTTGGTGGGGCTGGCGTCGCTGGTGGTGGTAGATCATCAGGCAATGCGTTCATTTATTAATACTCTCTTTTTCTTAGTTCTTTAATATCGACTTTCGTCTGAAAAACTCGATAGAAAGAAGGGTAGCTGCGTCATTTCTGACGGCTACCCTTTTTTCTACCTATACAGAAAGTATAAGTTTCGAGTAGCATATCGGGTGGTATAAGTGCAACTAGGCGGCCGCCGGCGCCTGTGGCTTGGCGCCAGCCAAGTTTTCTTTATTTGAAAATGAGCCTTAGGAAATCGTATGGAATTTTAGCGAAACGCTTTTGACTGTGATGAGAAGGGATTCATCACAGTTATTCAGATACTTTCTGACCGCTAAAACATATATAGGGCCCCAAGTAAGGGGCCCTCTTAACAATTATTTTGTAGTCGAATTTAGAAGATAACACCTAAAGCAATCAGAATCAAAATAGCAATAGCAATAATTCCAGCACCTACACCAGATCCGCCAACGCCAACGCCGGCTCCACCATATCCGTACATAGACTCACCTCCAAAGTGACTCTTTTTAGCACATTTCTAAACTTAAAATACGATTCCCATTGCAATGAGCAATAGTATAATCACGACTACGATTGCAATTCCTGCGCCAACTCCGCCTCCACATGCACCAAACATAGTTTTTACCTCCCTTTAATTCTAATTTTCTTGCAATTAAAAAATTACTCCTAAGGCAATTAAGATCAAAATCGCGATGGCAATTATACCAACACCCACACCACAGCCTACGCCAACAGGTGCAACAGGTGCACAACAACCTCCGCCATATCCAGCATTTCCTGCTCCATATCCGTACATGATATACCCTCCTATCTTCAAATAATAAGATCTAAAAAACCAATTATTAAAATACTATTCCCAATGCGATTAACAGAAGGATAATTACAGTCACAATTGCAATTCCCGGTAAAAAATTCGGTCTAGCTCCACATCCAACGCCGTCGACTCCTTCAACAGCACCTACGCCAAATGCCATATTAAGCAACCTCCATCTTTCCCAAATTAGTGAATTTCTCGGGCTCACTTTAAGATATGTAAAGGCCATAAAGAATGTTAATATTTGGTAAATATTTTTTGCCTTCAATATAAATAGTGAACAAAAAGAACTCCCCAAATCAAGTTTGACGAGTTCTTAAGAAAACCACCCAAATTATGCTACCTGAAACTTATACTTTCGTATAGGTACTAGAAAAGTGAGTCTAATAGTTTGGGTTTTGTAAACGCCGCGCAAATTCATTCATTCCCATAAACGCAAAGCAATAAATTCGATGCACATGCCATGCATCCGCCTTACCATCTGCCCAGCCCCGTTCTGTCGTAAAAGCCATCGCATACCCCGCATCTTTTACCATCTGAACAACGTCAGCATTTAGGTCTCCATAGGGATAGGCAAAGAATTTCACTGATTGTCCCAGCCTGTTTTCTAATAGCTTCTTGGAAATTTCGAGTTCACTTAACACTGTTTGAGGATCCTTTTTTGTTAAATGAGGGTGATTTTCCGTGTGGCCTTCGATTTCCCACCCGTTTGCAACAAGCTCTTTAAGCTGGGACCAGGACATAAATCCTTCTCCATCAATATAACTTGTGACCATGAAGATCGTGGCTGTAAAGCCATGTCTTTTCAAGATGGGAAACGCGATCGTATAATTATCTAGATACCCGTCATCAAGAGTAATTACAAAAGGTTTTAGCGGAAGGGCCCCCCCTTGATATGTAGCTTGGTATAACTGCTCTAAGGAGATGCTATTATACCCTTTGTCCTTCAAATAAGCCATTTGGGCCTCGAACTGGTCCGGCGGCATCCTTAATTCGTTTCCATCCTCCTGCCGAACGGAATGGTAGTAAAGGATTGGTACCGCTTGAACCTTTTGCACGTAGAGAGATCCTGACGTATTGGTTGAAAATTCACTGGATATCTCACTCGGCTTAATTGAGGTAGATTG
>DHJG01000165.1:18158-21273 GCA_002404215.1 Desulfosporosinus sp. UBA4726
TTGAGCTTGAGAAGCGATACTTGCCAACTCAGAAGAACTCGACTGAGTCGAAGAAGCCTGTGCTGATGTCGTCGTAGGCAAAGAGTCCTCTGGCGATTTAATGGAGGCCTTTTCCTCACCACAACCGATCCCAAGTATAATTCCTATTATTAGGAAAAGTAAAACTAACGCCCTAGTATGTTTTTTCAGCACCGCTGTGCGCTCCTTTGCATTTTAACATTGATTATTTCAGTTATTCTAATCGTATCGATTTATTTTACCTCTATTCTAGCACACACTTTTAATCTCCAGCAACTAACTTAAGGGCAAAATAAAAAGGATCCCGAGAATAATTCTCGGGATCCTTTTAAATTAGACGTATATTAAGGCTCAAGCACGAATCACCTTACCACCTTTACGTGGTTTCTTCTTCATATGTTTCTTCACCTCGAAGAGGATTTGACTAGCGACAAAGATTGAGGAATAGGCTCCAGCAAATACCCCGATCAGCATAGCTAAGGAGAACAATTTTGTGGATTCTCCACCCAGGATGAACACCGATAGGAGTGCGATTAGTACAGTAACAACCGTGTTGATGGAACGGCGCATGGTCTGCCAAATGGATTTATCCACCATATCCTCATAACTATCCGTACGCTTCATCTTGGCTTCGTTCTCGCGAATCCGATCAAAGATAATCACGGTATCATTAATAGAATAACCAATGATCGTCAAAATGGCCGCCACAAACGTCGAATCGATTTCCCATTGGAACAACGAGAAAATCCCGATCACCACTAAAACATCGTGTAATAGGGCAATAATACCGGAGATAGCAAAGACAAATTGGAACCTAATCGTAATATAAATGATCATCATGCCTATGGCAATAATCAAGGCGTAAATGGCATTACGCGTGAGTTCTTGACCCATGGCAGGGCCTACTTTGTCCTCTTTAAGATTCGTTTTATTGTACGGTCCAACCTTAGTTTCTAAGGCTTTCAACAATTCATTTCGTTTACTCTCTTCAAGGGCCACTGTTCGGATCAACGCGGTAGTCCCTCCATTGGACAACTGCACCTGACCTTCTAGTCCCACCGATTTCATCGTATCGGTAATAGTAGCCTGTGTCGCGGCCTTATTAAAGGTCACGTCGAGCATGGTTCCGCCTTTGAAATCAATCCCTAAATTCAGTCCCTGCATAAAGAGGGAAATGATTCCCGGGATAATAATGAGTAACGAAATAGCAAACCACCAATACCGTTTCTTCACAATATTGAAATAAAGTGGGTGTAACTTTTGCACTTCCTCGTAAGTCGCTGCATGGCCAGTTTTCTCCATTAGACATCCCTCCTAACGCCAAACCATCTCGTATTCATTTTTGGGTTGATTCCCACAGTCAAGCGTAATACAAGTCGGGTAAATGTAATCGCGGTAAATAAGCTTGCCAAAATCCCGATGCCCAAGGTGAGCGCAAATCCCTTGATAGAACCGGTTCCAAAAGCGTAGAGGGTTACTGCGGCAATCAGCGTCGTCACATGGGCGTCGATAACTGTAATGAAGGCCCTGCTAAATCCAGACTCTACGCCAGCCCGCAGCGATTTGCCAGCCCGTATTTCCTCTTTCACTCGTTCGTAGATAATGATATTGAAGTCGACAGCCATCCCAATTGTAAGAATAAAACCAGCGATGCCCGGAAGCGTCAGTACCACTCGGAACATCCAAAAAACCCATAGAACGATGAGTGCATAGACGATCAACGAGAAATCGGCCACGAACCCCGGTAAATGGTAAAAAACAAGCATAAATAGAAAAATAAAGATTAGACCGTAGAGGCCTGCCAGAATGCTTTTGTTAAGCGAGTCGACACCTAAAGATGCTCCCACTTGACGTTTCTCTGCAATACTCATACTCACAGGCAAGGAACCGGAACGCATGAGCACGGCATCTTTCGCCGCAGCCTCCAAGGTATCATATCCGGTGATCTCCGCTTGGCCGTTGAGTATCGGTGTATTAACGGTTGGATTAGTCAAGAGTTTATCATCCAGATATACCCCAAGTCGTTGACCGATCAACTTGGTCGTTAAATCACCAAATTTCTTGGCCCCATTTGATGAGAATGTTAAATTAACCACAAACCCTTGACCCTGACCTTGCCCACCCTTGGCATCTTTGAGATCATCCCCTTGTAACACGACATTTCCTTGGGGATCCCTAAACGTTAACTTAGCTGTTGTTTTCAGGATATCCACCGCTTTGTCTGGGTCAGTAACCCCAGCTAAATCGATTATAATACGTTTCTTATCATAGTCTGCTTGGACTACGGGCTCGGATACCCCTAGATCATTGACCCGGTTCGAGATGATCGCTTTTGCCTTGTCGATATCATCTCTCGTAATGGCTGTGCCTTTTTTATCCTGTTCCGCTTGAAGTACTAAATGCACTCCACCACGTAGGTCAAGCCCCAACAGGATACCCTTTACGGGATCCACTAGGGGTTTAATCGATAGTGCAACCGCTGCTGCAACCAGTAACACAAGCGCCACTAGCTTAATGATGTTTCCCCGTCTCATCTGCTTTCCTCCCTTTTAATCTAATGGGACTTGCCCATGCCAATCCTCATTATAAAACTTTCAGGATTGTAATGTCAATCTAGTTTCCATCAGAGCAATTTAACATCGTTAATCTTCAATTCAAATTTAGTGTGTAAGAATTCTGCCGCCTTACGGCATAGAAGCATCCGCGCCAGAAAGATCTCGAAATACTCCATCACTGGGCAAATCTCGGTGTCAATCGTGAGCTCCAAAGCGATGCGTTCTTTCGGATAGACTCGAAGAAAGGAACGTTTAACGGCATAATTAACTCGATCATGAATATCAAACGTAGCCAAATCAGAATTACGGACTCGCGAGCGATGAACGTCTGATTTATCTGCAAGGATTAAAGCGGCAGAAATATTATTGACTGGATTACCATCAAGCTCATCATGGTTGCCAATCGCACCAATGATACTAGTAATTTCGTACGGTGACATACCATGCCTCTCTAAAATCCCAGCTGCGAGAATTGCTCCTGTTTGAGCATGGGAAACACGATTAACGGCATTACCAATGTCATGAAGGAAAGCCGCAATCGC
>DHJG01000059.1 GCA_002404215.1 Desulfosporosinus sp. UBA4726
ATTGTGCTTGTTCTCCTTATATTGGGGATTTCTGCGCGAGATCCAAGGTTTTTGTCAGTCACAAGCCTCCGTGATATTTTACTTCAGTCTTCCACTCGAGTCATAATTGCCCTAGGTGCTGCCTTTGTTTTAATCACTGGAGGGGTAGACCTTTCTTCAGGACGTGTTGTAGGGTTAACGGCGGTGTTGTCAGCTTCCATGTTGCAAGTTCCAAATTACGCGCACAGGTTTTATCCAGGTATGCCAGAGTTACCTTTATGGTTACCTGTTCTAATCGCAATACTAGCAGGACTTGTCGTGGGGCTAATCAACGGTCTTATCGTTTCAAGATTTAGCGTTCCGCCATTCATTGCCACATTAGGCACAATGGTAGCCGTGTATGGAGCGAACTCTATTTATTTTGACATCAAACCCAATGAATCGCAGCCTATTGGAGGTCTGAGACCGGACTTTACGAATAATCTTGGCACTGGGTATATTGGAACGAGCGGACCATATTCAATACCCTATATTGTCATCATAGCGCTCATTGCTGCCATCATTGTATGGGTTATCTTTAATAAAACACAACTTGGAAAAAATATGTATGCTATTGGAGGGAACATTCAAGCAGCCATCGTTTCTGGAATCAATGTAAAACGTAATTTGTTATATATTTATGCCATTGCTGGTGCTCTTTATGGTCTTGCTGGAGTGCTCGAAGCGGGCAGAACCGGAGGGGCAACAAATAATTATGGAAATATGTATGAACTAGATGCGATCGCAGCCTGCGTTGTGGGAGGTGTGTCGACTGCAGGGGGGATTGGAACCGTACCGGGAGTCCTTGCAGGGGTGCTTATTTTTGGGGTGATTAACTACGGACTTACGTTTATTGGCGTGAATCCTTATTGGCAGCTTATTGTCAAAGGCCTGATTATTATTCTTGCAGTTGCCTTTGATATTAGAAAATACCTTGCCAAGAGGTAAAATATCCTTGCCAAAAGCCGTTGTGAATTTAAATTTAATAAGAAAACAAAGCACCCTATGGAGTAATCCCAAAGGTGCTTTTTCAATGTCTTAAGCTAGATTTAATCATAGTGAGTTATCTATATAATTTTGGATACAATTTTCTAATTGCGCACACAATAAATACAACATTAAATCTAAGGAAAGGGGGGTCATCATTTGAGAGCAACAGTGAAACTTTTTGCGCAATTGCGCGCTGGGCGTTTTAAAGTAGAGGAAATTCAAATTCCAGAGCAAACGCGAGTGAAGGATGTCGTTGAAGGTCTTGATATTCCGCCTGAAGAGGTAGCAATTTGCCTTGTGAACGGTCATGATACGGGCAGCGAATCTGTTATACAGAACGGGGACACTGTGGCATTATTTCCTTCGATAGGCGGCTAATCATAAAATTGGGATTTTGAGTAATAGTTAATCAATATGATGTATTGGAGGTAGGCGGTTGAAAATCTATCGTATAAACATGTCTAATCTTTCGTCCACGATTGAAGAAGTGCCTGACGAGTGGAGATTAATGGGTGGAAGGGCTCTTACTTCGGCGATTGTAGCTAAAGAAGTAGATCCTGCATGTAATCCGTTAGGAAGTAAGAATAAATTGGTTTTTGCACCGGGCTTATTAACAGGGACTATGGCCGCTAATTCAGGGCGGTTGTCTGTGGGTTCTAAAAGTCCACTAACAGGAGGTATTAAAGAAAGTAATGCCGGCGGTACTGCTGCTCAAAGGTTCGCGAAATTAGGTGTCAAGGCACTAATTATCGAAGGAATCCCCCCCGGCGATAAGTATTATTGCGTGCACGTCCACAAAGATGGTGTCAACATTAAAGAAGAGACAGAACTTCTAGACAAGGGAAACTATGAGGTCATTAAAACATTAACGGATAGATATGGAGAAAATACCGGCGTTATGACGATTGGTCAAGCGGGAGAGTATAAGATGTCTGCCGCAAATATTTCGGTAAAAGATCCTAAGGGACATATTCGTAGTGCCGGGCGTGGCGGATTAGGTGCAGTCATGGGTTCCAAGAAAATTAAATTTATTACTTTAGACGATAATGACGGTGCTGGAATTGAGATAGCAGACAAGGAAGCATTTAAAAATGCAGCTAAGATTTTTAACAAGGGTCTGCTCAGTCATCCTGTCAGTGGTGACGCTCTGCCTAAATATGGAACCGATGTACTGGTTAATATCCTCAACGAGGCAGGAGGGTTACCAACTAAGAACTTTCGAAGAGGAAATTTTGCAGGCGCAGAGAAAATTTCCGGAGAAACTATGTATGACACTATTATGGAAAGAAAAGGGGATCCGACTCACGGCTGCCATGTAGGATGTGTTATTCGCTGTTCACAAACTTATAACGACAAGAATAACAAGTATCTAACCTCAGGTTTCGAATACGAAACGATATGGGGTTTTGGAGCAGGGTGTGAGGTTGATGACTTGGATATCATAGCAACCGCTGACCACGAATGTGATGATATTGGTCTTGATAGTATTGAAATGGCGGTAACCATGCAGACTGCTATGGAAGCGGGGGTTATTTCTTTCGGTGATGGACCAGGCATCTTGAAACTCTTAGGCGAGGTCAAGGAGGGGACACCTCTTGGTAGAATTCTAGGCAACGGTGCTTCATTTACGGGTAAGGCCTATGGTTTAACCCGAGTAGCCACTGTCAAGAACCAAGCTATACCAGCCTATGATCCTCGTTCCGTAAAAGGAGTCGGAGTTACGTATGCTACGACGCCAATGGGCGCCGATCATACTGCCGGTTATGCTGTAACTGCCAATATATTAAAGGTTGGTGGGTTTGTAGACCCATTACAAAAAGAAGGCCAGATTGAGCTTTCGCGTAATCTGCAGGTTGCGACTACCTTCATAGATAGCTGTGGACTATGTATATTTGTTGCCTTTGCAGTGCTCGATTCTGGAGATGTAGCGCAGGCTATGGTTGATATGGTGAACGCTCAATATGGAACGAAAAGTTCGATTGGTGATTGGTTTGAGTTAGGGAGAACTACCCTGCAAACTGAAAAGGAGTTTAACAGAGCCGCGGGTTTGACGAGTAAAGATGATCGGTTGCCTGAATTCTTTAGCGAAGAGGTTCCTCCCCATAACGCGATTTGGGACTTTACAAATCAGGAACTAGACTCAGTACTACCGTTTTAATATGACAAATGAAAAGAGGGTTAGACTATGAATGTAACGATAAAACTTTTCGCACAATTACGTGAAGGGCGTTTTGGAGTTGAGAATAGTGAAGTACCTGAGCAGAGTCGAGTAAAAGATGTCGTCCAAAGTCTTAACATTCCGTCAGACCATGTGAAAATTTGCCTCGTAAATGGTAAAGATACGGGCACAGATCATGTGATGCAGAACGGAGACACGGTATCATTGTTTCCGGCAGTTGGAGGGGCATAAGGATCTGAAGTCTAGCATGTATAATCAGGGGCCCCTCGATCACAAGTTGAACGAGGGGTTTTCTTAGGCGAAAAAATACTTCTCACCGTCCGACGAGAATGGACAATCAATAAAAATATTAACTTTATTACAATTTCCTAGTTAGTCCTATGCAAGATGGGAAAATAACAATTAAGATGTATAATGGATATATGCTCCAATAAAGTTCTCATAGAAGGAATCTACAGAATGTAGTGGATAAAGGGAGGCATAATAATGTTCAAAGATAAGATTGTTCCTAAGATTAAAATTGTTAAGGATGGCCCCTATCTTGTGCTGGGCAATATTCCCATGACCAAGCAAACCATCATTGCCAACGAAGAAGGTCGTTCTGTAAAATGGGAACAGGGCGAGGCTTATCCTAAACAAGAAGAGTATGCCCTTTGCCGCTGTGGACACTCAAAAGACAGTCCATACTGCGACGGAACTGAACATAAGATTGATTTTGAGGGTACAGAAACGGCCAACAAAGAAAAATATATAAAACGAGCAGGAGCGACTGTAGGACCAGAGCTTATCATCACGGACCTCCCAGAGCTTTGTGCCTATGCTAGGTTTTGTCATAGGGAAGATGGCTCAGTTTGGGAACTTGCTGAAGACTCCGGTAACCCGAAATCCCGTGCTAGCGCGATCCAAGGAGCTTGGGACTGTCCGGCGGGGAGACTGCTCGCCTGGGATAGGACTGGACAACCCATAGAAGAAAAGCTGGAGCCCTCCATAGGGATCATTGAAGATCCTTCATACAATGGCGGGGTGAGCGGTCCAATTTGGCTAAAGGGTGGTGTTGTGATCGAATCATCAGATGGTTCTGAGTACGAAGTCAGAAATCAGGTCACGCTTTGTCGCTGTGGTGAATCAGAAAACAAGCCCTTCTGTGACAATACCCATGGCTCAATTAGATTTAAAGCAAAGCCATAAGGCTGTCGAAACAAAGCTGCCTATTCGTAGGTGGTCAAAATGGAAGGAAGTAGTGATGTTCAAAGATAAAAGTATTCCTAAGATTAAAATCGTTAAAGATGGCCCCTATCTTGTGTTGGGTAATATCTCCATGACCAAGCAAACCATCATGGTTGATCAAAAGGGACGTGCAGTAGAATGGGAAGAGGGCGATAGTTATCC
>DHJG01000103.1:0-2768 GCA_002404215.1 Desulfosporosinus sp. UBA4726
GTCACGACCCTTGCCGCTTGGAATAGAGGTGAAACTTTTAAATGAACTCTTTACCGGGCAAATATCACAATTACTGACAGAGGTTTTTACAAGTTATCCCTCTCCTGTGGAAAACCCTAAATATATCTGCTCATTAATGCAGCTGGGAAATATCTTCGCTGGAGCATTTTCACAAGAGAAGCTAATTGGGGTTGCAGCTGCCTATCCTGATCCCATTCTTAACCGTTGCGAAATGACGGATTGTGCAACATTAGCAGACTACAGGGGGCATTCGCTATCCGAGAGTTTACTGGCCATCTTAGAATATGAAGTTCAAAAGCAAGGCTCATTTAACCTGTATACTCTGGCACGCGCCCAGTCCTACGGAATGAACAGAGTATTCCATAAACTGGGATACGGATATCAAGGGCGCTTGATCAATAATTGCCATATCGCCGGTTCCTTTGAGGACATGAATCTTTGGGTTAGGTAGATATTAGCTACTTTTTAAATAGAAAAAGGAAAAGTAATACTTCCTAATAAGGGTTAGCTAATGATAAATATTCATTTCATTTTCATAAGTAGATGCCGAACTATCTTTCGGAACTTGATTAAGTTTATAGGTTGGATCATCTACCGAAGTTCCAATTCGTTTTTCGGATTGAGTGAAGACCGAGGGCTCAGCTAAGAAAACCATGGTTGCAGATGAAGCTAGGCCATAAATCAAATTATCAAATAAAGTAGTCATATGTGTTCTGGTGTTATGAGTCTTGGACCTAACGACTCCGAGTCGTTGGCCTAAAGTATAGAGCATTTCCCAGGTAAAGGTTCCATAGACTACGCCTTTAAATAAGTGGTTATCTTTCCCAGTTAAACATGGGTATTCCAAGGAGAGAACCCGTTATAAAGTGTAGTAATTGCCCAAATAGATAATTATTTCTTGACAATAGTCTAAATGGTCGCAATAAAACAGATCCTGCATACTCAGCATAGGTTTTTTCACTTAGCCCAGTTTTCTTAAACAATATATTACTCAAGTCCATGGCGATAGTTCCAATTAAGCCACCGAGAAAACCGATGGGGATGGAATCTTTCATTTTTCTTCTGACACTATAGAGTTTTAAAAGCTGGTCTATATTATTGAATATCCTCATGCTCAAGTCTCCTTTCAAGCGTTAGCTTAGTTTTTCCGAATGAAGCAAATTTATTTGAAATTGAATATCTAATATATTCCACTTGCTAAAGCGAGATGATTACAGGAATTAGTATGTCAGAAAAAATTGCTATTCCGCAAGAATCGACAGCTTTCTAGAGTGGCGGGGTATAAGATACTATTAAGCTGACTAGAAAAGAGTGATTCAATGACAATAGTTAATTTAGAGTCCGTTGAACCAAATTTGGATGAGCTATTATCATCTCATTTATTTGACAGTATTCCTGACGCCTGCGTTATTTTGAACGAGAGGTACTATATTGTTAAAATGAATTCTAAGGCAGAACAGTTTTTTCTTTATCCCAGGGAATATATGATGAGCAAGTCTTTTTGGGAAATATCCCCTCAATATATCAATACAAATTTATTTCATGCCATGTTCACGGTTGCTAATGACAGGAAAGAGATTAAATTGGAATTCTGCGGAGCGAGTACTAATAGTTGGTATGAAGTTGCTCTTAGTATGATGGGTAATTATATTGTTGCTTTTTTTAAAGGTATTACTCACATTAAACATACACAAAATGAATTATTGCGAGCAGAAGAAAGGTTTTCGGCAGTCTTCAGAAATAGTCATGCGCTTATGTCAATCATTTCGCTCGATAATAACCAACACATTAGTATAAACGCTAGTTATGCAGATTTTTTTGGCTATACTCCCAATGAAATTATAGGAAAGACTAAAGAAGAAGTATTTTTGACGGTTGATAGCCAGCCTGCACAGACACGGATAGAACAACAATATGGAAACTATACATTAAGTGGGGTAATATCAGTTAAAACTAGATTAAATGGGTATAAAAGTCTAATCGTATCTTCTGAGCCCATTAATATTAACGGGAAGCCATGTCAATTAGAAATAGGAATCGATATTACTGACAATTTGAGATATCAGAAAGAACTTATAAAGCTAGAGCATCTCAATATTCTGGGGCAAATGTCAGCGAGTGTTGCACATGAAATTCGTAATCCTTTACAAACGGTTAAAGGCTTTCTACAGTTTCTTCAATTAAAGAAAGGAGTACTTCCTTATCATGATTTTTTTATATTAATGATTGATGAACTAAATAGAGCAAACCAAATAATTACGGAGTTTCTTTCTTTGTCGAGGACAAAACCCACGAATTTAGAATTACATGACATTAATGACATAATACATAGTATTTTACCTCTCATGGAAGCCCAAGCATTAGAAGAAGATAAAATAATTGAGGTTGAACTGAAGAGTGTCATCAAAACGATGCTAGATGGCGATGAAATAAAACAAGTAATTCTGAACCTGGTAAAAAACGGATTTGAAGCTACAGGAGCCAAGGGAATCATTAAGTTAATAACAGAAAGTGATCATATGACAGTAAAACTTATTGTATGTGACCGAGGTCAGGGAATACCCTATGAACTTCAGGATAATATTGGACTGCCCTTCTTCACTACAAAAAAAGATGGGACCGGATTGGGACTTTCAATGTCCTTAAGTATTCTCGAACGTCATAAAGCAAAGATGAATTTTGTAAGCGATGAGAATGGTACCACGTTCTACATTGATTTTCCAATAGCTATATAAGAGCGGAGCTCC
>DHJG01000103.1:2957-7271 GCA_002404215.1 Desulfosporosinus sp. UBA4726
AGGATCGAATAAAACTGGTAGTAATGAATACTGCCAGTTTTTATTTTTGTATAAAGGCTAATTGGTGGAGCTTTAATTTTATAATGAGGGCAGTACAGGAGTATAATAAAGAGGAAAACGCCATGTGAGAAAATTTAAGGAGACTTTACAATGACTCAAGATGATGTTCACTTTCTTACGTCCTGGTTTGAAGAATATACAAAGAGCCATCCTTCGGAAAATGAGAAGGTCGAGGCCAACCTGATATATAAAAAAGAACATTCGCTAAGAGTTCGGGATTATATGCTAAGCCTTGGACGGGATCTTCAGCTTGATATGAACCAGATGTTTTTAGCAGAGGTGATTGGACTCTTTCATGATATCGGTCGTTTTGAACAATTTGTAAAATACCGTACGTTCAAAGATCATCAGAGCGAAGACCATGCAAAGTTGGGATTGTCTGTTCTGGAGCAGAATCAAGTCTTTTCAGGTCGCATGAGTCAATTGGAAAAGGATATTATTCTCACAGCCATAAGAAACCACAATCAGCGTGTTATTGATGAAAACGTGGTTGAGAATACATTATTGTTTTGCAGGCTCATACGGGATGCGGATAAACTGGACATTCTTGATCAGATCATTAATTTTTATGAGAAGCCTTGGAGGACTCCGTATTTGGCTGTAGATAGTAACCATACGGATGAAAGCTATTCTCCGGAAATTATTCAGGGCATTTTGAGTGGAGAGCAGATTTCCTATACTTCTGTCAAGACTCCCGTGGATATTAAGCTGATTCGATTGTCCTGGCTACTGGACCTGACCTTTCCGACCGCGTTGGAAATCGCCAAAAGCAAACGATATCTTGAAAGACTTAGGGAGTTTATTCCTGTGACAGAAGATACGCTTAAGGTCTTTCAGTATATAGAAAGGCGGATTATGGTTCGTGGGTAATGCGAGTCAAGTGAAATCTGAAAGGATGGATTTGTGGTTTTGTATAGCATCGATAAATCCGTAAAATCAACCGACCAAGAACTCGTTGTTATAATTCAGGAGGATGGCAGATATGAATTTGACTGGCAGATAACAGCAGAACAGATGGATGATCAGCAACTAGTTTTCCAGGAAGAAATCTACAAACGATTTTTAGAAAACCCCAATGAAGCGCTTATCTTTCTTGGTTTCTCGGATCGAACAGGATTCATGTCGGATTCTCTCCATTATTTCAGACAGATAGCCTCGACTTTTGTCAAGAAACTATCCATGAATCCAGATATTAAAGTGTTGCGTGAAAAAATAGTGGTCGATATCGCCGAAGAAGAAATTGAACAACTCTTGAAGAATGCACCTTACTTAAAGGGTATCGAAAACTTAAATCAGATTTGGCTTGAACAAGCTTGGGAAAAACTGAATCAAGTATTTAGTAACATGATCCAGAGCTACAAGGGTAGTGTCGAGGATTTTTTTGCCGCTTTTAATCCTAATCTTCAGCTCATAGGGCGTGTGTTCTTTCATTTGGTTGAGAGTAAAAAGGAGGAATACCCGTTCGCTTTTTTGGCTACCTATTCTGCGGAGGTCTCAAGCGACGGAAAATCAAAGCATCTTCCACTTAAAAATGCGATTGCCGAATATGGAGAGAATAGTAAAAAGTTACTGGACCTACTCGCGACGGTGAACAAAGCCACGGAAAACAGTGCGTTTATTTCAGAACTTGTTGAATCAGGAGAAATATTTCATCCGCTTAGCTTGACAGCCGAAGAAGCCTATACCTTTCTCAAGGAAATACCTGTTTACGAGGAAGCCGGCATTTTATGTCGCATGCCCAATTGGTGGAAGAATAAGGCTGAGTCCTTAAAGCTGTCCGTCAGTGTTGGGACGAAAACACCATCCCGCTTAAATTTTGAGGCCTTAGTGGATTTTAGCGCTGAATTGTTTCTGGGTGGGGAATTAATTCAGGCTAGCGAATTAAAGAAGTTACTTTCTGAAACGGAAGGGCTTGCCTTAATCAAAGGGAAATGGGTGGAGGTCAATCGCGAGAGGCTCAAGGAAACTCTGAGGGCCTATGAACAAGCCCGAAAACTGATGGACAAAACGGATCTTAATATGATTGAAGCCTTGCGTTTTCAATTAAATGCTCAAAGAATACTAAAGGTTTCAGAAGAAGCCTGTGAACTTGAAGTAACGAATGGGGAATGGCTCAATACGGTCGTTACTAAGTTGACGCACCCTGAAATGATTGAAACGGTTGAGTGTGGTGATGCTTTTCAAGCTAGTTTGCGGGTTTATCAAGAGCGGGGCCTAAACTGGCTTCATTTTATGAAAACTTTAGGGTTGGGTGCCTGTCTTGCTGATGACATGGGTCTTGGGAAAACCGTTCAGGTAATTGCACTTCTGAACTACATTCGAACTAAAACACAGGAAAAAGCCTTACTGATTGTGCCAGCTTCACTAATCGCTAACTGGATGAGTGAAATCGCCAAGTTTGCACCTTCCTTGAACTATTACGTCATCCATCCCTCAGAAAATAAAAGTTCAGAGAAAGATGATAGCAGTCGTCTAATGGGATATGATCTTTTTATAACGACCTATGGAATGCTCTTGAAATACGATTGGTTGAAAACCATAACTTGGGATACCTTGATTTTAGATGAGGCCCAGGCAATTAAAAATCCGGGCACGAAGCAAACAAAGGTTGTTAAACAATTAAAAGCCACTTATAAAATTGCCATGACGGGTACACCAATAGAAAATCGTCTCTCTGATTTATGGTCACTATTCGACTTCTTGAACAAAGGGCTTTTAGGAAATGTTAAGGAATTTACCGCTTTCACAAAGAAACTCTCAGAAACTCCTGAGGGTTATGCCAGATTGAAGCGGGTAGTCAGTCCATTTATTCTGAGAAGATTGAAGACAGACAAGAATGTTATTTCTGATTTGCCTGAGAAAATTGAAATGAAAACGTATGCTACCCTTACCAAAAAACAGGTAGTCATTTATAATAAACTTATAAATGACCTTGAAATGAAGCTTGAATCAGCGGATGGAATGGACCGTAAAGGACTCGTCCTGGCATCGCTTATGAAATTAAAGCAAATATGCAATCATCCCGATCAATTGCTGGGTCAGAATTACTATGCTGAGGAGGAAAGCGGAAAATTTGCCAGGTTACGTGAAATTTGCGAAACCATCGCTGAGAAGCGGGAACGGGTTCTGATATTTACCCAATTTAAAGAAATTACTGAACCGCTTAAGGACTTTCTGGAGACGGTATTTCAGCATAAAGGACTTGTCTTGCACGGCGCAACGGCTGTGACCAAACGAAAAGATATTGTGGCTAAATTCCAGGGCACGGAGTATGTACCTTTTATGGTGCTTTCCATTAAAGCAGGTGGTATCGGCCTTAACCTCACGTCTGCCAACCATGTAATTCATTTTGACAGGTGGTGGAATCCTGCCGTTGAGAATCAGGCAACTGATAGGGCATTCCGGATAGGCCAAATGAAGAATGTGATTGTTCACAAATTTATAACTAAGGGCACAATCGAAGAAAAGATTGATCTAATGATAGAGGATAAAACTAAATTGTTGCAAGAAATTATTCCGGATCATCAGGAAAATTGGATTACTGAAATGGATAACAAGCAGCTTGTGGAGTTATTCAGACTTACCAATTAAAGTTTGTGAGGGTTATAATATGGCTTATGATAGCGGTTTTCCAGAATATATTCCTGTTGCGGAAAAAAGAAAAAAGGCTCAGAAAAGCGTTGAAAAATTAAAGAAGAAAAATCCGGATATATCTCCAGTAATTATTACAGGAACCAAGCTAACCACAACCTGGTGGGGCAAATCCTGGAATAAAAATCTGGAGAGCTATTCGGACTATTCCAACCGTATAGGTAGAGGTCGCAGTTACGTCCGTCACGGTGCGGTACTAGACCTCAAAATGACTCAAGGTAATATTAGTGCTCTTGTGCAGGGGAGCGAAGCAAAACCATATCATGTGACTATTAGCATTCAAGCGCTGTCCAAGGATATTTGGGAAACATTGACGAACGACTGTGCAGGAAAAATTGATTCAATGCAGGAGCTAATTGAAGGTAAGTTTCCCAAAGCACTCTCTGAATTGTTTACAGCAAAGGGCAGAGGCTTGTTTCCTGCCCCAAAGGAGATATCATTAAAATGCAGCTGCCCTGACTATGCTAATATGTGTAAGCACGTAGCTGCGGTTCTTTATGGGATTGGAACTCGGCTGGACGATGATCCCAGCTTGTTTTTCGCTCTTCGAAATGTCAATATTGACGATCTTATTTCAGAAACGATCAGTAAGACAGCCCAGAC
>DHJG01000093.1:0-2891 GCA_002404215.1 Desulfosporosinus sp. UBA4726
AAACTGATTTTAAGGTGAAAAAGAATGAGCGCAGAGACGTTCCCATACGGGAAGCACTCTGCGCCTCTTTTAGAAATCAGAGGTCAAAAGCGAGAGGCCGGACGGGAGAGATTAACATGGGTATAGTGTTAAACGGTGGAACTATTGTCACAGCTGTCGATGTGTATCAAGCAGACGTCCGCATAGAAGGCGAGAAAATTGTGGCCGTAGGTCATGAAATCAAGCAAGCTGAGGATCAGGTGATCAATGTGGACGGCTACTTAATATTTCCAGGAGGAATTGATCCGCACACCCATTTTGATCTCCCGATGGGGACCTTTTCTACCTCAGATGATTTCTTATCGGGCTCTCTTGCGGCGGTGCTGGGTGGGACAACAACCATTTTAGATTATGCCACTCAGTTTAAAGGGGAAACCCTGAAAATGGGCTTAAAAAATTGGCACGCCAAAGCCGACGGCAAAAGTTATGTAGACTTTGGTTTTCACATGGCAATTACTGATTGGAACGATCAAGTCCCTCAAGAAATGACAGATTTGGTTAACCTGGAGGGTGTATCTTCCTTTAAATTGTATATGGCTTATAAAAATATTCTCCAAGTCGATGATGGTGCATTATTGCAAGCTTTGCGTCAGGCGGGAGAGTGTGGGGCACTCGTTTGTGTTCATTGTGAAAACGGAGATGTCGTTGATTACTTGGTGAAAGAAGCGCGGGCCCAGGGCCAGACTGCTCCATATTTTCACCCGCTGACAAGGCCGCCTGAAACGGAAGCGGAGGCAACCAACCGGGTTATTACACTTGCGCGTATTGCCGAGGCCCCTCTTTATATAGTTCATCTCACCTGTAGTGGAGCACTCCAAGCAGTGGTAGAAGCTAAACTGACAGGATTAGAGGTTTATGCCGAAACTTGCCCACAATACCTCTTGCTCGATGACAGTTGTTATCATTCAGAAGGATTTAACGGTGCCAAGTATGTAATCTCGCCGCCCTTGCGTTCGGTCAACCATCAGAAGGAATTGTGGTCTGGTTTACAAACCGGGGTCTTAGAAACGATAGCGACTGACCATTGTTCCTTTAATTATAAAGGGCAAAAAGACTTAGGGTTCAACGATTTTAGTAAGATTCCAAGTGGGGCTCCTGGGGTGGAAACGCGCCTGGGCTTACTTTACACTTATGGAGTTATGACCGGCAAATTAACGCTCAACGAATTCGTGGCCCTGACCTCAACAAATGCAGCAAAATTATTCGGATTGTTCCCTCGTAAAGGAACGATCGCTCCAGGCAGTGATGCAGACCTGGTGGTCTGGGATCCACTGGCTTCATCGACCATCACGGTTGAAACTCTTCATCAGCAGGTTGATTATACTCCCTATGAAGGCTTCAATCAGAAGGGTCAAGCCAAACATGTCTTTCTCCGTGGTCAACACGTTGTGAAGGACGGTCAGCTCCAGGCAGCAAAACCCACAGGGATATATTTATCCCGTAAGCCATTTCTTAAGAGAAAGGTTGGGGGAAATGTTTAACATTGACATTAACGATACAGTGTACACTGTACAAGAGGATATGAAACTCCTGGATTTCTTGCGTGATGAGGCCCAGATTACGTCCCTTAAAAATGGGTGTGGAGAAGGGTCTTGTGGCGCGTGCATGATACTTATGGACGGCAAGGCGATGCGCGCCTGTTTATTGACCGTTGCCAAGGTTGTGGGGAAAAAGCTAATGACTGTGGAGGGGTTATCAGAGCGCGAGAGGGAAGCCTATGTTTGGGCATTCGCGCAAGCGGGAGCCGTGCAATGTGGTTTTTGCATACCCGGTATGGTGATCAGCGCCAAAGCGTTACTCGATAAGGTACCGAACCCTACGCCCCAAGAAATTAAACAGAGCATTCGCGGGAACATTTGTCGGTGCACGGGGTATGTGAAAATTGAAAAAGGGATTATGCTGGCGGGCCAAGTGTTACGAGGAGAACTTCAAGCTAATGCACAATCTGGGGCTGGAATTGGAACAAGTATTCATCGAGTAGATGCTCGTGAAAAGGTATTAGGAACTGGACACTATGTTGATGACATGCATGTTGATCAGATGCTTCACGCAGCGGTGTTGAGGACGAAATATCCACGGGCGATTGTCAAGGCTATTGATATATCTGCAGCACGGGTCTATCCTGGCGTAGAAACTGTCTTGACAGCGGAGGACATTCCGGGGGAGCATGATCACGGTCATATTTTTCATGATTGGCCGACACTGGTTTCTGTCGGGCAAGAGACACGTTATATAGGGGATGCGCTTGTTTTAGTGGCAGCCCAAACCAAAAAACAAGCGCGTGAGGCCTTGGCGCTAATTAAAGTTGACTATGAAGAACTGGAACCGATTCTTAGCCCGACACAAGCTCTTTTGGAGGAAGCTTATAGTATTCATCCCAAAGGAAATCTGTTGAGTACTACAAAAATCAATCGCGGAAATGCTCAAGAAGCATTGGCTAAATCGGCGCATGTTGTCACACACCATTATTCGACCCCTCCAACAGAACATGCTTTTATGGAACCGGAAAGTGCTTTAGCTATTCCCCAAGCAGACGGTGGAATCACGATCTATGTCTCGGATCAAAGCGTTTATGATGACCAACATGGGATTATGGATATGCTCGGGCTTCCTGCGGAAAAAGTACGTGTGATCAGTAAGCTGGTCGGCGGTGGGTTTGGTGGTAAGGAGGATTTATGTGTCCAGCATCATGCTGCCTTGCTAGCCATGAAGACACAAAAACCTGTGAAACTTACTTTAGCTCGCCAGGAAAGTATCTTAGTTCATCCTAAGCGGCATGCCATGGAAATGGATATCACAACTGGGTGTGATGCGAGAGGGAAATTGACGGCGATGGTGGCTAAGATTGTCGC
>DHJG01000093.1:3044-3343 GCA_002404215.1 Desulfosporosinus sp. UBA4726
AATGTCGATATTACAGGCCTTTGCGTATATACGAATAATCCCCCTGCAGGAGCGTTCCGGGGCTTTGGGGTAACACAGTCAGCTTTTGCAGCGGAAATCAACTTGGACCTCTTGGCCGAAAAGGTGGGAATTTCACCGTGGGAGATTCGTTATCTCAATGCCCTGGAATCGGGTATGGTTAATGCTACTGGCCAGATTTGTGATGAGGGGACGGCGATTAAGGAAACTCTGCTTGCTGTTCGTGAAGTGTATGAATCCCACCCGCATGCGGCAGGGATTGCCTGTTGTATGAAAAACAC
>DHJG01000093.1:3594-5335 GCA_002404215.1 Desulfosporosinus sp. UBA4726
GCTTCTCGGCAGACGATGTTTACGGGTGAGGCAACACGTCAGGCCTCTCTCAAATTGCAACAAGCGTTGTATAAATCCTCTTTGGAGGAGTTAGAAGAGAGCGTATTTATCGGTGAATACCGAGGGGAAACCGACCCTATGAATTCAGACAAGCCGAATCCGATCAGTCACGTGGCTTATAGTTATGCTACTCAAGTTGTCTTATTGAATGCCGAGGGGAAAGTCGAAAAAGTTGTGGCAGCGCACGATGTGGGCAGGGCCATTAACCCGAAGGCTATAGAAGGGCAAATCGAAGGCGGGGTTACCATGGGATTAGGGTATGCTTTGCGTGAGGATTTCCCCCTTGAGAATGGTGTGCCAACTGCTAAGTTTGGAACGCTGGGCCTCTTCCGTTCGACGGAAGTGCCTGAGATTGAGTCTGTTATTATAGAAAAGAATTCCTCCCCAATAGCCTATGGGGCCAAAGGAGTGGGTGAGATCGCCTCCATTCCGACCGCACCAGCCGTTGCCTCAGCCTACTACAAGTATGACGGCAAACTAAGGTGTTCCCTTCCACTACGAGAAACCCCCTATAAGAAGTAGAATAAATTTGTCAGAGGGATGGGCAATTCTTGGAGGGGGGATTCATGAATCCCCCCTCCGCAGGAGGGTAATTTATAGACAGGGGCAAATTTAAAAGCCCCACGACAGGAGAAAAACATGGCTAGTTCAGATACAGGGGTCCGAAACAGATGGACGAGTGGCAGTTTGTGGGGCATGACAGGGCGCGTGCAAGTTGTTACGTTCATTGGGGCCGGAGGTAAGACGACCTGTCTTCGCTCGCTCACTCGAGAAATTAACTCCTTCGGGAATCAGGTTATTGCAACGACCACGACGAAAGTCTTTCCAGAGGAATCGCTAAAGGGCTGGAAAAATCTCAACCCACCGCCTTATAAACAAGCTGGGGCCTGCTTTTGGTATGTCGACGTGATAGCAGAAAGTGGGAAATGGCTGGGTCCGCCACTGAAAGCGGTCGATGCGGCTATCGCAAGTGCGAGATCCGTCCCCAACGTAGGGATTCATGGATCCGTACAGGCGAGTGCGAAGGTAAGTCAGAAAGATGTCCCCAACTTGTATTGGGTTATAGAAGGAGATGGGGCCAGGGGGCTGAAACTAAAATGCTGGGAAGCCCATGAGCCCCAAGTTCCGCAGCGCTCGGATTGTGTAGTATTAGTTCTGGATGGTGGTTTGTGGGGCAGAGTCCTACAGGCAGAGCATGTTCACAGACCGGCTGGTTGTTTGGAGCTTATTGGGCAGGTTTGGAACGCAGAGCAGGCTTGGCGTTATTTCTTGAGCTCCCCTGTTTTTGATCCTCAATATGGCCAAATGTCCTGGGTTATTCTCCTTAACACGAGAGCTTCAAAGGATTCAGACAGCTCTTTGTCTGACCTAGACCACAGGTGGACGGAAATTCAACGGGAAGTTAAAGATATGAAATATAGACCAAAACACTTGCGTATAGCTACCGGAGACGCCAAGGAGGGGACACTACAGTGGTTCGATTTGTGGTAATGGCTGCAGGCCTTGCGACGCGAATGGGGCAAGATAAACTGGCACTGCCTTGGCAAGATACGACGGTGCTTGGCTATGTACTCCAGACTCTCCTAGAGGCAATCACACTTCAAGAGCAACGTTCGTTGGGCGTATGCTCTCTCTCGGTGGGCACGCAAATTTATGTTGTCGCGAGGCATCCTATGGAGGC
>DHJG01000032.1:0-16185 GCA_002404215.1 Desulfosporosinus sp. UBA4726
TCTTAAAGAGGGGATGGGTGCAAATTTCGAGTTGTGCGGAATGTGTATCTATCCTCGATTTTAGCGTCGTAAAGCATGCTTGCAAATAATTGGAGCATGCTTTCGACGATTAGCTAGATTTCAAGGTTCATCTTTAGAATTTAGGGTAAGATAGGACTATGGTTAAAACGAATTCTTCATGTGTTTTTAACCAGAATGAAGCGAAGAGGTAGTAGCTAAAATTGCTGACTTTACATTGGTCTAGATGAAATTTTTGAAATTACTTTAAGGAGGAATCGTGAAAATGGAACAATTAGATGAGATTATGCAAAAATGTACTGAACTTGGTAAGTCAATTGCTCTCACCCCCATGTACAAAGAATTTAAGCAGGCAGAGTATGATCTTTTACATAATCCGGAAGCCCGTAAGTTAGTTGAAGATCTGCAGAAAACACAACAGGACCAATATCGCAAGAAAATTGCTGGTATTGAATTGAGC
The DNA here is from genome assembly GCA_002404215.1 of Desulfosporosinus sp. UBA4726. Taxonomy (GTDB): domain Bacteria; phylum Bacillota; class Desulfitobacteriia; order Desulfitobacteriales; family Desulfitobacteriaceae; genus Desulfosporosinus. Next base: position 479 of record DHJG01000032.1, read on the forward strand.
AAAGAAGAATTGGATGAACTTAAAAAGTTACAAAGTATATGTGTACAAGATTCTCAAGTACTTAAATCTAATGATGCCAATACTAAGTTCCAGGAGTTTATGGAGCAGATATCTGGAAAGATAAAAGAAGGAATCAAGAGCATCGACAAAGCATAATTATTTAGGAATTTTGAAAGAATATTAAAATAACTAACAGTTAGATTATAACCCGATAAAACGTTGCTTAAGGGCATCGTTTATCGGGTTATTCTTTGTACAAGAAATAAACCTGATGGTACTAAGGGTTTTATATTATCAGTGAAGTAGTGTAGACATTAGAATATATATGACATTATTTTACAATATATCGGAAGGTAATTCTCTGGGTTTTATAGAAAATATATTTATAAAATAAGGATGTGATTTAGTTATAGCAATAACTTAGAAACGGATTATTTTAGTTATTATCAGCTACTCATTAGATATCAAATAGTTTAATAGAGGGAGGACTAGTACAATGATTAATAGTGTTTTTGATTTTTGTCAAAAGGCCAATTTCGAAATCAATTTATTTCAATTAATTGAGGGCTTGTCAACCTTAGTGCTAATTACCATGATTATTTTAGCTGTGAACAAGATTTTGTATATTCTTAAAATAGAAAGAGAAATAGATGGGCATGTAAGAGAAACGAGCGTTAGAATTGCACGATTTGTTACAGAAATAGAAGGATATAAAGAAGCAATATCCACTACACAAAAATGGAATCAGGAACCGTTATCAACAACGCCTACAAAACTAGAGGATACTATATCAATAATTGAAGGTGATCAGACTATAAAAGCTGCTGAAGTTCCAAGCATTCAGGAAGTTTCAGTTCCCATTATAATTCAAAAGGAAAAGAAGACTAGGGCAATGTCCATGGAAGAACGTTGGGCGGAATACGATAAAAAGAGAGCGATTAGGAATACTGCTTAAGAGCACGGTCGCGTTAACTTAGGAGATATTCGCTTCAGGATAGATTTGAAGCGCTAAATCTGTCTGTAGTATGGCACTTTCTTTTAAGAATAAGCCATATACTTTGTTATGGGATTTTATATTGCTCTTGAGTAAGCGTTGATAGTAAAAGATACTCTAATGCATATACTAAAGCCAATCAAACTAGGTTCCCATGGAGTTGATATAATGACTAGGCTAATATAATTAAGGCCTTCTCGAAGTTGGCTTTTTGCTTGTCTGTGAATCAGATTAAAACTTAAGAACACGTATTAATCATGCGTTTCAACAAATAAAATTCTTAACTAGAAAAAATACCTCCAAGATATGTTGAAAGATGTATAATAATTGGGGTACTTGTTTTATCTTAGGAAACGAATTTTCGAAATCCTCTTGAACAAATACTTTAACTCTTGTAATCACTATAATACTTGGAGGATGAAGATGGAAATTAAACAAATTAAAAAACTAAAATTATACGGTTTCAATAATCTTACAAAAACCTTGAGCTTTAATATGTATGATATATGCTATGCCAAGACTCCTGAGCAACGACAAGCATATATCGAGTACATTGATGAAGAATATAATGCGGATCGCCTAGCCAGCATTCTATTGCATGTAGCCAGCATGATCGGTGCGCATGTACTGAATATTGCCAAACAAGATTATGATCCTCAAGGGGCAAGTGTTACAATGCTTATTGCTGAGGAGGGAGGCTACCAAGCCGAAGCAGAGGGCCTAAATAAACCTGAATCGTTTCCCCAGGCCGTTGTGGCTCATTTAGATAAAAGTCATATTACTGTACACACATACCCTGAAAGCCACCCGAATAAAGGAATTAGTACCTTTAGAGCAGATATCGATATCTCAACTTGTGGGAAAATCTCTCCACTGACAGCACTAAATTACCTTGTGGCTAATTTTTCTTCGGATATTGCCATCATTGACTACCGAGTTCGGGGATTTACAAGAAATCTTGAAGGAAAGAAGCTTTTTATAGATCATAAGATTTATTCAATCCAAAATTTTCTCGCCAAAGAAAAAAGAGATCTCTATCAAATGATTGATGTTAATGTCTATCAGGAAAATATCTTTCATACTAAGATGATCTTAAAAGACTTCGATCTGGATAATTACTTATTCGACATGGAGAAAAAGGAACTCCCACCGAGTGAAAAGAAACGGATCAAACATAAACTAAAGAAGGAAATGGCCGAAATATTCTACGGAAAAAATATCCCGAAATTTTAAAGATCTCAACAAGTTCCCGTGGTGATCCATCAAAATGAGGTAACCGCCCCTTATCTTAAGATGGGGTCTTATACCTAAAGATGTAAAGCGAGATTAATGCTAGAGCAGAGACCTTGGATTAAAAACGAGTTTGTTGCAAGGTCCCTTGCACAAACTTGTTAATTCAAACAAAAAAGCCACTATTTCTAGTAGCCTAAAAGCTATATAATAAGAGCACGTAATGATCTACCTAACACCAATATAGATCGTTGATTACCTAACTAGGATCTGGCGACCATAATCAAGCAGGTTACCACCTATATTGATGATTCGTTCGACCTTACAAGATATCTACCCAGCTATAGACAACCGCACAGCTGAATATAACCGACTTTCTTACACATGCATATACCTTCCGATATATGGTTGCGTAAGAAAAACTCAACACCCAGTAAAATCTTAGCTCGACCCATTAAGATAAGTTGGAACCTTAAAACAATCGAATAGACTGCAATAAAGCCTTTCCCCACCATAATGGATCTTCCCTCCGACTATATACAAGCGGTTTATCACCTGTATATAATCTTTGGCCGACCCATATACACCCGTTAAAGAGCATATATAAATCTTGACTCAACCATTACGTACCCTTATGATCATATATTGCTCTATTGCACAGTATAATATGCTGGTAATTTCAGGGTATTTTTGTGTTCGCTAATTATTAACCTTTGAATTGCGAGAATTGGAGTAATTCAATTGCTATTATTTTCTAAAAGTACTTTCTAATAAAAGGAATTTAATATATACTTGTCTCATAGCCTAATAAATATTTCGGTCAGATTTTTATCTAATAAAATTAAATATCTAAATGCTTAAGGTTCCTCTGTAAAGAGGATACAAAAGGGGAAGTCGGTGAAAATCCGGCGCGGTCCCGTCACTGTAAACAAGGAGTTTTCTTCAGAAATCCCTCGATCGAATGCTGGGATGAAGGAGAAAACGATTTGAAGCCAGAAAACCTGCCTTAAGTACCCATCACTGACCTACGAGCGATAGGAGATGTGTGTGTTTATTTAGGGTAAACCATACGAGCCGCTCAGGCTCGTTTTTTTTTACCATTATAAATACGCTGCCTTTCAGTCGTAACCTAGCAACTTAATAATACTAGGGAAGAAGGTTTTGTATGTTACAGGTGATCGGTATCGGTCCTGGAAGGCCGGAATGGTTGCCACCGGCAATTGTTGAACTTGTAAAGCACTGCGACGTTTTGATTGGGGGGTCTAGGGCACTTCAGCTCTTTCCAGATTTCTCGGGACCTGAGTATTGCCTATCTGGTGATCTTACCAGCAGTCTGGCAATCATTAAAAATGCACTTTCCGAAGAGCAAGTAGTGGGGGTTCTCGTCTCTGGCGATCCTGGATTTTTCAGTTTTTTGCCCAGGCTCAAGAAGGAATTTCCCGAGGAACGAATAGATGTTTACCCGGGGATCAGTTCACTTCAATTCGCTTTTGCTAGAGCTGGTGTTCCTTGGCAGGAGGCAACCTTTGTAAGTGTCCATGGACGGCCATTGTCGGTACTGCCCCAGACGATTAGGCGTCCGACAGCAGTATTAACCGGTGGGGAAAATACCCCTCAAAAAGTCGCTCAACTCTATTTGGAACGGGGCTATAACCCCATTATATCTGTCGGTAATGCCCTTGCCTATCCAGAGGAAGTCTGGGAAACGATGGATGCTGAGCATCTGGCTGGAGAAATGGCGTCATTACAGAATGCCATTGTCATCCTGTATCCAGCTTTAGGACAGGAAATCAAGGCGAGTACAGGGTATAGGATTGGCATTCCGGATCAAGAGTTTCTACGGGGAGAGGTTCCCATGACGAAGGCGGAAATTCGAGTTCAAGTGCTCGCCAAGGCCCAAATTTCCTTATATGACAAGGTTGTAGACATTGGGGCAGGTACTGGGAGTATTAGTATTGAAGCTGCCGGTCTTGCTGCTGAAGGCGTTGTTTACGCAATTGAACATAAGCCAGAGGCGCAAGAGCTGATTCTTGCCAATCAACAAAAGTTTGGTGTCTCAAATCTTCGTCTGATTTCTGGGGCTGCACCGGATGTTTTTAGTGAGCTTCCCCTAGTCGATGTATGTATCATCGGTGGCAGCAGTGGCCGTTTGCCGGAAATCTTAAAACTCGTGCCACTCGTTGATGGGGGAAGAATTGTGATCACGGCAGTGACAATCGAAACGGTGGCTCAAGGACTGAAACTGCTCACAGAGCTTAACTATCAGGACATCGATACCGTGTCAATTCAAGCAGTTCGCTGGAAGGCAGTCAAAAATCTTCATATGGCCCAAGCCTTGAACCAGGTCTTTATATTATCAGCACGAAAAGGGGAAAAGAAATGAATACAACTTGGGGTAAATTCTATGGTGTCGGGGTAGGTCCGGGTGATCCTGATCTTTTAACATTAAAAGCCGTAAATGTTCTCCAATCGGTTGATATTGTAGCTATACCCAAATCTAAGCTGGATAGAGAAAGCGTGGCTTGGGATATTGCCAAAATTCACTGCCCTGCAAATGTGCGCCTAATTGAACTGGAATTGCCCATGACTTCAGATCAGCAGGTTTTAGAAAAAGCTTGGCGCGAGGGGGCAAAGACGCTTCTGAACGAACTAAAACAGGCCAAATCCATTGCCTTTATTACGTTGGGTGACCCTTCACTCTATAGTACCTACAGTTACTTACTTAATATTCTCCAGGAAGAACTACCTCAGGAATATATTGCAACAGTACCGGGAATCACGGCTATGGCCGCTGCAGCTGCAAGTATTAACTTGCCTCTAGCCACAGGTGATGAGCCTCTTCTTATCTTACCAAGTACTGAAGATGTCGGAGAGTTCCTCAACTTTCCCAACGTGGTCTTGATGAAAGTTTCTCGCAGACTTCCAGAAATGTTGACGCTTCTCGAAGAACGCGGGAGAAAAGCCGTCTTGCTAACGCGGCTCGGACAGCCTGGAGAGAAGATTCGCTGGGAGCCTAAACCGTCCGACTTCGCATCCGAGAAAATCGATTATCTTAGTCTATTGCTCGTTAAAAATGATTTATTGGGGAGGGGAAAAGGTGAGTCTAAAAGATAGTAAGGGTGAAGTAATATTCGTCGGCGCAGGTCCGGGTGATCCAGAACTCATAACGGTCAAAGGTTCTCGCGCGTTGGAGCGAGCTGACCGCGTGATTTACGCTGGCTCTTTGGTCAACCCAGAATTACTTGGCATTTGTCGCAAAGGTACACCTGTCCATGACAGTGCCCATCTCACGTTAGAAGAAGTAGTCACTTTGATGACTGAGGGAACCATGCGTGGGGAAACGATTGTGCGTCTCCATACGGGCGATCCCAGTATGTATGGAGCGGTAAAGGAACAATTCGACTACTTAGACAAGCAAAATATTGCGTATTCCGTCATTCCAGGGGTCAGTTCGGTGTTTGCGGCGGCCGCGGCGATCAGGCAGGAATTCACATTGCCAGGTATCAGTCAAACCTTGATTCTTACCCGTTTGGCGGGGCGTACTCCTGTACCTGAGCGTGAAGCACTTTCGAAATTAGCGAAACATCAAGCCAGCATGGCCATCTTTCTAAGTGTCCAGGATATGGGCTCTGTTGTCGAAGCGTTGCTGGAGGGTGGTTATCCAGCCTCGACCCCAATTGCTGTGATCTCTAAAGCTAGTTGGCCAGAAGAAGAGATAATACTTGGAACCTTAGAAACTATAGAAGAAAAAGTCAAGCAGGCAGGAGTTCGGAAACAGGCTCAAATTCTGGTCGGAGATTTCTTGGACCCTGCCAACGGGTACGCTCGTTCGAAACTCTACGACCCCACCTTTACGCATGAATACAGGCAAGGCTCAAAACCGTGAATGCCAAAATAGCACTTCTGGCCTTGACGGATCGAGGGATGGCTACGGCCCGGCGTATTAACGAAAGCCTCCCGAGTACTGTTGAGCGTGAGTTGTTTATCCATGAGAAAGCTCAGAGTCCCGAAAGTAAGGAGCACGTTTTTCATCGTTTGCGTGATATGGTCCCTAGTCTCTGGGAGGAGTGTTCGGTTCTCATTTTCGTCATGGCAACAGGGATTGTGGTACGCCAAATTGCTTCCTTGATCGAAAGTAAAGATCGCGATCCGGCGATACTTGTTCTTGATGAGGAGGGGAAGTTTATCATTCCTTTGCTTTCCGGGCATTTGGGTGGCGCAAATGCTTGGGCCAATCATATAGCCCGTCAGCTCGGCGTAACTGCGGTTATTACGACAGCTACTGATGGCAGAGGGGTGGTTGCGCCTGATGAGTACGCCCGAAGATATGGTTGGAAGGTTGAACCTCTAGAACATTTACCAGCGGTCAATCGCTTATTATTAGAGCAAGGTTTTCTAAATGTGTGGTCCAATTATCCTTTAAACTACGCAAGTGCTTGGGTAAATGATGGACACTATCAGTTTCTGCTTGAACATGAGAAAGGAAAAGCGAATGTTTTCCTAGACGCTTCTCTCGGACCATTGACTAAGAAAGATTGTATCTATTTAATTCCTCCGATCTTAAGTGTTGGGGTTGGGTGCCGGCGGGGGATTTCCACTGAGGCAGTCTTAGAGGGAATCACTTCGGCAGTTGAACGGATTGGGGCCTCCCTTAAGGCAGTGGCGGGGATCTATAGTATTGACCTTAAATCGGATGAGTTAGGTTTGATTGAAGCGGCAAAGTTCCTACGGGTCCCCTTTCAAACCTTTTCAGCGGAGAGACTCCAATTTGTCAATGAACAAGAACAATTAAGTCGATCCAAATTTGTATTAGAAAAGATAGGAGTGGATGGAGTATGCGAAGCAGCGAGCTTACTGGGAACTCGGGAGGGACATCTAGTTCTGCCGAAGATCAAGGGTCGGGGGGTCACCGTAGCGATAAGCAGGGAAAACTCTTTATCGTGGGTATCGGGCCTGGAGACCCTGCCCATATGACTGTACGAGTTCAGACAGTTTGGAATGAAGTGGATGTCATCGTTGGTTACAAAACCTACATTGATCTTATACGGCCGTACATAACTAACCAACAAATTGTTTCTAACGGGATGCGTCAAGAAATTGACCGTTGTCAAGAGGCTATTCGTTTGGCAGCTGAGGGACATAGCGTAGCCGTGGTAAGTAGTGGAGATGCTGGTGTTTACGGTATGGCCGGTATTATGATTGAGTGTCTGGAGAAAGAGGGACTATTGGACATCCCACTTGAGATCATTCCCGGAATAACAGCAGCCACTGCTGCAGCGTCCATGCTGGGGGCTCCCTTGATGCATGATTTTGCAGTCATTAGCTTAAGTGATCTCATGACCCCTTGGGAAGTCATTGAGAAACGCGTGCGCTTAGCAGCTGAAGGGGATTTTATTTTTGCAATTTATAATCCTAAAAGTAAAGGACGTCCGCTACACATTGAGACTGTGCGCGAGATTCTTCTTCGCCATCGTCGTCCTGAAACTCCGGTTGGCCTTGTTCGAGAGGCATTACGGGGCAAGGAATCCAGCGTGCAAATGACCACACTGGCCGATTTCACAAATCACACGATCGATATGCTGACAACTGTAATTATCGGCAATTCTCAAACTCGCATGATAGGCCCCTATATGGTTACCCCTCGAGGGTATATGCTGTGAGGCTGTTGGTTTTAGCAGGAACAGAGGATGGACGTGAGCTAGCAGATGCCCTAAAACAGCGTGGCCATGAAGTTTTAGTTTCTACTCTAACCGCATATGGTGCGGATTTGGCACTCGAGAAAGGGCTTCAAGTTCGCTCTGGGGCAATGGATACTCAAATTCTCACAGACCTCGTAGAGGGTAGTGCCTTTACAGCAATTGTGGATGCAACCCATCCCTACGCGGTTAATGTGAAGGAAATGGCAAAAACGGTTTGCGAAAAGCAAGCAATTCCTTATCTTCGCTGGCAGCGTTCTTCCCTTGAGTTGGCGGTTCATCCTCTCATTCATTGGGCCGAGGACATACCAGCTGCAGCCCTTATGGCTGCCGAGCTAGGGCAACGTATTCTGTTGACGACAGGAAGCAACGCGTTGCCAGAATGGGTGTCTCTACCTGTTCTGAAGGACAAAATGCTCTATATTCGTGTTCTGCCTACAGCGGGGGTGTTGGCGCGCTGCGAAGCCTTAGGCTTCAAACCGAATCAAATCATTGCCGCTCAAGGGCCTTTTTCTCAAGAGTGGGACGAAGCCATGTTTAAGCAATTAAGTATTGAGGTTGTGGTTGCTAAAGAAAGTGGCAAAGTGGGAGGAACCCTCGAAAAGGTACAGGCTTGTCTCTGTTTAAACATCCCGTTAGTTATCTTAAAACGACCAGTTACAGACGCTCAAGAAGTATCAATTTCTCAATTTATTAAACATTTGGAGGAGATTTTATGAAATCGGAGATCATCATCTTAGGCCACGGCAGTCGCCGTGCAGAAGCAAACCAAGGACTATTAGTTGTTGCTGAAAAAGTAAGTCTGTTAATGGGGCAAACAGTAACCCCTGCCTATATGGCACATGATCACCCCAGTCTTCCAGAAGCGGTAGAGGCGAAAATTCAGGCTGGAGCATTAAAGATTATAGTGATGCCACTCTTTCTTTTTCGTGGAGTCCACGTATCGGTAGATATCCATGAGGAATTGCGTGAAATTAATGCACAACATCCGGACGTTGAAATCGTATTTACTAAAGAGCTAGGCGCGGATGACGGCATCGCGAATTTGGCAAGCCTGCGCATTAAGGAGGTTATGGACAAATGAAATCATTTATTCTAGACCCGAGTCGTATCGAGACAGAAAGTATGCGCATCATACGAGCTGGATTGACGCGTTCCTGGTCAGATGATGAATACCCAGTTGTGGAACGATTAATCCATACGAGTGGGGATCCTTCCTTGGAAGAAGTGATCGCGATTCATCCGCAAGCAATTGCTTGCGGGCTCAAGGCTTTGAAGGAGGGCGCGAACGTCATTACAGATGTTGAGATGGTCCGCGCGGGTATCTCCAAAGAGAAACTTAAATCGTTAGGTGGAACTGTGGAAAGCTATCTAAATGCCCCCGGAGTTTTAGAACAAGCTAAAGCATGGGGAATTACTCGCTCGATGACAGCTCTTCGAATGCACCCGAAGAGCTTGCGTGGCTCAATCGTGGCAATTGGTAATGCACCAACCGCTCTGCTCGAAGTCCTGCGTTTAGCGGAGAATCCGGAGACACGTCCGGCCTTGATCATCGGAATACCGGTTGGTTTTGTAGGTGCTAAAGAGTCTAAGGATTTACTGTGGTCTCGTCAGGAGATCCCGTCGATAACAGTCTTGGGAACTCGAGGGGGAAGTCCACTCGCCGCGACCGTTGTCAATGCGTTAATTTACACCGCTTTAAAGGGCGAGAAATAATTACTGTAAGAAAAGAGGGTGACCTATTTGTCTTCTAGTAAAAAAACAGCAGCGAGACTTATGATCCAAGGGACCTCTTCAAGTGTTGGGAAAAGCGTGCTAGCTGCTGCATTCTGCCGAATATTTTACCAAGAAGGATACAGAGTTAGTCCGTTCAAAGCGCAGAATATGGCCCTTAATTCTTTTGTGACAACTTCAGGTGGAGAAATGGGCAGAGCACAAGTCGTTCAGGCGCAGGCTGGCGGGGTCGAACCAGAGGTGCGAATGAACCCAATTCTACTGAAACCAAGTGGCCCAACCGGTTCCCAGGTGGTTATTATGGGACAATCGCAGGGGAATGTGACGGCCCTTCGGTACCACGGGGAATATCAACGGATGACCTGGCCGTTCGTCCAGGATGCCTTGCACGGACTACTTCACGATTACGAAATCGTGATTATTGAAGGGGCAGGGAGTCCGGCAGAAGTTAATCTTAAATCAAATGATATTGTTAATATGCGAGTAGCCATGGAGGCGAAGTCACCAGTGCTGCTTGTAGCAGACATTGATCGTGGTGGTGCCTTGGCTGCTGTTGTGGGAACCTTGGAATTAGTCGAACCCGAAGAGCGAGAAATGATAAAAGGAATCATATTCAATAAGTTTCGCGGCGAACTGGCACTTCTTCAACCTGCCTTAGATTTTATTGAAGAAAGAACAGGAATACCTGTGGTTGGAGTTGTCCCTTATTATAAAATCCGCATTCCAGATGAAGATTCCGTAGCTTTGGATGGGGCTGATGAGAAACCCTCTGTTTCCTTAACTGATAAACTAGACATTGTAGTTATTCGCTTTCCTTATATCTCTAATTTTACAGACTTAGATGCGCTTCAGGACGAACCGGATGTCTCGGTGCGTTATGTCACTGAGACCGCTAATCTGGGAAAACCAGATCTCATTATTCTTCCGGGAAGTAAAAATACCCTCGCTGATCTGCGTTTTCTTCATGAAAGCGGTTTAGGATTGCAGATTCAGAAGCTTTGTGCAGAGGAAGTCCCTCTCATCGGTATTTGCGGAGGATACCAAATGATGGGACGCTCTGTGAAGGACCCACTGCATACGGAGTCGGCGCTTGAAGAAGTAACTGGTCTCGGGATTCTGCCAATGGTAACGGAATTTTATCCGCAGAAACATACCGTCCAGAGTAAGGGGACAATTCTTTCTGATCGAGATTTTCTTAAATCATGTACCGGAGAAACAGTCGTTGGCTATGAGATACATATGGGCCGATCAATAATGGATGAAGGACAGATGCCCCTTTTTAATTTAACATCGAACGGAATATCCTATTCAGATGGTTTGCAAGCAGGTAACGCCTATGGAACCTACTTACATGGGATTTTTGATAATGATAGCTTACGAACGGCACTTTTGACATGGCTTTGGGAGCGCAGAGATCGCATCAGACCAGTTGAAGCGACCCTTTCCCAGTCAGCACTTCGTGAATCAGCGTTTAATGAGTTGGCAGATCTAGTGCGTCAGAGCGTGGATATTGAACGAGTTCGGGCTATTATGGGGTTAGATACGGGAGCGATTTCTCAGGATACGATCAGCTTAAACAATGTCGTCAGAGAGAATGACCGGGTGACACTGAATTATGGCAACGATTAGTTTTCTCTCAGTGACTATCTGGGTCGCTGTCCTGATTGGATTTCTTCTCGACCAAATCATCGGAGATCCTCGTAATTGGCCCCATCCTGTTGTTGGAATAGGAAAAGTTATTGCTTTTTTGGAGCACCATCTTAATCAAGGATCTCCCGAGGCACGCCGTCGGAGTGGAGTCCTTCTAACTATTCTAGTGGTTGGCGGAAGTTATCTACTTACCTGGGCAGTAGTCTTGGGAGCAAATGCACTTCATCCCTTAGTGGGAATGGGCATCAGTGCGTATTTTATCTTTACGTCATTGGCTGGAAAATCCCTACTAGATGCCGGGCAAAGTGTTTTGGATCCTCTAAAACACGGAGATTTGAGCGGGGCTCGGCAGCGACTTTCTTGGCTGGTCAGCAGGGACACCGGAAATCTTTCCGAAGGGGAAGTTGTACGAGGGACTGTCGAAACGCTCGCTGAAAACTTCGTCGATGGTATCTTGTCTCCGCTTTTTTATGCGGCACTGGGAGGGGCTCCTCTAGCAATGGCCTTCAAAGCGGTCAGCACATTGGATTCGATGGTCGGCTATCGGAATGAACAATTTGAAGAATTTGGCTGGTTTTCCGCCCGAACCGATGATTGGGCTAATTATGTGCCAGCACGGTTATCAATTCCCATCTTACTCCTCGCAGGCTGGTTATGGCGGATGCCAATACGTCATGCCTATCGAATGTGGAGGCGGGATGCCTCGGGTCATCCTAGTCCTAACGGTGGAAATCCAGAAAGTGTTGTTGCTGGATTACTCGGTGTTCGCCTTGGCGGCATCAATAGCTATCATGGTCAACCTCATCATCGTGCAGAAATGGGAGAAGCACTCCATCCAGTGAATGCCTCTGACATTGTTCATTGTCGGAGACTGGTTCAAACGGCGACTTGGTTATCCATTTTACCTGTTCTTATGTTAGCATACGTAGTGTGGTAACGAGTGGGTTGTTGTAGAGATATTAGTTAATAAAAAGAATCGCATTAAGTACATTAAGTATAGGAAGGGAGAAACAGCATGAAGATTCCAAGGATTGTCTTAGCGGGAACGCATAGCGGAGTGGGTAAAACAACCCTTGCTACTGGTTTGATGGCGGCTTTGAAGAAGAGAGAGCGTCCAATCCAGGGTTACAAGGTCGGGCCAGATTACATCGATCCCAGCTATCATGCGGCAGCTACAGGAAGGCCTTCCCGTAATCTTGACCGCTGGTTGTTGGGTGAACATCTTCCTTCCGTCTTTGCTCATAGTGCTAGAGATAGTTGGGCAGTAATTGAGGGTGTCATGGGTATGTTTGATGGAATGAGCAAAACGGCGGGTTTCGGAAGTACCGCTGATGTAGCTAAACTCCTGCAAGCGCCCATTGTACTTATTGTTGATGCGTCCTCGATGTCTCGTAGCGTGGCGGCCTTAGTTCATGGATTTAACTCTTTTGACCCTGGCATTAACCTGCAAGGCGTTATTCTTAATCGGGTGAAATCAATAGCACAGGAAAGAATACTTAGGGAAGCCCTAAGTGATCTTCAGATTCCAGTTCTCGGAGCGCTCCCAAAAGAAGGAGCACTTCATCTTCCTGAACGACATTTAGGATTGGTTCCCGTTGGGGAAAATGGACTCTTAGAAGGTTTTATCGAAACTCTCTCCCAGCTGATAACTGAACACATTGATTTGAAGCTTGTCGAAAGCATTATGCTTGGTGCACCAGATCTTAAAGAATCTACTTTTTTAGAAACGAAATCTAGCATGCGTTCTGTTCTAAGTTCTGATTTGAAGACTGTCAATTTTCCCGATAGACCGGTGGCTCAGGAAAGAAAATTCCGGTTAGGCTTGGCGCTAGATGAGGCCTTCCTTTTTTACTATCAAGATGCTCTAGACTTAGCGGAACGCTTGAATTATACAATAATCCCGTTTAGTCCTTTACACGATTCTGTACTGCCCAAAGATCTCGATGGTATTTTCCTTGGTGGAGGGTTTCCTGAGCTTCATTTAGACCGCTTGAGCGAAAATATCACCTTCCTAGACTCTCTTCGCTCCTACGCGGCGAGTGGTAAACCAGTCTATGCTGAATGTGGAGGATACATGTACCTGGGTCAGTCTATAATGGATTTTGAAGGTAGAGAAGTTCCCTTAGCAGGTATCATTCCGATGAAAGCTGAAATGACTAAGCGTTTACAGGGTATTGGATACAAACGTGGAGTCTTTCAAGCTGATAATTTCCTTGGCCCTCGCGGGACAACTGTCCAAGGTCATGAATTTCATTATTCACGCGTGATCTATAATAGTAAATTTCCACCAGCTTATGAATTGTTCAAAGGGGGCGAGGCAGATCGTATGGAGGGTTATGCCCGGGATAATATCGTGGCATCTTATCTACACCTTCATTTTTCGGGGCAACCAGATTTACTTGAGCACTGGTTTAAGTGGCCTTCTAAGGGAATCAACTTATGATTACCGTCTATACTGGTCAGGGTAAGGGGAAGACGACCTCAGCCCTCGGGGAGGCCTTATTAGCTTATTCTAAAGGGAAACGCGTTCTGGTGGTGCAATTCTTAAAAGGGAGTACCTACAGTGGTGAATTAATGGGACTTAATCGATTGGGAATACCTCTCATCCAATTTGGAGTGGGTTGCCGTTGGGCAGGGATGATCCGAACCGGCCTGAAACACTGCACAGGGTGTGGGGAATGTTTTCGTCAAAACCGAACTCCCGAGATTGGTTTAGAGATGGTACACCTTGCACTCCAATACGTGTCGAATGAAGTTCAGGCGAACACTTATGACGTTATTATTTTAGATGAAGTGAGCCACGCCCTAAACCGCCATTTTCTGGGCTTGGACCAATTAAGTGAACTCTTATTAAGGCGTTCATCTCTGCACTGGATTCTTACGGGTCGTGATATGCCCGATACCTTAAAGTCTATGGTAAACAGTTGGTGGGAATTAACGATGCTAAAACATCCTTTTGCTAAAGGGGTTAAGAGTCGTAGGGGGATTGAATATTGATGGATATCGCTGTCGGCTTAGCTCGATGTCCTGGGACGTGTGGGGAATGGGTACAAGGGGCTCGAAGAGGAATTCCCTTTCTCGTGGATTGTCCCATTGACCGATTTTCGGAAGCTAGGGTGACCTTGAGTTTTGCTGCCAATGGTTGGGATATCCCAAGAGATAAAACAAAAACTCTCCAGGTTTTGGAGTTGCTTAAAGCTGACTTAGGTCTCCCTACACTAGGGGGTAAGGTGGAATTTTTGCATCAACTTCCTGAGGGAAAAGGGATGGCAAGTTCCACAGCTGACATCACAGCCGTGGTGGCTGCCACACTGATGGCACTCGGAGAAGATCCTGCTCCGGAGCGCTTAGCGCATTTTGCTTTACGGATTGAACCGAGTGATAGTGTCATGTTTCCAGGAATAACGGAGATAGAACATGTTCAAGGGCATTCTCATCGCGTACTTGGACCTGCAGTCCCGGCCTTATTTCTCGCCCTAGATTGGGGTGGTACTGTCGATACGCGGGTGTTCAATGCCCGACCGGGGCTAGCAGAACACTATCGGCACTTTGAAGGGGAAATTGAGAAGGCCTATGGATTAGCCCGTGAAGGAATAGAGCAAGCAGATTTGGAAAAACTGGCAACTGCCGGGACAATCAGTGCACGCTGTAATCTGGAAATGAATCCGAAATTGTTGTTTGAGCCCTTCTTGGCCTGGATTCGTCAAAAAGGAGGACTCGGTGTTGTCACTGCTCATAGTGGTACACTACTCGCTGGGGTATTTCCGCAAGATGGCTTTTCTCGTCAGGAGGAACGCAAGAACTTACGACTTGAAGCTCATCAACTTTTTTCCCCAGCTCACTTAGATCTCTTGAACAGTCATTGTGGTGGGATCATGGCAACAAGATTTAATTCAAAGGAGAAAATGGGGTGAATATATGCATGGTGGAAATCTGCGCAGAGCTCAAGAATTGTATGGCCTAGATTCATTTATTGATCTTTCCGCAAATATAAATCCTTTTGGGCCGCCGCCAGGCGTTTGGGCGTCTTTGCAACAGGGAATGCCAGAGATTGTACATTATCCAGATCCTGAGAGTCTGGCCTTAAGAAAGACGATTTCTGCCCATCTAAAACTGCCAGTGGAAACAATCATGGTAGGAAACGGCGCAGGGGAATTAATATTCACAATCGTTCAAGCGTTGAAACCCAAAAAAGTAGCGATTCCAGTGCCCACGTTTAGTGAATACGAACGAGCAGCGCGGGCAGTGGGGTCTGAAGTATGCTATATCCCGTTGGGCCCTGAGGGCTGGGCGAAGTTTAATCGACCAGATGGAGAAAGTGAAACCGCGAGAGACGAGGATGGATTAGACCGTGTGTGGCGAGAACTCCTCGTAGGGTGTGAGTTACTCTTTCTTTGTTCCCC
>DHJG01000032.1:16382-18822 GCA_002404215.1 Desulfosporosinus sp. UBA4726
AACGAGCATCTCATTGTTTTATACTCCTTGACGAAGTTTTACAGTTTACCGGGGTTGCGTTTAGGCACCGTCTTTGCAGATAAGGCTATGCTGGCACTCTTCGAACAATACCGTGATCCCTGGTCTGTGAATGTTCTTGCTCAGCATGCCGGTACCACAGCGCTACAGGATATGAGGTATCCATTTGACGTTCGAGAAAAATTGAGAGCGAGCAGGGAATTTTTCTACCGGGAATTTGCACTTTGCGATTTTTTGGATCTGAGACTTTGGCCAACCTCCGTTAATTTTGCCCTGATTCAGATATTAAACCATACCTCAGAAGAATTGATCCTTCATTTAGGACGTCTTGGGATTCTAGTGCGGGATTGTGCTAGCTTTTCAGGTCTTCCAGGTAATTTTATCCGGGTCGCAATTAAAGACGTTCCCGCCATGCAGGGGCTCATCGAAGCTTTCAAAGAATTCTATCTTTCAGAAAAGACCAATCGTTACCTATCAAAAAACGAGGGGTGAAGGCATGAAACCGATTGCCAAGAATGGTCTATTATTGCTAATAGTAGCTGTGCTATCGTTTGGTCCACTTCTTATGACACGCGGTGCCAAATTCGCAGGCGCTGATGCTCAAGCATCAGCAGCGATCAGTACGCTCAATCCAAATTATCAACCTTGGTTTAACTCAATA
The DNA here is from genome assembly GCA_002404215.1 of Desulfosporosinus sp. UBA4726. Classification (GTDB taxonomy): domain Bacteria; phylum Bacillota; class Desulfitobacteriia; order Desulfitobacteriales; family Desulfitobacteriaceae; genus Desulfosporosinus. Next base: position 17,062 of record DHJG01000032.1, read on the forward strand.
TGGACACCACCTAGTGCAGAAGTCGAATCGTTCTTATTTGCCTTGCAGGCAGCCATTGGAAGCGGATTCGTCTTTTATTACTTAGGTTATATAAAAGGGAAACACAGTGTAAGTAAGAAGGATCAAGAGTGATGAACATAGATAGTTACGCCTATAATAATAATCTTAAAACAGTACACCCAGTGGAGAAGTCTCTCTTTGCGATGATTACTATGGTTGTGTGCCTAGCTGCTCCCACCGTGATTACACCGCTAATCGTTTTAGTCTTGATGACCGGAGGGATAATCTTCAAAGCGGGCATTCCAGCACGAGTTTTTATTAGGCTAATGCTTGTTCCTTTTTCTTTTCTGATGATAAGCGTCTTAACGGTTGCTTTTTCAATCTCGACCACTACTTCGGGGTTTTGGTTGGCTCATACCTTTAAGGGATTAACCATTGGAATACACTATCCCGATCTGATCACGGCGGTTCATCTCTTGCTAAGATCATTAGGAGCCGTTTCTTGTCTCTATTTTTTAGCCCTAACTACTCCAATGACCGAAATAATTACAGTACTCAATCGCATGAAAGTTCCTGTGATTATTACTGAATTAATGGTGTTGATCTATCGCTTTATCTTTGTTTTTATGGAAACGGCCACCACTATCAACCGTGCGCAATCTTCCCGTTTAGGTTATGTAACAATGAAAAGTTCTTTCCGTTCTATGAGTTGCCTCTTTTCCGCTCTGTTAGGGAAAGTTTTCGTGAAATCTCAAGAACTATACAATGCCATGGCAGCACGATGTTATACAGGCGAAATTAGGGTGCTCACAAAGAAACACCCAATTAGGCTCAGAAACTACTTTATAATTGTTGGATTTGAAATTCCCTTAATTATCTTAAATTTACTTGGGAGGTGATGAATTTGTCAGAGATTATAATTGAGGCAGTAGATTTGGAGTATTCTTATCCAGATGACACAAAGGCTTTACACAAAGTAAGTCTACAAGTGGAAAAAGGAGAAAAGCTTGCAATCCTAGGCTCAAATGGGGCCGGAAAATCAACCTTGTTTATGCAATTCAATGGAATTTATCATCCTAACTCAGGGAGTATAAAGTACCAGGGACAAGATATATCCTATAAGAGCAAGGCACTGATTGAATTGCGCAAAAAGGTGGGAATTGTTTTTCAGGATCCAGATAGTCAGCTGTTTTCTGCTAGCGTTTGGCAAGATATTTCGTTTGGTCCTCTGAATCTCGGACTTTCAGAAGAAGAAGTGATATCCAGAGTCAAAAAAGCCCTAGTAGATACAGAAACCACTAACCTTCAAGATAAGCCAACTCACCTGTTAAGTTATGGGCAGAAAAAACGGGTTTCCATCGCGGGCGTTCTCGCCATGGAACCTGAAGTGATCATTTTTGATGAACCAACGGCTGGGCTAGACCCACGCCACTCTCGGGAATTTATGCAGCTTTTAGATAAATTAAGCAGCGAGGGTAAAACGATTATCTTATCGACTCATGATGTCGATTTAGCGTATTCCTGGTCAGATCGGATTGCAATCATGTACAGCGGAGAGATAATCGCCCATGGAGATCCCGGTGAACTATTCCTGCAACCTCATCTTATTGAACGTGCAGATTTGGAACTTCCATGGTTAATAGAAATGCATAACGAGTTTGTGACAAAAGGCTGGGTGCCTGCGTCAACTCCTTTACCAAAAACAAAAGAGGATCTACTACGGAACGTCCCAATAAAGAGTGATCTTCAAAGTGCTTAAAA
>DHJG01000032.1:18955-20313 GCA_002404215.1 Desulfosporosinus sp. UBA4726
AAGCACTTGTCTTTTTCCTTACTGGCCATTTCAAAACTGTTTTAATGGCTAACAGACTATAATACGAGTGCATATAGAGTAACAAGTTTCCGAGGGGGATAAACTATGCACAGCAGAAGTGTTGCTATGGCTTTGTGTCGGCATATGAAGGATCGGTACGAGCCTTAGTTTTCTCTGTATCTGCAATTTGAGGTCAAATCGAACCGCTAATGAGGTGATAGTATGGTATGGATATTTCTGCTGTTCGTAATCTTCCTTCAGGTAACACTTATTTGGAGAGTGGTACTCTTAGAAAATCGAGTACCAGAGAAAACCGTTGTGTGGCTCTGTATTCTCAGTCTTCTTCCTGTCGTAGGTTTCATCCTTTATGTGATCTTTGGTCGGAAAACTCAGGGATCATTATTTCGCCACAAACATATTCCTGAAAATGCATTGACCACAACGGCATGCCAGCAGCAAACTAATTTGAATCATAACCCTAGATTGTCCCACCCTAGCTTAGATCAGGAAGAAAAATTGGTTAATCTGCTCGTGAATAGTGGCTTTGCTCCAATAAGTGTCCATAATCGGGTCGAAATTCTTTTAAACGGGGGCGAGAAATTCCAAGCATTATTTAACGCCTTAGAAGGGGCAAAAAATCACATCCACCTTAGCTATTATACCTTTAAAGACGATGAAATTGGTGAAGACGTTTTGAAGATCTTATCCCGTAAAGTGGCTGAAGGAGTGGAAGTTCGTGTCCTTCTTGATGGAATGGGTAGTCTCTCCATTTCAGGAGGTTTTATGCGCAAAATGCGTCAAGCAGGGATTCAGGCAGAATGGTTTTTTCCGATTCGGTTTCCTTATGTAACCCCTAAACTCAACTTGCGTTATCACCGTAAGATCGTGGTAGTAGATGGCGCTATTGGCTTTATGGGGGGACTGAATATCGGGGATGAGTACTTGTCCCGTGACGCTAAACTTGGATTTTGGCGAGACACGCATGTAAAACTGGAAGGGGAAGCAGTCCATAACCTCCAATCAATCTTTTTCAACGATTGGTATTTTGTGACCCATCAAGAGGTTCAAGGCGTCCGCTATTTCCCTAAGATTGCTGTTTTAGAGACATTGCCCATTCAAATCATTGCTAGTGGTCCTGACTCTAACTGGTCGTCTAATTTACAAGGCTTTTTCAGCGCGATTACGTTGGCTAAGCAAAAGGTTTACATTGAAACGCCCTATTTTATCCCTGATGAAAGCCTAATCATGGCCCTAATAACCGCGGCACTTAGCGGTCTAGATGTGCGACTCATTGTGCAAGGAATTCCAGAGCACAAACTAACATTTTTGGCTATGCATTCCTACTTCGAAGAATTGCT
>DHJG01000032.1:20490-21199 GCA_002404215.1 Desulfosporosinus sp. UBA4726
ACCAATATGGATCTGCGTAGTTTTTATCTTGATTTTGAGATCTGTGCCTTTATGTATGATCAGTCCTTAGTTGAACGCTTAAAACTAGATTTTGAGCAGGACCTAAATGATAGTAACGAACTTCTGCTTAAGGAATTTCAAGCTCGGCCTAGCTTTGAGAGACTGAAAGAATCATGTGCCCGCCTGTTCTCAGCCCTTTTATAGATAAGCAGTTCACAGCCTAATTCAATAACTTGCGCATATTTTGAGGAGAACATAAATGTCTGAGGGCATTTATGTTCTCCTCTTTTTTAGTACCTATACAGAAAGTATAAGTTTTGAGTGGCATAATTCGGGTGGTTAAACGCAACTCAAATTTCACCCGTCAGTAGCGTCAGAAACGTCGTCTGGTACACGTCTATAGAATAGTAAGCATAAGCAAAAATCCCTACACACCTAAAAGTAAAAGTATTGTATGATAGGGCTAGTATCTCAAGGAATAGAAATTTACAATTCTATAAATTAACAGATAGAAATGGAACCCTTACGAGAAAGAAGGAGGCTACTAGGTGGAGGCCGATTCATCCTTTGATGAGACCTATGAAATATTATTCCCATTAATCTATCGATTTGTATCGATCCGTGTGCCCAAGGTGGATGTGGAAGATGTAGCGGCAGAAATTATCGTGAAAGTTTGGCGAGGCTTAGCGAATATAGAAAAGGAAAATGC
>DHJG01000190.1:0-1571 GCA_002404215.1 Desulfosporosinus sp. UBA4726
CTCCTAGAATTGAAGATAGATAAACTGTTGAGCATTATACCCCGGTCCATATATGCCGAATATTAAGATAATCAACACTGCGCTTAAATAGACAAACCATCTAAGCAGCATTTTTTGTTTAGCTAATTTACTGCGCAGGTTCCTGGTCCTTTGCATCATATTTACCACTAGAATTAAACCTACACTAAGTATAGCTATTGCAAAGTCCATCGGGGCTAATCCCAGTTTATAAATAGATCCATTACTAAAGATCCCTGGATTAAAATAAAACATCTTCTTAATTAATGTTATAGCAATTGTAAATGTACCCGCCTTGAAAAATATCCAGGCAAAATCGACCAGTACAAACGTTACCAAGACCTGAAACAGCTTAATACTGAATCCTTTGGGATTAATATTTAATACTTTCATCATAGAATTTTTAAAAGGTTTGAGCATTTCGCCAGTTACTTGATAAATGCCGTGTAACGCTCCCCAAATTATAAAATTAATAGTCGCACCATGCCATAAACCACATACGATAAATACAACTATGATATTATAATAATTTCTTACCTTACTACACCTATTACCTCCTAAAGGGAAATATAAATAATCCTTAAACCACGCACCTAGTGTAATATGCCAGCGTCTCCAAAACTCTTTTATTGATTTAGAGAAATATGGACGTTCAAAATTCTTAGGTAACCTGTATCCCAGGACCTCTCCTGCCCCTATAGCCATATCTGAATAAGCCGAGAAATCACAATAAATTTGGAAAGCATAGAACACTGTAGCTATGACTATTTCAAGCCCTTTATAATTATCCGGACTTTTATATACAGTATTCACCAGTATGGCCAATCTGTCGGCAATCACCAACTTTTGAATAAGTCCCCACAGCATCAAAAGTAATCCATTCTTTATCCGCTCATAATCAAATGAGTGCTTTTCATTATACTGATGCAGCATATATTTCGACTTTCCGATAGGACCAGCAAGCAATTGAGGGAAAAACGATACATATAAAGCATATTTTCCTAAATTTTTCTCAATTTTAACATCTTTTCGATAAACATCAATAGTATAACTGAGAGCTTGAAATGTATAAAAAGATATTCCTACCGGTAATAAATAATCAACTACTGGTATATGTACAGAAATATCTAAGTGTGAAAATACTCTTACAAGACTGTTAGCAAAAAAATTGAAATATTTAAAAAAGACTAAAATACCCAAGTTACTTAAAAGGCTTAAGAAAACCCACAATCTTTTAAGGTTTACTGATCGCTTTTCGTCATGTATTCTATTAGCTTTATCTATTAGAAAACCGCTACTATAAGTGATTAGGGTTGATGTCGCAATAATAACAAAATATTTGGGATTCCAACTCATATAAAAATAATAACTTGTTAAAAGAAGCCAAATCCATCGCACCTTATGGGGTATTGCAAAATAGAGTACCGTCACAATAAAGAAAAAGATTAAAAATTGGATAGAAGAGAATAACAAGCCCAAATACCCCCGTATGATAAAGATGTCTCGCTGTGTTTAACTTTAGAGTTTATGTTAGGTCGTAAAACTCTTGAGCA
>DHJG01000190.1:1787-7469 GCA_002404215.1 Desulfosporosinus sp. UBA4726
TTTCCTATATCCCACAAAATATTAGAAATCTATGCACCATATTATGCTTTGACTCAATAATATATACTGAGGGGGAGATTCGCATGTCCGTTCAGATACGAAAGTCTAGAGACGAAGCGATCACCATTAAAAATGGTGACATGTTAAACGTCATACCTGAGGGGACGGGTAATGACGAACTGGATAGAGCTATAGAAATGGCGGGTTATGCATATGATCCTAAACAGGACATCTTTTATTCAACCATGAATCCCTGGCAAAGAGATATTGGCTATTGTCGTTTATATGATGAATTAGCAGCGCCTTTGGGAATGATAATTGATTGCGAACCCATTTACTTTGAATATCTTGATAAGAAATGGATGATTGGCTTTTGGAAAGGTCAATATGATTTAGTCACAGGTGCCGAAATAGGTATTTATACAAAAGCAGCCGATATTAATGTGCTCACTCTTTTTAGTGGATCTTATTATGAATGTGTAAGCAATACCGACCTCTTAAAAATGTCCTATACGGTAAAAAAGAACGGTAAGACACTCTTTACTAGAAAAGGAACGCACTGGTGGCTTACTGGTTTTAAACTAGGCGAATTTTCAGAACCTTCAGAGTTAACGATGGATATTACTATTACCTTGCATAATGTGATAATGCGTGATGCTTTTGTGACTGGATTATGGAATGCCGGATATTCATTAAATGAATTTACGAGAAATGGCACTACCGTAAGTTTCACATTTAGTAACCCTCATACACCAGCACCGATTACGCGAACACCGCAGACAGATCGGATCATACAAAGAAAAAATCAACTATTATGTGAAAAGTATCAAGATATAACAGGAACATCAAATAATATACGTGATAAGCTGAAAGTCATTGAGGAACTAGCACCTGAAATCTATGCCAAAACTATTAAGCTAGGAAAGTCTAAACAATTATTCGCGATATTATCATCTCTATTAACACAGCTAATACCCCTACCTCAATAATTCTATTTGTTTGCTTCTTAGCTGTCCACAAGCAGCATCAATATCTGTCCCATGTTCCAGCCGAATACTACAATTAATGCCTCGCTTTTTCAATGCATCATAAAATGCCCGCATCGCTTCATGCTCACTTCTTTGATATTGGCTATTTTCAGCCACAGGATTATATGGAATTAAGTTAACATTCACCATTTGTTGCTTATCGCTAATTAGGTCTGCAAGTTGCAGAGCATGTTCTCTACTATCATTCAGGTCCTTTAACAGAATATATTCCAAGGTAATCCGACGATTCGTTTTTTTCAAATAGTAATCAACGGCCTGCATTAATTTTCCTATTGGAAAGGTACGATTGATTTTCATAATCCGCGTTCGCAGGTCATTCGTTGGCGCATGTAATGAGATTGCTAGATTTACCTGCAAATTGGTATCAGCGAATTCATAAATTTTATTGGCAAGGCCGCTGGTCGATACAGTGATATGTCTCGCACCAACGGCTAGTCCTTTATGATCTATAATAATTTGTAGCGAGTCTACGACATTTTTAAAATTATCAAATGGCTCGCCTATCCCCATCACCACAACGTGACTCACTCTTTCATCTTGTTTTGATTTATCCAGATACTGTTGAACCCTCATGATTTGCTCTACAATTTCCCCACTGGACAAATCACGTTTTTTGGTTAATAAGCCGCTCGCACAAAAACTACAGCCGATATTACAACCTACTTGGGTTGTAACACAAGCTGACAAACCAAATTTATGTCTCATCAAAACCGTTTCAATCAGGTTTCCATCCTTTAACTTGAATAAAAACTTAATTGTTCCATCTTCTGATTCTTGTTTAACATGTTCGTTTAAAGATTGCAAGACAAAATGCTCAGCCAATAATTGAATACACTCTTGATTGACACCAATCATTTCTGAGAAGTTCCTGACCTGCTTCCTATAAAGCCAATCCCAGACTTGTGATGCCCGAAACTTTTTATGCCCATACCGCATAAGCCATGCTGCCAATTGATCAAAGGTTAATCCATAAATGGATCCTTTATTCATTCGTTATCCTCTTTTCATAACTTAACGTAAATTCACATTTTCCGCTATTCCTTTAGTATTGAACTAACCCAACCCCATTTTCCACATCTAGGACATTTTACATATTTTTTTCCCATTATAGGAAATGCTAAAATGGCTTTCCATATTGGTAGACTGAATTTCTCTTTACACTTACCGCATTGATACTCAAAATACCTTGTTATCCAATTTTGAATCACAAAGGAAAGGAGCAACAGTAAAATCACCATAACATAGGTTATAATATGACCATCTTCTTTCTTTTCTTTCTCCTATTGTACTGTTTTTCTACCACAACCTTCTAGCCTCTACAATCTCCTAGATGATAGTAGCACTTATAAAAAAATTTGTCTATTGTTGATAGTGTTTTCAATTTTTATAGTTGGACTTTGTGAAAACAAGGGTTGCTGTACGCTATCATTGTAGTACAATAGTGGTATGTAGATAATACCAAAAGGAGAGGTCTCATTGAAAGTAAACACGCCAAAAAGGAAGGTCAAAATCAGTCTTAACTTAGATTCTGAGGCTCTACGGAGATTAGACAAACTTTGTGAAACCAAAAACCTAAGCCGTCCCCAAGTCATTGAAATGATATTTTCAACCGACGATGAAACAGTCACTTTTATGACTGAGCAGATCAAGAAACTCGATTCGGCAATTGGGTTCTAGATTTCAATCATTGACCCGGGTAATAGAATACATATCCACATAGAAAATCCTGCAAGGATAGCCCAACTTGCAGGATTTGTTCTTGGTTTGTTAAATTATGCTTTAAAGTTATTTGATAAGGCCCTGAGCCTTTAACCACTCACTAGCAACAGCTTTGGGATCATTTTTGTCCACATCGACTTTAGCATTAAGTTTTTGCATTTCCTCATCTGTCAATTTTCCTGCTAGGAGATTCAATGCATCAGCAATTTCCGGATGTTTTTTCAAGGTATCATCGCGAACTATCGGAGCGGCGTAATAAGGTGGGAAAAAGTGCTTGTCGTCAATAAGTGATATTAGATTAAACGCCGCAATTCTTCCGTCCGTAGCAAATGAATCATTGACATCGGCCTTACCTGTTCTCACCGCATCATACGATAATCCTATATCCATACTCTTTGCGGTTTTGAAGTTAAGTCCATAGGCAGCTTGAAGCCCTTTATAACCATCCTGTCGTTCCAGAAATTCCGGTTCACAGACTAGGTTCATGTTAGGTGCCTGTTTAACCAAGTCACTGAAGGTTTTAATTCCATATTTTTCGGCTTGAGCCTTGGTCATTGCCAAGGTATACGTATTATTAAAACCAAAGGGTTTAAGCCAAGTTATTTTTTTCTGGGTTTCATATTCTTGCTTAACTTTCTGGTAGACTGCATCTGGGTCAGTCATTGGCGCTTCTTTGAGGTGCACCGTTAAGGCTGTTCCAGTATACTCAGCGTATATGTCTAGATCACCACGGTCAAGAGCCTGCGATACAATCAGCGACCCCCCTAAATTAGGTTTAGTCACAACCTTTAACTTGGTTTTGTCTATAATAAGATCTTCCATCATGTAAATAAGGATGTTTTGCTCAGTAAAATTCTTTCCCCCGATGGTAATCGTATCTTCCTTACTTGCACCACACCCAACGACACTCAACCCCAGAAGCGCAGTTGTTAATAGAACACCTACTAATCTACGTTTAAACCCTTTTTTCATCCAATCTTGTTTCAAACTAAACTCTCCTCCTTCTATTTACTGTTTCACTTTTGGTTATTCACTTGATCGACTTCCGCGACTCCCACTTCTAAAAGTAGGAGTGCTGTTTTAGCGTCAGCGAATTCATTTAGGATTTTTCCCTTTGGGAGTCACCCGATCTTCAATCTTTTTTAACCCAAAATCAAAGACTAAGGCCAAAATGGCTGCGGGTATAGCACCGGCAAGAATTAACTCAGTACTGGCCATGGCAATGCCGCGATAAATTAAATCTCCTAAACCACCTGATCCGATCAGCGTTGCAATCGTTGCCACCCCGATAATCAAAACGGTTGCTGTCCTAATTCCCGCCATAATAATTGGAAGTGCCAGTGGAATCTCCACCATGAACAAAAGCTGTCGCGGTGTCATTCCCATTCCTTTACCGGCTTCAATCGCTGCCTGGTCAACACTAATAATCCCCGTATAAGTGTTGCGCAGAATCGGTAATAGCCCATAGATGGTCAAGGCGATTACCGCCGGCAAAAAGCCAATCCCAAATAGGGGGATCATGATCCCCAAGAGGGCCAGGCTAGGTATCGTCTGAAATACCGCAGTCACTCCAATGATGCTTTCCGCCATGTTTCGATGTCGAGTCAGAAAGACTCCTAGCGGAACAGAAATCAAGATAGCAAAAAACATGGATAGGAGCGTCATCTCCATATGCTGCCCGGTTCCAACGAGAATATCAGGTAAGCGCTCCTTAAGAACATTCAATAACTCCATTATCGTCCGCCCCCTGATAGTTCATTCTTTTCATATCTATGAGCCATCACATCGACCAAACTACCCCGAGTTACAACGCCCAAAAGGTTATTATCAACTGTAACGACCGGAAGATATGCCACATCATGCTTACTCATCAACTCGATAGCCTCAGCCAGAGATCTCCCCTGCTCAATGCGTGGCGTATCTTGTAGCATAATATCCTTCAAAACCAGGTTCTCCGCTTGGAAATTTCGCTGTATTTCCCAAATTCGAACAGTTCCCAGAAATTTAGGACCGTCCACAACCAGCAAACTGTCCACTCTATTTGTCTGCATGATTTTAACTGCCGCAGCCAACCCTCGGTTTGGTCCAGAGGTCACAGCTTTCACCATAACTTCTTCCAGCTCAGGATAAATGCCCGCCTGATTCAGACGTTTCTCTCCAATGAACGATTGCACAAATTCATTGGCAGGATGTCTTAATATATGTTCTGAATCTGCTATCTGAACGACCTTGCCGGTCTGCATGATACAGATTTTATCAGCAATTTTCAGTGCTTCATCCATATCATGAGTGACAAACACGATTGTTTTTCTAATTTCTCTTTGTAGCCTGTTCAGTTCATCTTGTAATTGTTCCCGACTAATTGGATCTAAAGCACTAAAAGGCTCATCCATCAGGATGATTGGTGGCTCAGCAGCCATTGCTCGGATAACGCCAACACGCTGTTGTTGCCCACCACTAAGTTCAGATGGGTATCGATCCCGATAAACACTCGGATCCAGACCGACTAATTCAAGTAACTCATCAACTCGCTTGAGGTACTTTCCTTTCTCCCACTTTTTAAGTTTGGGGACCAGGGCCACATTTTCTCCAATGGTCATATGTGGTAAAAGACCAATATGTTGAATGACATAACCCATATTACGGCGTAATTCAACCGGATCCTTGGTATGGATGTTTTGACCATTAACCCAAATTTCACCTTTAGTTGGCTCAATCAAACGGTTGATCATTTTCATGGTCGTCGTTTTACCACAACCACTGGGACCGATGAGAACAAACAGCTCTCCTTCCTCGATCTTAAAGCTTAGGTCATCTAAGGCCCGGAATCCATCCGCGTAGACCTTGGAAATATGTTTAAATTCGATCAAGCATTCTCTCTTCCTTCCACTTTCCTATATTAAGCTATAAAGGT
>DHJG01000148.1:0-548 GCA_002404215.1 Desulfosporosinus sp. UBA4726
TAACGAGTGAGGGGCACGATTAGCGTGTGTCCCTGGGAGGGGGATTTTATTTATAATGCGAGAGAAAAAGATTTACCCTTTGGCTGAGGGGCTGACGACGGTGGATACGTATGCCGTGTTGGGGGATGCAGATAAATTTCAAAAGCATAAACATGCCTGGAAGGTTTGGAGGGCATTAAAAGAGTTCGGTTGTGTTGCCTATCCAGTTGCTGAGGATTTAAAGCGCATCGACGGGAGCAAGGTGTATCTTAATTTAGCTGAGCTAAAGGATAAAGTAACGGTTGTTGTGCCATGCTTACTTCCAGAAAAACTTAGGGCTCTGGTTTCAGAGGCTGTAGCTGCTGGAGCCAGCAAAATTTGGTTTCAAGAACAGACCTGGACCCAAGAATTACAAGAAGAATGCGATAGCGCAGGAATATCGGTGATTCGTGGGTGCGTACTTCGGCATAAAGTTTATCCTATCATCGGTGTGTGCTATTTAAATCCCTGTTACTGGCACGGTCTGAAAGATGCAAAAGTGCCTTCGAAAGGTTTTGCTAGGTTTTAGT
>DHJG01000148.1:796-2610 GCA_002404215.1 Desulfosporosinus sp. UBA4726
CAATATAATTTTCATTTTCGGGAATAATAACAACACGCACTATAACTAGATGAGGAGGGTGAAAAATGCGAAAAAGTTTAGCAATCGTTTTAGCAATGATACTTGTTTTTGGAAACATAGGCTTTGCTAACGTCCAATCAGTGCTGGGAGCTGAAATAGAAACAGAAGCCGCTAGTGCCATTTTAATGGACGCGGCCTCGGGTCAAATTCTCTATGAGAAAGAATCACATAAAGAGTTAGCGCCAGCAAGTGTCACAAAACTCATGACCTTATTGGTGGCAGCAGATGCGGTGGCGAATGGAAAAGTAAAATTAACGGACAAAGTGACAGGCAGTGAGAATGCTAGTAAACTCGGAGGTTCTCAAATTTACCTTAAAGCTGGAGAAACGTTCAGTTTAGAAGAGATGCTCTATGCTATTGCTGTTGGGTCAGCTAATGATGGGTGTGTCGCCGTGGCGGAACATATTGACGGGACGCATGAAGCTTTTGTGGAAGAAATGAATGCCAAAGCCAAAGCCTTAGGTTTAGAAAACACACATTTTGCAAATGCTTACGGATTGCCAGCTGAAGGGCATTATACCAGTGCTTTTGACTTAGCAGTCATAGCTAAAGAAGCTCTCAAATACCCCTTAATACGGAAATTGACCAGCACGAAAGAATATGACTTGCGAGATGGTAAATTTAAGCTTTGGAATACAAACAAGCTACTCTGGTGGTACGCAGGAGCGGATGGCTTCAAAACAGGATGGACGAATGAAGCTAAATATTGTCTGGCTTCGACTGTTGAGAGAGATGGTTTACGCATGATTTGTGTTGTGATGGGTGTCCCCCAAGTCCGGGGGCACTTTGCAGAATCTATGAAGATCTATAACTATGGTTTTGCAAAATATGTCTTTAAACAGTTTGCACCAGCTCAGCAAAAGCAGGGTGTTGTTAAAGTTCAAAAAGGATCAGAAGATGAGGTTCAAGTGATTACTGAAAAACCCTTGGGTGTGATAGTCGAAAAAGGGAAAGATAAAAATTTCTGGGTCGAGACAAAGCTCAGCCCAGAGATAAGTGCCCCCATTCAAAAAGGACAAAAGTTAGGAGAAGTTCTCCTTTATCGTGATGATCAGTTGCAATCTTCGGTGAATTTGATTGCCGATCACCCTGTTGGAAGAGCAGGTTTGGCCGAGCAGATGACACGCACCCTGAAAGGCGTTTTTGGTTATTAACCAGGTGTCTTAGTCCGAATGAGCGAGGTCTAAGTTTGACCGATCGTTGACCTGGGATAATTTGCGGATTCTATTAAGAGCAGCGCGCTCAATACGAGAAATTTGAACTTGTGAAAGATGAAGTTGACTGGCAATTTGACTCTGCGTCTTATCTTCAAAAAATCGCATCAAGAGTACGCGCTTTTCACGTTCGGGTAATTTGTCTAGGACTTCTTTAAGGGCAAGGTTTTCGAACCAGCGTGGGTCAATTTCCTTTTCTTCAGAGAGCTGATCTAGAACGTAGATGGGATCGGAGTCGTCTTGATAAAGGGTATCATAAATCGAGGTAGGACTTTGGACGGCTTCAAGTGCGGCGACGATCTCATCCCGGTCAACCCCTATACTTGTGGCGATTTCCCCGATGGTTGCTTCTCGACCTAGAGAGGCCGAAAGTTCATCCCGAGAGCGATTCACTTTATACACAAGCTCCTTATAGGAGCGAGGAACCTTGACAGGATGGTCGTCGCGGAGAAAACGCCGGATTTCACCGATAATCATGGGAACCGCATAAGTAGAAAATTTCACACCATAGGTAAAGTCGAATTTGTCAATGGCTTTAAT
>DHJG01000148.1:2775-4148 GCA_002404215.1 Desulfosporosinus sp. UBA4726
CGCTCGCGAGCCACTGTATCGCCTTCTTTAGCTGCATGAAGATTTTTCATCATTTCTTCATCAGAAAGCAATGGAAAGCGGGGGAGATTCATTTCCGTTAGTCTTTGAATCATAAAACGGCCCCCCTAATGTGAGGAGATGGGTGTTGGCTTAAGATGCTTAATCATGGTTACCGTTGTTCCCACTTCAAGTTCAGAGTCTACTTGAAGTTCGTCCATGAAAGATTGCATGAAGACAAAGCCCAGGCCCATTCGTTCTGAATCAGTACTAAAAGCAGGTTGCATGGCTTGCGCAACATCTGAGATGCCACAACCTTCGTCTTTTACCGTAATCGTGAGGTTGTCAACAGCGATGTCCAGATTGAGGTAAACAATGTGTTGGGGGTTACTCTGGTATCCGTGAATAATGGCATTAGAGACAGCCTCGGAAATGGCGACTTTTAGTTCTTCAATGTCATTGAGTGGAAGATCGAGTTGCCCTCCCACTGAAGCGATGAGCAAACGGGCAATGCTTACATTTTCAGGGATACTTGAAAATGTAAGAGTGATTTGGTTAGATTTCATACTTAGGCTCCCCTTCCTTCCTCATAAGCGTGTGCTTCATCCAAATAGAAATTGATAATTTTCGGTAGACCGGACAACTCCATGATCTTATAAATGTGAGGGGGTACGTTGCTAATTTTGAGTTTTCCACCCAAGGGAAGTAGTTTCTTGTACCTGCCTAGAATAACGCCAAGTCCGGAACTGTCGACAAACTGAACGCCTTGAAGATTAAGTATGACCGTGCGAATTCCTCGTTTATCGATTTCACTGTCAATGGCTTGTCGTAGCGTAGATGCAGTGTGCATATCCAGTTCACCTTCTAAGCGCAAGAATAGGGTCAAGCGCTCTATTTTTTTTTCAAGGTTCAAGACCATTCCCCCTAAATTTTAGCAGTATTAACTAATTCCCCTGTAACCCATAATTTTCCTGCGTGCTTTTAGGAAATTCCTTGGTAAGCTGTGTCGAAATTAGGGTCTTCGACAAAACGCCAGGCATCTTAAGTATAATTTAGGCCATTCAGATTAATAATACAAGTTATCTCTACTTATCCAAGAAGGAGGAATTAGGATGGCAAACCAAACCTTACGTGAGCCGACGATCGCAGTAACTCCCGAAAACTATAAAACTCTAGCGCAACAGTTTACGCCTAAGCCAACCATTTTCAAGAACACGATAAGGGCCTTTGTCGTGGGCGGCGTAATTTGTGTGATTGGTCAGGTGATCATTAACCTCTTTGTCGCTGGCGGGTTGACCAGCATTGAAGCATCGACTGCGGCAACCGCGACGATGATCTTTTTAGGAGCTTTGTTAACCGGCTTAGGTGTTTATGAT
>DHJG01000148.1:4329-6827 GCA_002404215.1 Desulfosporosinus sp. UBA4726
GGCGTCGGAGCAAAGTTGTTTACGGTCGCGGGCCCTGTGCTGGTATATGGTATTACCACATCGATTATAGTGGGTATCGTTTATTATCTATTGCACTAGACTCAGACGAAATGGCCTTCATAGAGAGATTGACTCAACTTATGAAAGGGGATAAATAAAGGCATGGATTTAAAGCGAATGGGAAACCAGACCGTAGTGTTTGCCAACCCCCCCGTCATTTTATCGTCTTATTCTGTTGTAGGACCTAAAGAAGGGCAAGGCCCCCTTGGTCAGACATTTAATAATATTTGGAAAGACGGACTTCACGGCGAAAAGTCATGGGAGGTCGCTGAAGGTAAAATGCTTTTAGAGGCGATGCAAGGAGCCGTTAAAGATTCGCAAGTCCCTCAAGACGAGATTGACTATATTTTAGCAGGAGATTTGCTTAACCAAATTATCTCTTCAAGTTTTGCAGCGCGTCAAATGGCTTTGCCTTTTATAGGGCTATATGGTGCCTGTTCTACGATGGCATTGAGTATGGCTTTGGGAAGTATGTTGATTGATGGAGGATTCGCACGGCATATTCTTGCTGGCGTATCCAGTCACCACGATACAGCGGAGCGGCAATTCCGTGCGCCCACGGAACAGGGGACGCAAAGGGCAATGAGTGCGCAGTGGACGGTAACTGGAGCGGGCAGCGTGGTTATCGGTAGGAGTGAGACAGGGACAGGGCCACGAATTACCGCAGTGACGATTGGTAGGGTCGTCGATTATGCTGAAACAGATATCAATAACATGGGTGCAGCCATGGCCCCAGCGGTTGCCGATACGATCCTAAATCATTTCCACGATTTACAACGCCAAGTCTCAGATTATGATTTGATTATCTCAGGGGATCTGGGCGCGGTTGGATTAGCACTCGCGATTGAAGTCCTTAAGCAAAGTGGTATTGATATGGGAACGAGCTTCACGGATTGCGGGGTCATGATTTTCGATGCTAGCCAAGATGTCCATGCAGGAGCTAGTGGTTGTGGTTGTTCCTCTGTGGTTTTTGCAGGAGATATTATGAATAGGATCAAAGCCGGAGAGCTAAAGCGTGTCTTATTGGTTGGGAGTGGTGCATTACATAGCTCAACATCCTCACTTCAAGGAGAATCCATTCCTGGCATTGGACATGCGGTGGTTATTGAGGCATGAAAGGAGCCTAAGTATGTTTAATATGATTATTCCAGCCTTCATTATCGGAGGGGTGATTTGTGTTATAGGGCAGATCCTTATGGATTTAACGAAGCCTACATTTACGCCGGCCCATGTACTCGTCACCTTTGTGGTAGGAGGAGCAATTCTTGGGGCGTTGGGCTTGTACGAGCCCCTGATAAAAATTGGAGGAGCTGGCGCCACGATTCCTCTATCAGGCTTTGGGTATAGCCTAGCCAAGGGGGCAATTGATGCGGTCAGAAAGCGGGGTATGATGGGGGCCTTTTCAGGAGGAGTAGAGGCAACCGCAGTGGGGATTGCAGCTGCGGTTTTCTTTGGTTATGTGATGTCTGTCGCGTTTCGTCCTAAAGGATAAGGACAAGTGGATATTTCGTGGTTCGAACCACGACAGGGGGAGCTGGGTTGCGTGGATAATAACTCAAGTGAGAAAAACGTCCCGGTTAGCAAGAACTATCATGCTAATTTAGAATACCTAAATCGGGAATTAGGGGTTCCAGATAACTTTGACATAGTCCTTAGGGAGATGTCCATCGGTGGTAAAAGAGTAGCGATCTATTCTGTCAATGGGATGGTCGACACGAATATAGCCTCTTTTATTTTGGATGCCCTGATAGACTTGGAACGCTCCGACTTAATTGTTAATACCTTGGATAAATTAGTTAAAGGACGCATTGTTAATTTACAGGTTTCGGAAGTCCAAACGATGGACAAGGTATTCTATTTTGTCTTGTCAGGCCCTATGGCGATCTTTGTCGAGGGACAAGATAAGGCCATTATTGTCGATGCAAGGACGTATCCTTCTCGGCAGCCTTCGGAGCCAGATATCGAACGCGTAACAAGAGGATCTCGAGATGGATTTACGGAGACACTTGTCACGAACACAGTCTTAATTCGCCGGCGCTTACGTGATCCAAAACTGCGCATGAAGCTGGTTCAAGTGGGAGGCCGATCCAAAACTGATGTGTGTATTGCTTACATCGAAGATATTACCAACTTAGATATGGTTAAGAAGATCCACCAGGATGTCCAAGCAATTAAGATTGATGGGATTCCCATGGCAGAAAAAAGTGTCGAAGAATTTATCCTGGGAAGTAAATTCTGGAATCCATATCCCCGAGTGCGTTATACCGAACGGCCGGATGTTGCCGCTATTCATTTACTAGAAGGACACGTCATTATCATAGTTGATACGTCTCCCTCCGTCATGATCGCTCCGGCGACGTTCTGGAGTCATGTTCAGCATGCGGAAGAATATCGTCAGGAACCGATTGTCGGGGCTTATCTCCGTTGGGTGCGATTCG
>DHJG01000195.1:0-279 GCA_002404215.1 Desulfosporosinus sp. UBA4726
CGCAGCTTCAGCCGCCTTGTATGCCTGTTCATCTGGATCTAAGTGAGTCTGACGGTCTTCGACTGCCCTAAAGGCACCTGACTGGTAAACGATAGCTCGCATTGACTTTGGAAAACGGGGATCTTTCAGACGATTAAGTACAACTGCCCCGACAGCTACTTGTCCCTCGAAGTCTTCTCCTCGAGCTTCTCCATAGATAACACGAGTTAAGAGCTCGACATCCTCTTTAGAGACCAAACGTCCCAAGCTACGTGAAAGGACCTGATTTTCATTTCCTGT
>DHJG01000195.1:507-1373 GCA_002404215.1 Desulfosporosinus sp. UBA4726
AACGTTGTGTCTTGGTTGACGAATATTTCGTACGTTATAATCTTCGACACCGATTTTTGGGACTCGCTCGAGCGAGGGGAATTAGATCCTTCCTCTGCTTTTCCATTCGGAACCCATAAGGGTTCCCCCGCTTTAATCTGGCTAGCGCTTTTCGCCTGGTTAAGCCTCACAAGTTCATCAACCGTAGTGCAATACGTTTGGGCTAACGCCCATAGAGTTTCTCCACGCTGAACCATAATCTTAATGGTTCCTGTTGTGTTCACGGCATTATCGTTGACATTGTTTATTTTCGTTGTTTCCTCCTTGGCAACATTGTTAGAAAGCAAGGTCCCATTCTCACTTCCTTGTCCCAGAACAGGATAAATACCGGCTTGCCACAGAAACAAGCACATCACCCCGCAATGGAATATCGCCGAGAATTTCCGACATCGTCGGTGTGGCAATAAAATAAAAATCACCTCTTAAGTTTTAGACTATTTCTAGTCTTTCCCAATTGAGGCGAGTTTTATAACTAATCGTCATATCCAAACAAAAGCACACATATAATTGCATAGACTGGAACTACGCTCAAATTAGTTTTTTGTTCTACTTATCAAACCCGGTAAGTTAGGAGGATGATTAATCTGAATTCTTTGTTTAATAATATTTTATCGATCTCGTCCACCGAAGAACCAACACTCAGCGAGGCAGAACAACTGCTCTTAGAGATTGAAGCAACGAGATTAAGGATAAACTGCGCATGGAACCACTTGGATTATGCAGCTCCAGAGTATGTCGAGATTGCGGTGCTTGAACTGTTGCTAGTAGAAACACAATATGGCCTACTCAATAAGCGTTACCGTTTGTTACTGGGCATTAATAAGGAC
>DHJG01000195.1:1548-2156 GCA_002404215.1 Desulfosporosinus sp. UBA4726
GGATATAGGATAGTTGAGGTTGTTTCCGTCTCCTTGTGATTTTCCAATAACTCATTCGGAACCTGACCCAAGTCTTTTCCACAATAAGGGCAATCCCAATCTGTACCGCTGTAAGAGGAATATGACCGCTCTCCACACCCTGGACATGTTCTCCTATTCACGTAATGATCCCCTTTCTATCAATCTATATAAACTATATGAAAATGCACAATCCATTGATATAATATATTCCATTATTAACCGTATATTCCTCTACCAAAATGCAACTATTATTTCTTATACTTCTACAATATTCGTTCTATAAGCCCTATACCTCTCAACTTAACCGTATTTCACTCTTTTCTGACTAAGAAAATCTTAGTTAAGGAAAGTTCTATTCTCTACAGTTTTTATAATCCCGCCCAGAGATCTCGTATTCTTTTTTTAAAATACCTATATTCCCAAAATTACCTTCTAAGGGGGGACAAAATGCTAAAAGCTATCTTGAATATCATCCTAGGACTTACAGAGGTTGTTGCCATTATCGCCTTTTCTGCGGCTTATGGGGTCACTTGTGTATTCTTTGCTTGGATTCCTGAGTTATCATTTAGTGCTTGGGCACTTATAGC
>DHJG01000195.1:2297-3401 GCA_002404215.1 Desulfosporosinus sp. UBA4726
AAAGGTTTGGATTTCCTCTAGTCAACACCACGCCTTTGGTTCTTGGCTAAATGGATCAATCGTTGTAAGCCTATTATTCGTTCTTCTTATCCTGAGCGAAGCGATGCGCACTTGGTTTTCTAACAAATCGCCAAGGATCTGAACAAGAATAAGTTATATTCGCTATTTCTCTGAAAATCAATTCTTTTAACTGTCTCTTAACACAAAAAATAACCTACTAGGGAACTTAGACGTTTAATTAAAAATATGATAAAGTAAATGCATCACAATTATAAAGTACGGACATTTAAGAAAGGAAGGATTACATGCTAAGAACACCTAAAATAATTCAGCAGAAAACAAGCCTCAGCACCATCGCCGTGGCCGCCCTCGTCGGAGGCTTAGCTGGAGCCGCAGTCGGCTTGATGTGCGCACCTAAGAGCGGGAAAGAATTACGCCGTGGACTTTGTAAAAAAGCTGACAATGCCATAGAACACGTCGAAGATGTCACGTCCTACCATGCCGAAACATTGAAACAACAGGGAACAAATGTGGTAGATAAAGGTAAAAAACTAGCAGAAGATCTCCAAACCTTTATTCAAGAATCCCTGAAGATGAAAAAATCCAGTTATATTCCTTTAGATATTGTCCAAGATACACAAGCTGAGGAAACACTCCAACCCCAAGCTGAAGAAGAAGAGACTCCTCTAACCCTTGTTCAACCGGAAATTCCACTTAAAGAAGAATAAAAGGAACTAAGATTAGGGGGCACGAACAGTGCCCTCTAATCTTATTCCTTTTTCCGGCCACGAATGTCTTGCCATAGCTCCATCACGTGTCTCACAGCCTCCATGACGGAAGTAACCAGACGCAAAGGATTCTTCCTCATATCCTCAAGGCTGACAGCAACCTCATTCACCGTACCACCCAACTGCTCACTAGTCACTCTTACAATGTTAGTCACGGCTTGCGCATCCTCTAGCAGATGTGGCAAATGAGCATTAACATCACGAATTGTTTGCTTTGCCTCATCCGTAAGTTTACGGATCGAGCGCACCCAGAGCATTACTTCAATCCCGATTACGCCTAAAATGATGGTGGCCACAAGGGCACACAATTCGTAAA
>DHJG01000222.1:0-1042 GCA_002404215.1 Desulfosporosinus sp. UBA4726
GGGCGGATGAAGAGGCTTCAAGGCGTCTTTTAATTCCTGAGGGTGAAGCAATAATTATCGTTGAACGTCTTATTTTAGCTGATGGTAAGCCAGCAATCTATTGTCTTGACCATCTTTCTCTAAGTCTAATTGTGGATACAAGTTATTCATTAAAGGATTTGGAGCTCCCCATATTTGATTTCATGGAACGATTCTGTCATTGTGCTGTTGAAATGGATTTGACCAAGATAGCACCCTTTTTGGTGGATAGGCATTTGGCGACGGTACTTGCTATTCCAGAGGGGTCTCCGATCTTATATCTCAAGGAGGTCGGGTATGATATCAATCAGAAACCGGTTCTCTGGTCTAAGGAATTCTACGCTCCTGGGATTTTCGAATTCACAGTCTTAAGAAGAAAAGTATGAGGTGTAGGAAATGAAAGAAAGTGTTCAATCTCTTGCTCAAGAATTAAGGGTAGCCTCCGGCCAAGAACAAGCGGATCTGCAAATTACTAATCTGCAAATTCTGGATGTCTTCACAGAGTGCGTGTTCCCTGGCTCGCTGGTGATCAAGAACGGTAAAATTGTAGCTGTTAATCCGACCTGGGATGTCTCAGCGGATCAAGTTTTCAACGCCGAGGGACGTTATGCGGTTCCCGGTTTCATGGATGCACATGTGCATATAGAACCGACGTTATTGACGCCTCAAGCTCTGGCCAGTGTGATTGTTCCTTGGGGAACAACGAGCATGTTTGTCGATGCTATGGAAATCGCCAATGTGGCTGGATTGCCTGGCTTGCAGGCCTTGTTATGTGATAGTGATGATCTGCCTTACAGGCTCTACCTAGAAGTTTCCTCGAGAGTCCCGACGGCTCCAGGTTTAGAGACCACTGGAGGAGTCTTAGGCTTAGAAGAAGTTGAGGAATTATTGAGTCTGGAAATTTCCGCCAGTCTTGGGGAATTGGACCCTTCGAAGATTCTGGGTATTAAGGAGGAGTATTTGGCCAAAGTATTAAGTGCCCGGTCGAAGGGTAAGATAGCCAACGGCCACGCGATTGGGCTCG
>DHJG01000222.1:1244-10413 GCA_002404215.1 Desulfosporosinus sp. UBA4726
GGAGTTATTGAAAATAAGCTTTCAACGGAGAACTTAATGTTCTGTACAGATGACAAACATGTTATCGATATAGCCCGTGAAGGACATATCAGTTTTAACATTCAAAAAAGTATTGATCTAGGCCTTGAACCGATCAAAGCAATCAAAATGGCAACCATTAATATCGCCAAACATTTTCGTTTGGATCACCTGATTGGCGCCTTGACCCCAGGAAGATATGCGGACATCGTTTTATTGGACAGTTTGGATCAGATCAAACCCGTGTATGTTTTTAAAGATGGGATCATTGTGGCAGAAAACGGGAAACTCAGGCAGGAAATGCCGGATAGTGTGTTTCCTGAATTTCTAAATTCGACGATCAAACTATCAGCAGAGTTTAAACCGTCCGATTTCGCGGTCTTGGCAACGGGAAGTAGCGCAAAAGTACACGTGATTAATCTCTATCCAGATCAAATTATCAACTTTGCGTCCCAAGAGTGGTTAGAAATTTCCGCGGGAGAAGTTAAACCGCTTCTTGAAAAAGACATCCTGAAATTAGCCGTAGTCGAGAGATATGGTAAGAACGGCAGAGTAGCGGTAACCTTCGTTCGTGGGTTTAATCTAAAGGCGGGTGCACTGGCATCCTCTGTTGCGCATGATCACCACAATATTGTGATTGTGGGTACCAATGATCAGGATATGTACCTAGCTGCCCAGGAGATTGCTAAAAACCAAGGGGGGTTAGTCGCGGTGCGAGACGGTCAGGTTCTGGGTGTTCTGCCCTTGCCAATCGGTGGTTTAATGAGTCCACTGTCCGCTGAAGAGGTTATGCAGGAACTCATCATTTTGAATAAGGTAGCAGAGGGGCTTGGGTGTGATTTACCCTCACCTTTCATGACTCTATCCTTTATTTCCTTGCCAACCGTACCTGAGCTTGGTCTGACAGATTACGGCTTAATTGATGTCATGAAACACAAAGCGATCCCATCTGTCTTAGAAATCAAACAGTAAGGAATTGGAATGTCAAATATAG
Organism: Desulfosporosinus sp. UBA4726; assembly: GCA_002404215.1. GTDB lineage: Bacteria > Bacillota > Desulfitobacteriia > Desulfitobacteriales > Desulfitobacteriaceae > Desulfosporosinus. Next base: position 2,257 of record DHJG01000222.1, read on the forward strand.
TAGGGTGTTCATTTCCTAGAGTGGATGCTTTACTAAAGTTACAGGATCAGAAGATTGTCGAGGCAGTACAACTAGCCCAAGAGATAAGTAAAAACAGTAGGCAAATAGTGGACAAATAAGTTATTTCAAACAGGAAAGTCTTTAGTAAAGAGATCTCTTTACTAAAGACTTTCCTGTTATTTTTAATGATTAAAATGCCAGCACATTTTCTAAAGAGACATTATAATAGGTCTTATTATTTGAAGGAAATTTAGATAATACGTCGAATCTTTAATCTAAATATTAAAGTGAGCAAAATATTCTGCCATCTCTGATTTAATACAGGAGGTGATTTAGCTTGAAATTCAAAAAGACGATACTATCATTAGTTTTTCTCGGGGTAATATGTCTTAGTAGTTTCATATATTTGCAGTGCACCCAGACGAAGGAAGTCATAAAAATTGGCGTTGTAGGTACTATGACAGGAAGCAATTCTGACTTATCTGTCTCAGGTCGTAGAGGCGTAGAACTTGCAACTAAGGAGTTCAACGAAGCTGGAGGTTTAGACGGCAGAAAAGTAGTTCTAGTTGTTAAGGACGACAAGTTTGATGCCACAACAGCCTTGAATGTTGATAAAGAATTTATTAGTGAAAATATACCGGTTGTCATCGGACATTATACAAGTGGCATGATGGTTAATTCTATGAGTTATCTAAAGGATAAAGACATCTTATTTTTGTCACCGACAATTAGCGCGGATTCTTTATCAGGTATTGATGACAATTTTATTCGATTTATTGCCACGACTCGGGAACAAGCGATTATTTTAGCAAATACTGCTAAAATAAATAAGGATAAACAATTTGTTGTAGTATATAATATAGAAAATAATGGATTTAATAATGCCTTCTATGATAATTTTAAAGAACTCTTGGAAAAGAACAATGGGGAAGTAATTTTAGCGAAAACATATACATCAAGCGGAGATGTAAATTATTCAAGTCTCGCTAATGATCTAGCAGAATCAAAGGCAGAGGCTTTACTATTAATCGCCGGGGCAGCCGATAATGCCCAGATAACCCAGCAATTGCGAAAGTTGGGAAGCAAAGTACAAATCTATGCCCCTTTATGGTCTAACACAGAAGATTTAATAATTAAAGGTGGGACAGCAGTCGAAGGGATGTTAATAGTAGGGGCGATCGATACTAACGGAAAAGCAACAGATCTAGTGGATTTTAAAGAGCATTACTTTAATGTATATGGGGAAAACGCAACATTTTCTGCTGTTTATTCCTATGAAGCCGCCACAAGTTTATTTCAAGCTATGAAAATGGGACCGGATTTAAAGCCATCAACGATTAAAAATAATGTTATTTCGATTAAGAATTTTAAGGGACTAGACGGGAATTACCAAATTGATAAATTTGGAGATAGTAATAGAAGTTATATGATTTTCAGAGTAGAGGATGGAACTCTAAGGAGAGTTGATTAATTTATGAAGAAAAACTCTAGTTTGAAGTCTAGAATGATTTTGAATAATATATTTGTCTTTATAGTTCCGTTCTTAATCTTTGGATATATTACTATTTCATTTTTTAATCAAATGATTGAAAAGGATATTCGATATGACAATAGTATTATATCTAACTATATAAATAAACAGGTTGATAGTATCATTTTAACCCCAATTAGCATGATGAACCAAATAAGAGGACGATTATTAGCTAACGGGGTTGTAGAGAATCGTGAAATTAATGAATACTTAAATAGCATAATAAATATGTACCCTTATTTTGATACAATTCAAATTCTCGATCAGAACGGTGTCGTGGAAAACGTTGCACCCTTTAATGAAGAATATATTGGGACAAGTATGATCCATAAAGAATACTTTAGCAACATAGATAAAACTGGCAATCCAGTATGGTCTAGTGTATTTATATCAGAACAAACGAATAAACCGACAGTGGCAATTTCGCTCTATATTAATGGCAATATTCTAGTAGGAGAATTGAATCTATCGAAAATAACAGAAATAACTGAGGGTACTCATATTGATGCAGTAGACACTGTATCAATTCTAGATGATAAGGGTATGTATCTTGTCGATGATAATGAAGATAATGTAAGTCAAAGAAAATTATTCGATAATTTTGCTGATATTAAAGATAGCATTAAGCTTGAAAAGCCTATGGAAATTGTTGTTAACAATGAAAAAAAAATTTTATATCCAACAAAGATAGCCTCAACAGGCTGGTATTCTGTAATTGCTATGAAATCGGATATCATATTTAAGCCTGTTACTAACTTGAAAAATTTTCTATATGGATTGGTTTTGTTGATAATCATAAGTTTGGTTATTTCTACCAGAAGTGTTTTCAAAGTAACACAAGCGTTGGAAAGACTGATTGATAAAACAAAGCTAATTTCTAGAGGAGATTATAATACCGATATCGAGAATAAAGGTTACAAAGAATTTGTTGAGTTATCCGGTTATTTCGACATAATGAAAGGAAATATTGCGGAACGAGAAACTAAAATTCAATTATTGAATATAGAATTAGAAGAAACGGTTTTGAAGAGAACCGCCCAACTGGAGGAAACTAACGCGATACTAGAAGAAGAAATCTATGAGCGTCAACAAATTGAAGAAGAGATAAAGATTTTAAATAATAGACTGGAAACTAAGGTCAAGACCCGCACGTATCAACTTGAAGAGATTAATTCATCGCTTGAGGAGGAAATTGCTGATCGACAGAAAGCTGAAGAGGTATTAAAAGATAGTGAATCTCAATTGCGTTATGCATTAGAAGAATTAACTATGGCAAAAAATGAGGCTGAATACGCTAACCAAGCAAAAGGCCAATTCCTTGCCAATATGAGTCATGAAATTAGAACGCCTATGAACGGGATTATTGGTATGACAGATTTGACACTGATGACGGGTTTGAATGAGGAACAAAGAGAGTATCTGAATATCGTGAAATCCTCAACAGGAGCACTCATGAGCGTATTAAATGACATTCTGGACTATTCTAAAATTGAGGCTGGTAAAGTCGACCTTGAGAAATTGCCTTTTGATCTGACAAATACACTTAATGAAGTTATTAATTTATTTGACATTGGTGCTAAACAAAAGGGTTTATGTGTTAAATTGGATTTTGATCGGAGAATCCCTAACGTAATTCTAGGTGACTCAGTTCGTTTACGACAAGTACTTTCCAATTTATTAGGCAACGCCATTAAATTTACTTCTCAAGGAGAAATCGATATAGAAGTTAATCTCGAAAAGCAGTATGACCATAAAATACAATTAAAGTTCAGTGTAACAGATACAGGAATTGGAATAGCTGAAAGTAAAATTGACAAGTTGTTTAAACGCTTTAGTCAGATAGATGACTCCAATACTAGACAATTTGGTGGGACAGGACTGGGTCTTGCAATTTCTAAGACTTTGATTGAAATGATGGCTGGAGAGATGGGTGTAAAAAGTAAAGAAGGAATAGGGAGTAGTTTCTTTTTCACAGCCGTATTTGGGCTTCAAGAAGAGCCGGGGCTATTTGCAAAAAGAAATCTAGGGAATCCTGTTAAATCTGTAATTACAGGGCATAAAAAAGTGTTGCTTGCTGAAGATGATTTAGTAAGCAACAATATAGTCACTATTATCTTAAAGAAAAAAGGTTTTCAGGTAGTGGCAGTAGAAAACGGAAAGGACGCAGTTTCTGCTCACGAAAAGGAGAGATTCGACTTAATTTTAATGGATGTAAATATGCCTTATCTAGATGGGTTCGCTGCAACTGCTCAAATAAGATTAAGAGAAAAGAATTCAAATTTCCACACACCCATAATAGCTATGACTGCTTATGCCCTGAAGGGAGACCGAGAAAAATGTCTGGAATCAGGTATGGATGATTATCTTAGTAAGCCGATTGATATCAGTCAGGTTATGGCGATCATTGATAAGCATGTATTGAGTGCCAATAGTAGGAGCATTGAGTTAGAAAGTAACACCTTCTATGCAAATACTATGTTTGCCCTAATGGAAGCTACAGGTTTTGATAAGCACGTAAGTGAAGTCATATTGAACGACTTCCATGAACAGGCAGTAAAACTAATAATTGATATAAAAAAGTATCTTTCGGAAAATGACCTTCAAGGGGCGGGCATACTTTTGCACCAGTTAAAAGGTTCGGCGGGAAATGTCAGGCTGAATGAGATATTCGAGCAGGCTAAAACGGCTGAAGAAGCAATGCTTGTGAGGGATAATGAAATGCTTGACAGTTCGCTTCAGAGGATAGAAGAATTACTACACACTTTGATGGGAAAATAATGAGAGGTGGTGGTGTGATGACAAGCAATATCCTGATTATTGATGACTCTCCGCTAGATAGTAACTTTATACGGCAGATTCTTGAAAAGAGACTCCCTAATATCAATGTATTCGAAACCAACGACGGACTAAGTATCAAAGAGAAACTTGTGTCAAACAAGATACACATGTGCATTTTAGATATAATGATGCCGATTAAGGATGGGTTCGAGGTATTAACAGATATGAAGAGAGATCCCTTCCTAATGGATATACCTGTTATTGTTTGCACAGGGATTGAAGATAAACAAGCGATTGAAAAAGCATTAACTCTCGGTGCCTATGATTATTTTTCAAAGCCATTAAGTGAGGAAGCCATGAAAATTTCCTTGCCGTTGAAGGTCAAAAATGCCATAGAATTAATGAAAAGAAATACTGAGATATCCTACTTAAGTTATCACGATTTTCTGACGCAGCTTTATAATCGAAGATTTTGTGAAGAAGAAATTAAACGCTTAAATTCTCCGAGAAATCTTCCTATTTCCATTATTGTCGGAGATCTTAATGGGTTAAAACTCATCAACGATACGTTTGGACATGATGAAGGGGATAAATTATTAAAAATAGCTGCGACATCCATACAAAGTGCATGTCGAATAGATGATATAGTAGCCCGCTGGGGAGGTGACGAATTTATCGTTCTTCTACCAAAAACTAGTAATGAAGAAGCAGAAGAAGTCGTTAATCGAATAAAACATTTATATTCAGAGCAACAGGTTAATGGTATTCAGATCAGCATATCCTTTGGTTGGAACACTAAGTATACAGTGGAGGAAGAGATAACAAAAGTATTTAAAAATGCTGAAGATGATATGTATCGAAACAAGACCTGTGAAAATGAGAGTGTTCGAAGCTATATGATAAATACGATCCTTAATACACTTCACGAAAAAAATCCAAGAGAAGAATTGCATTCGAAAAGAGTCAGTATATTATGCCAAGCAATAGGCAAAGAAATCGGCTTATCTGAACTAGAAATAAGAATGCTTAAAGTGGGGGGGCTTCTTCATGATATAGGCAAAATCGCCATCGAGGAAGGAATCCTTAATAAGGAAGAGAAACTTACGGAACAGGAATGCAATGAAATACAGCGCCATCCTGAGGTAGGCTATAGAATATTAAGTTCATCGCATGAACTGCAAGAATTAGCAGAGTATATATTAGCTCATCATGAAAAATGGGATGGGACAGGTTATCCCAGGGGCTTAAAAGGGGAACTTATTCCGAGAATGGCAAGAATCATTACGCTTGCGGATAGTTACGATGCGATGACCAACGAACGACCCTACAGAAAGGCTTTGAGCGAAGAAATCGCTATTCATGAAATTAATAAGAACGCTGGCATACAGTTTGACCCTGAAATCGCAAAAGTATTTGTTGAAAGGATATTGGACAAAGTACGCTTCACGAAGGAAGATGAATAGTTGTCGAAAATGCATAAATCCCCTACATACAAAATAAGGGCTATATTAGTAAATCAAATAATTCTTGGTTATCATTGATAATCGTATATTGAATTCCCTGGTGGTCCATTTTTTCAATGAGGGTCTGATAGTCTTCTTTCCGAGTAAGCTCAATTCCGACCAGGGTCGGGCCTTTTTCTTTATTGTTAACCTTCGTATACTCGAACCGTGTGATATCGTCGTCTGGGCCCATAACATCGACCATAAATTCTTTCAGTGCGCCGGGGCGCTGGGGGAAGTTAATGATGAAATAATGCTTGAGTCCTTGATCGAGGAGAGAACGTTCTTTAATTTCCGGAGTCCTTTCAATATCATTATTTCCGCCACTAATTATACAAACGACGTTTTTGCCTTTGATCTGATCCTTGCAGGTATCCAGCGCAGCTATAGGAAGTGCACCGGCAGGTTCTACAACGATTGCGCTATCATTGTACAACTCTAAGATGGCAGTGCAGACTTTCCCTTCACTGACAACGATGATATTGTCTAAGACTTCTTGACAGATTTCGAAGGTTAGGTCCCCTACCCGTTTTACGGCTGCACCGTCAACAAACTTATCGATTTTAGCCAAAGTCACGACTTTATTGTTATCAAGGGACCGCTTCATAGAACAGGCCCCCTGAGGTTCCACGCCAATAATTTGGGTAGCAGGGCTCAGGCATTTGATGTATGTGCCAACTCCCGACATCATGCCACCCCCTCCAATGGCTCCAAAAATGTAATCCATCGGCTTCTCTAAATCGTTGAGGATTTCAATGGCAATTGTTCCTTGACCAGCTATAACAAGAGGATCATCAAAAGGATGAATGAAATATTTATTTTCTGTGTCGCAATGCATTTTGGCTTCATCAAAAGCATCATCAAAGGTGTCTCCAGTCAGAACCACTTCTATAAAATCTCCACCAAAGCGTTTGACCTGTGAGACTTTTTGTCTAGGGGTGGTAATAGGCATGTATATCCTCCCGGGAATACCTAAGTTTTTACATGAATAGGCAACACCCTGTGCATGGTTACCGGCACTAGCGCAGACCACACCATTACTTAATTCAGCGGGGGGAATACTTTGAATCAGGTTATAAGCTCCGCGAATCTTAAAAGAACGGACAACCTGTAAATCTTCACGCTTTAAATACAGATTACAGTTGTATTTTTCTGAGAGAATGTCATTTCTTTGGAGAGGCGTTCTATTAATGATGCCTTTGAGAGCTTGGCCCGCTTTGATGATATCTTCTAAAAGTACTTGTCCCATGTTCTTACCCCTTTTCTGACCTCCATTTAGTTTGCTTAAAGTCCCTCAATCCACACCAACCCTCTTTTTGATGTTAATATTGAAGGTGAGACGCGCATGATTTACCAGATATTCATTTTATATCATACACTCTGTTATAAGTACATTCGCTAATTTTATAGGAAACCATTTTATTATCATACTGTCATAGCTGAATCGAGAAATAGTTTGGGAATTTACTTGTTGCGAAAATAGTTTGCTTCAAAGAGTAAACACCATAGAGCGTAGATATAGTTAATGAATTAAAAATTAATAGCATAAGGACGGAACTTTTTAACGTTACCAGGCATCTAGAAGACGAATTAGAGGTTAGGGAAAGGGATAAAGACCAGTATATAAATCAAGACTAAACTCATGCAAATATCTGCCTGTATGGGAACCGATTGTCACCAATAGTGACCCGGGGCAAAGTTGCTCACGCTAAGTTGCCTCCGCAGCTACCGTTAACGCCGGTCAGCTTTGATTTTGCGGGGGTTCAAGTTGAGGGCTCTTACCTAGAACTTGGGTTGAAACCGTTTAAGAAAGTGTAATACTTGCTGAAATAGAGTTGACAAAATTACCAGCACTGTTATAATACAATTAATTGAATTATCAAAGGCTAAGACGGAGAAAAGTAAGCTATTTTATTACCCTTCAGGGAGGAAGAGTCTTGACTGAAAGCTCTTCTATGTGTTGTAATAGCTGAAGTTCCCTCCCGAGCTGCCGGCTGAACGGAATCAAGTAGGCTAGGACGGTTCTTCCCCGTTAAAAGGAAGGAGGTATCGGATATCATTCCCGTACCTTTGTCGAGTGGCCTTTGGGCTAAAGTCGGGTGGTAACGCGAGATTGAACTTCTCGTCCCTTCAGGGATGAGAAGTTTTTTGTTTTTTGTTAGACCTAGACTAAACTCGATAAATGCGAGTTTGATGTACTGTACTTTTTAGAGAGGGCCAAGTTTGGCCAAAATGGGTGGTAACGCGGAAGTCCACGGCTTTCGTCCCTGAGGGGGATGAACCGTGGGCTTTTTTATGGACTAAATTAAGGGGAGGTCGACATTTTATGAACGATTTAAGATTGGG
>DHJG01000034.1:0-1046 GCA_002404215.1 Desulfosporosinus sp. UBA4726
TATTTTAGTTGCCCACAAGACATCGAATGGTGTTTGGTTGATGATACATTGTATATTGTCCAGAGTCGGCCAATCACTACTTTATACCCGGTCCCTGAAGCAGAGACCCAAGAAAATCACGTCTATGTATCTGTCGGTCATCAACAAATGATGACCGACCCCTTGAAACCATTGGGAATGTCATTATTTCAGTTAACATCTTTTGGACCCAGGTTTAAAGCTGGTGGAAGGTTGTTTGTTGATGTTACAAATATGCTGGCTTCCCCTGACAGCAGAAAAACGTTATTAAATAACATGGGAGAACACGATCCGCTCATGAAAGACGCACTCATGACCATTGTAGAGCGAGGATTTATAAAACCGTTACCAAATGATAAGAAAGAAGTTCCCAGTAAAAGCAATAAAGGTATATCGTCTTCGGAGTCTCAAGCACAAATCGAAAATGATCCGACAATCGTTACTGAATTGATTAAGAGTAGCCAAACATCCATAGAAGAGTTAAAACAAACCATCCAAACGAAATCAGGATCGGATTTATTAGATTTTATTCTAGAAGATATCCAGATATTAAGGAAGATCTTATTTGACCCACAAAGTTTTAGTGTGTTTATGACTGCTATAAATGCTTCATCATGGATCAATGAAAATATGAACAAGTGGTTAGGTGAAAAAAACGTTGCAGACACGCTTTCTCAATCTGTACCAAACAATATTACTTCGGAAATGGGTCTGGAACTATTGGATGTCGCCGACGTGATTCGGCCTTATCCGGAAGTAATTGATTATTTACAACATGTAAAAGATGATAACTTTTTGGCTGAACTGGTTAAGTTTGATGGTGGACGTGTTATCCAAGACGCTATCTATGCTTATCTCAACAAATACGGAATGCGATGTGCCGGAGAAATCGATATTACTAAAACGCGTTGGAGCGAAAAACCAATTACACTTGTCCCCATGATTCTCAGTAACATCAAAAACCATGAGCCTAATGCTAGCAATCGGAAATTTGAGCAAGGGCGGCGTGTTGCTTTGAAAAAAGAACA
>DHJG01000034.1:1245-2183 GCA_002404215.1 Desulfosporosinus sp. UBA4726
TGAAAAAGAAGATATTTACTACCTCACTCTTGAAGAACTTCGCGAAGTCGTACGCACAAATAAACTGGATTACCAGATCATTTGCTTTCGAAAAGAGGAGTACAAATTATATGAAAAACTAACTCCGCCACGTGTTATCACGTCAGATGGTGAAATCATTACAGGTGCGTACAAACGAGAAAATCTTCCAAGCGGTGCGCTTGTAGGGCTACCTGTTTCTTCCGGAGTCATAGAGGGACGCGCACGTGTCATCTTTAACATGGAAGATGCTGATCTAGAAGAAGGAGATATATTAGTCACCTCCTTTACTGACCCTAGCTGGACAACCTTGTTTGTATCCATAAAAGGCCTAGTCACCGAAGTTGGTGGACTGATGACCCATGGAGCAGTTATCGCACGTGAATATGGCTTACCAGCAGTTGTCGGAGTGGAAAATGCCACCAAACTGATAAAAGACAGACAGAGAATCCGGGTAAATGGAACTGAAGGCTATGTAGAAATCCTATAATAACTTTTGTATACCAAATTGAAACTGGTGAACCAACCCAAATTATGATACAGTGCTTTTCATAGCCGAAAATAAAGTTGTTGGTTAAACCTTTTTAGTTGTCGTTTAGGTATGCATCTTCAATGTCTAAATGGGTAGACTAGTCAATACAAGATGGCTTTATAGAGCATTCAGAAGGCTTACCCCAAAAAACATCATTGAGGAGTTGAGGTTAATGGCAGTAGAAACATATATTTATTTTAATGGCAACTGTCGCGAAGCAGTAGAATTTTATGTAAAGGTTTTCGGAACAGAGAAACCACAAATAATGACCTTTGGAGATACTCCACCTGATCCAAAGTTTCCTCTTCCAGAGGAAGCAAAAGCTTTAATAATGCACACTCAGCTTAAGATTACTGGAAGTACCGTTATGTTTTCTGATGTTTTTCCT
>DHJG01000034.1:2257-5067 GCA_002404215.1 Desulfosporosinus sp. UBA4726
GGCATGGACCTTCAAGAAACATTTTGGAGCAAATGCTACGGCAGTCTAACTGATAAATTCGGAATACCGTGGCAATTTAGCCATGACGACGGAAAAATGGGAAGGTAATTCTTCCATAAGAGTATTTTTTAGATTTAACAGACATGTAAATAATGATTTTCTCCTCCGGTTGAACTGGAGGAGATTTTTTACGTATATCACGATTGCGAAGGATGAACTCAAGTCACTTATTGAAAATCCTCATATTAAAGCTGCTTCCTTTGGAGTGCTAGTTGATAAATATTAGGTATGGATAAATATACCACAGAAACTATATGCTTTTTAAATGTCTGATTGTAGTTGACGGGTCTGTCCCTACAATTTGACATTTTTCATGGTACAGGTCAAATTCTTAACCTTGCACAGCTTAATAAACAATAATAATATATTGATAAACGATAAATATATATTGATTAATAGAAAAATATTGTATATACTTATAACGAAATAAGTTTATAGGGGGATTTGCCAACATGATAATTTTAGATCAGAGAGGGTTTTCAGGGTTAGTTAAGCATCTTCTGGACCTTATATTTGTGGGAGGAATAGGTATTTTGTTAAGCTTGCCCATTGCTTTGAAATGGTATATGGGATTGATGTACACAAGAACAAGTGAAAATTACAATTTCCTATTAGGTTTCCTATTTATAACTGGTATTTTGGCCTTGGCAGTCGTCTATGAAATTAGAAACTTACTTAAAAACATAAATAAGAGAAATCCTTTTATTAGAGCTAATGTTAAAAGTCTGAATCGAATTGCTGTCTCATGTTTGCTGATTGCGGCTTGCTATATTATTAAAGTAATTTTCTATAATTCATTTCTGACCATTATTATAACCATGGTATTTATCATCACTGGATTTTTTTCTATTATTTTAGCTGAGGTCTTCCAACAGGCCGTCATTGTAAAAGAAGAAAATGATTTGACAATATAATGGAGGCTACAATATGTCGATTATTGTAAATTTAGATGTCATGATGGCAAAAAGAAAAATAAGCTCATCTGAGCTAGCAGTAAAAATAGATCTCTCTCAAGCAAATTTATCAATTTTAAAGACCAATAAAGCAAAAGCAATTCGCTTTTCAACCCTGGAGGCCATCTGTAAAGCCTTGAGTTGCCAACCTGGAGATATTCTAGCCTTTGAAGAGGATGATCATATTTTGTAATGAAAGGGGAAATAACCATGGAAGACATAATGATAGTTCAAGAGAAGGAAGCTAGTAAAACTGTCGTTAAAAAGGAAGATATATACCTCATTGTCTGTTCAGTTCTATTAGGGGTGCTTTTTGATTTTCTGTTTTATAAAAAAGCACTAGGGATTTCATATACATTATTTGTAATCGCCTTTTATCTCGTTTTTTTAGGGATTTTACGTGACAAGATAGCGTTTAGATTCAGTTTCGGCTGGTTTTTAAGTATACCTATAATCGCATTATCGGCTACATATTTTGTCTTTTCAAATCAAATCTTTGCCACGCTAAATTTTTTAATCATTCCAATTTTAATAATTGCCCAAACAATCTTGATAACTCAGGAAAACAACCACAAATGGTATGATGCAAGTTTTATTAAGGATATTTTCTATGGAATTTTTAATCGTGCATTTAGCCATACTTCAAAACCATTTGTAATCATATTAAGTTCCCTGCGAATAAGAAAGAGTAGTAAAAAGTATGATGTTTTCATGAAAATTCTTATCGGTTTGACGATTTCTATTCCCCTTTTGATAATCATCGTTTCTCTCCTCGCGTCAGCGGACAGAATTTTCCAACATCTCATGGATGAGATATTAAGCTCATTTGGAACGATTAATATTGGTGATTTTTCGTTACAGGGAATTATTGCTTTACTCATTATGATTATTGTATTTAGTTATATTTGGAGTTTTTCAAATCCCAGTCAGAGTATACAAGCTCAGATGCAGTACTCTTTAGAATCTAATAATCGAAGTTGGGATCCAATAATCTCCATAACTATTTTAGTTGCTATTAATTCTGTATATCTAGTTTTTACACTAATTCAGTTTGCCTATATGTTTGGTGCACTCAATAATGCGTTACCCCCAGATTTTACTTATGCAGAATATGCACGAAGAGGCTTTTTTGAATTATTAATGGTTACGTTAATCAATTTCAGCTTAGTGCTCAGTAGTATAAGATTCACCCGTAAGGACGGTAAGTTGGTTTCTAGAACTGTGCAGATTTTGCACTCTCTCCTTATTCTCTGTACCGTAGTGATACTATCATCAGCCTATCTCAGAATGTCACTGTATGAGGAAGTCTATGGTTATACTTATTTAAGGGTGCTCACGCATAGTTTTATGATCTTCCTGGGTGTGTTATTCGTAATAGCATTCTATAAGATATGGAATGAACGTATCTCTTTACTAAAACCGTATATTGTTATTGGCATAATTGCTTATCTAATCCTTAATTTCGCAAATATTGACGAACTCATAGCAAACAATAATCTCGATCGGTATATCAAAACCGGTAAGTTGGATACTTATTATTTGAAGAACTTGTCATATGATAGCTTACCAGTGTTAGTTAACCTGCTTGAGGCTGAAAATGTGCCAGTTGATATTAAAAAGAATTTGCTGGAACAACAGAAAGAGTTATCTAAGGAGCAACCTTGGCAGTCCTTTAATGTATCCCGACAAAAGGCAAAGCAAGCGCTTTCTCAAGCAAAATTATAATTAGTAGCTTATGAATCTTCATAAGCACCAACTTTTATCGTATCGCTTTTCGATCAATCTCCAATCAAGTTC
>DHJG01000034.1:5173-9050 GCA_002404215.1 Desulfosporosinus sp. UBA4726
ATAAATTACCGTTTGAGGAATTGATTCAAATTCCGAGTAGTTCTATTCAAATTCCTAATATTGCTTGCCCAAGTGATAAAGATAACGATGGTGTAAATGATTTAGAGGATATTGTCAAGGGGGCAAGAGCAGAAGTCATGAGAAAACCCCAGTATCTCGGCTCCTATTATCAGGGAGGCTTCCCACCAGATACAGAAGGAGTATGTACGGATGTTGTGTGGAGGGCTATGCGTGATGCTGGTTATGATTTGAAAGCCTTAGTTGATAAAGACATTCGGGAAAATATTGCAAGCTATCCTCGTGTTGCCGGTAAACCAGATCCCAATATCGACTTTCGTCGAGTTCCTAATCTTATTGTATTTTTTCGTAAGCACGCAGTGGAACTTACTAAGGAGATAATACCCGGTGATGCCGATAATCTCTACCTGTGGCAGGCAGGGGATATTGTAACCTATGACTATCCTCATGAACATGTCGTTATAGTGTCTGATAAACGCCGAAAGGATGGTGTGCCATTTATTTTACATAATGCGGGACCGGTCGCAAGTGAAACAGATCAACTACAAAGTTGGCCTTCAAAAATTACCGGACATTTCCGTTTCCCAAAGTTCTAGAGTTGAAAACAATCACGACTTGATAGTAATTATCAAATCGTGATTGTTTTGATTTATTAAGTTAAGAGGAATGGTACTAGAAAGCTTATTAGAGATATCCATTAGGATGCTTAAGGTGCCAAGCCCAGGCGCTTTCCATGATTTGCTCTAAAGAACTATGTTCTGGTGTCCAGCCAAGTAGGGTTTGAATCTTCTCAACTCTGGCAACCAGCTTATCAGGGTCTCCAGGTCGGCGAGGGGATTCGAGCACTGGAATCGGTCGCCCTGTAACTGTACGTGCAGTTTCTATGACTTCCTTGACACTATACCCTGAACCTGTCCCTACATTGTAAACCCCGCTAGCTACCCCTGTTGCCAGTCCCTCTAAGGCTAAGATATGAGCGTTGGCCAAATCCAAGACATGGATGTAATCTCTGAGACAGGTGCCATCTGGGGTGGAATAGTCTGTTCCAAAAACGCTAATGGCTTCTCTTTGCCCTAATGCCGTCTTCAGAATGAGGGGAATAAGATGAGTTTCAGGAATATGGTCTTCTCCCAGAGAACCGTCTAAAGCCGCACCGGCAGCATTAAAATAGCGCAGTGCAATCCATTTAAGTCCATAGGCCTTCTCTAGCCAGGCAAAGGATTGTTCAATCATGAGCTTGGACAACCCATAAGGGTTAATTGGATTGGTGGGTGCGCTTTCTGGGATCGGTACTTCGTCTGGAATTCCATAGGTGGCCGCTGTCGACGAAAAAATTAACCGTTTTACTCCGGATTCGAGAAGTGAGCTTACAAAGCGGTTCGTCTTGGCGGTATTTTCCTCGAAATAAAGATCCGGCTTTTCTACGGATTCCCCAACTAAACTTCTAGCTGCAAAATGGATGACAGCACTGACATGCTCAATCTCCACAATTTTTCGAACGAGATCAGAATCTGCAATATCTCCTTGATAGAAGGGAACGTCTAAAGAAACAGACTGTCGATGCCCTGTCACCAAGCTATCTAGAACGACGGGTTTATAGCCCTGCTTCATTAAGGTTCTGACAGTATGACTCCCGATATACCCCGCTCCGCCGGATACTAGAATGGAATCCATAAAATCTCCTCTTTTCATTAAGTTACTAGCTTTTTCAAAACTTATTCTGTACAATTATAGTTGTTTTGTTACTATTAGTATAGTTTCCGTGCCTGAAACGAAATTGAACGCTTACTGAAGGAACGCTTAATGTTTTGCTGGGCTTGAATTTTACTCAAACTATTCAGCAAACTTTCAGCTTTCCTTCAGAGTCAATTCAGCTTGACATTAGATAATAAGTAAACATCGTTAATAGCTGTAGGAGGACAACCATATGCAAAAGTTAAAAGGAATTAAGATATTACTAGTCGATGATGAGCCAAACATTTTAGAATTCTTAGAGATGGGCCTTCAGGATGAAGGATTCGAGGTGCGAACGGTTCAAGATGGGATGGCGGCGGTAACTCTCGCCAAGCAATTCCAGCCTCATCTGGTGATTCTGGATGTAATGATGCCTGGCATGGATGGATTTGAAGTATGCCGGATGCTCAAAAAGACTGAGGATGTTGCAATCATCATGCTGACAGCTAAGGACGAAGTGGATGACCGTGTCAAAGGACTAACCCTGGGTGCAGATGATTACATGATGAAGCCGTTTAGCTTTGAAGAGTTGCTCGCACGGATTCACGCGCGAATCCGCAATCAATTTCCTAACCTGGTAGGGGAGGTTGTGATCGGAGCTTTTCGGATTGATGATAGGCGCAAGGAAATTCTTTATGGTCAAAGGGTTTTGGAACTTTCTACAACTGAGTATGAACTACTCAAGTTTATGGTGCTCAATCAGGGCTTAGTCTTGAGTAAATCTAAAATCTTGGATAAGGTATGGGGCTATGACTTCGGCGGGGATGAAAATATTGTCGAGGTGTATATCCGCTCGCTTCGGGAGAAATTAAATGATAAGGAACACCGCCTGATCCGCACCTTGCGCGGGGCGGGGTATCGGGTTGACCTATAATGAAAACAAACTCACTTCGTTTTCAGCTATTATCCCGTTCATTACTACTTATGGCTGTGATACTCTTAATAATCGGCTTATTCCAATATGTTTTGATGCGCGAGTTTGTTTATCAAAATAAAGCATCGAGTATTCAAGATCAAATTGAATCGGTTCCTCCGGATGCTTGGGGGCAAATGCTGGGCGGTGCAGACACAGGTCTAGGAAACGAATCAAATGAGAATCCAGCAAATGGGTTTAATCGTCGCCCGTTTTTATTGTCACCGGACTCCACAATCGCTTTTGTCGATGGTAAAGGAGAAGTTTCGGTGATTTTAAATTCCCCTATGAACATTGGAATACCACCAAAACTTGCTGAACAGGATTATCAAGCCGCTATGTATTCCAAACATAAATTAAATTATAAAGTAGTTAACCAAACTGAAGGGGGTGAGCAACTGCTCGTACTTCAGACCATAGGAGGGAAAGGCCATTTAGAGGGACTGATTCAAGTAAGTGTCAGTACCAAACCTTTGAAGGACATGCTAATTCGAGAGCTTCTTATTTTCTTATCTCTTTCATTGCTCGCCTTAATTGGGGGAATGTTAGCCTTTATTCCGGTGCTGAGAAAAACGCTGGTTCCTTTGTCTAAAATCGTGGACACAGTGGAACAAATCAACGTTGGCAATCTTGCCGAACGGTTACCAGTGGAACAGGGGCAAATGGAAGTCGATCGTTTAGCAGTCTCTTTTAATGGAATGCTGGAGAGACTAGAATCGTCTTTTGAGGCGGAAAAAGAGGCGAAAGAGCAAATGCGTCGGTTTGTCGCTGACGCCTCTCATGAACTACGAACCCCGTTGACTTCTATTCATGGTTTTTTAGAGGTATTGCTCCGTGGAGCTATGGATCAACCCGATAAATTGCATAAAGCTTTGAAGAGTATGTATACGGAATCTGAGCGCATGAAAAAACTGGTTCAAGATCTACTGTTACTCGTTAGGTTAGACCGTTCACCCATGGCCCAACTAAGCGAAGGAGAACTAGATGGCATAATCAAAGAAATGGCGCCGCAGTTGAGGATGTTGGCAGGAAATCGCAAAGTCAGCTTACGACTCACTTCGGATTTGAGATGTCGATTTGATGCGGACAAAATAAAACAGGTACTTTTAAACCTTTTCCATAATGCTGTACAGTATACGGATCCTGAAAAAGGACATATTGAACTTTCTTTGGATAAGGTTGGCAATAGCGTTGAACTGAGCGTGAGAGATA
>DHJG01000018.1 GCA_002404215.1 Desulfosporosinus sp. UBA4726
TTGAAGATATAAGAAAGGCCATCCGGCCAGATACGATTCTGATTAGTGTGATGCATGCTAATAATGAGGTTGGCTCGATCCAGCCGATTGCTGAGATTGGTAAGCTGGCGAAAGAACATGGAATTATTTTTCATGTCGATGCAGTACAGTCCCTTGGCAAGCTTCCTATTAACGTAGAAGAGATGAATATCGATCTTTTGACTGTGTCTAGTCACAAAATATATGGTCCCAAAGGAGTTGGAGCACTTTACATTCGTAAAGGGGTGCGAATTGTACCCTTAGTTCACGGCGGAGGACAAGAGAAGAAGCGTCGCTCGGGAACTGAGAATACGCCAGGTATCATCGGATTTGGCAAAGCTTGCGAGTTGGCCGGGCAACGTATGGCTGACGATGCTGCGCATCAAACCAAACTGCGCGATAAACTTATGAATGGAATCGTGGAACGCATCGAGTCCGTAAAAATTAATGGACCGATTGGAGAAAAACGCTTACCCAATAACGTAAATGTCAGTATCCAATATGTTGAAGGGGAGTCCTTGTTACTTTCATTGGACATGCTAGGAATCGCTGCCTCAAGTGGCTCGGCCTGTACGTCCGGTTCTTTAGATCCCTCCCACGTTTTACTTGCTATGGGGCTTATTCATGAGATTGCTCACGGATCGCTGCGGTTTACCTTAGGGCGTCAAAACACAGAAGAAGAGATCGATTATGTGCTTGAACAATTACCGAAGATTGTCGACCGTTTGCGCATGATGTCCCCACTTTATGATAAGGTTATGCAAAGTAAAAAAGATAACAAAGCACAATAATAAGGAGTTGACATTAAAAATGTATTCAGAAAAAGTTATGGACCATTTTAACAATCCAAGAAATTGTGGCGAAATCGAAAATGCAGATGGTGTCGGTGAGGTTGGAAATGCTAAATGCGGAGACATTATGCGCATTTATTTAGATGTTGAGGGAGACATTATTAAAGATGTGAAGTTCAAAACCTTTGGCTGTGGTGCGGCCGTCGCTACTAGTAGTATGGTTACGGAAATGGTCAAAGGAAAATCGATTGACGAAGCAATGGTAATCTCTAATGCGGCTGTAGCCGAGGCTTTGGGTGGACTCCCTGAAACGAAAATGCACTGTTCTAACTTGGCTGCTGATGCACTGCATGAGGCAATCAAAAACTACCAAGAAAAACAACAGAAAAAGGAATAGATGAAGTATGGGTCTAACAACGAAACCAAAAGTAGTTGTCGGTATGAGCGGCGGGGTGGATAGTTCCATGGCCGCCGCTTTGCTCATCGAAAAGGGATATGATGTGATCGGGGTCACCTTACAGATTTGGGAGGCCACCGGTCCCGAGGTTGAAGGGGGCTGTTGCTCCAATTCTGCCATCGATGACGCCAGGCGGGTTGCCTTTGTGCTGGGAATTCCCCATTACATCATGAACTTTCGTTCGTATTTTGAGGAGACTGTGGTGGATTATTTCACACAGTCTTATTTGGCTGGAGAAACTCCAAACCCGTGCTTGGCCTGTAACAAGTATGTCAAATTTGGCGAGATGCTTCGTAAAGCTCGTGGACTAGGGGCAGACTACATAGCCACCGGTCATTATGCGCAGGTATTGCAGGATCCGGTGAGTGAACGCTTTCTCTTAAGTAAGAGTAAGGATGAACGTAAAGATCAGACCTATGCGCTTTACATGTTGACACAAGATCAGCTGGCCCATACGCTTTTTCCTTTGGCAGGCTACCCGAAAGACCAAATCCGGGCTATGGCTAGAGAACGAGGCTTAGGGGTAGGGGATAAACCGGACAGTCAGGAAATTTGTTTTATTCCGAACAATAATTATGCTTCATTTGTTAAGGCTCGGTCAGGAGTACCGCTGAAATCCGGAGATTTTGTAGACCTATCAGGCAATAGTTTGGGTAGGCACGCGGGGATTGTTCATTTCACGGTTGGGCAAAGGAAGGGTCTTGGGGCTACTTTTGGTAAACCGATGTATGTCATCGGTTTGAATCCCGAGCGCAATGAGGTTGTTTTAGGGGAAG
Source organism: Desulfosporosinus sp. UBA4726 (assembly GCA_002404215.1). Taxonomy (GTDB): domain Bacteria; phylum Bacillota; class Desulfitobacteriia; order Desulfitobacteriales; family Desulfitobacteriaceae; genus Desulfosporosinus. Next base: position 2,043 of record DHJG01000018.1, read on the forward strand.
ACAAGGATATTTATACCGATACGCTCTGGGCAATTGATCTGAACTGGATATCCGTTCCAGCTTTGACTGAACCGCTAAGGGTCAAGGCGAAGATTCGGTATAATTCATTAGGAGCTGACGCTACGGTGTATCCTGGGGAAATTGGGGCAGACTATGGTGTAAGGGTTCAGTTTGATGAACCGCAGCGTGCAGTGACCCCAGGACAAGCGGTCGTTTTTTATCAAGAAAACTTAGTGGTCGGTGGAGGAGTCATCATTTCCGACCCTCGAGGTCGGCGCTAAGTTGTAATAGTTGGCTATATTTTTCAGTGGTAGCATAATTCAGGGCATACTTGGGCATAGTACTAAAAGAAGTTTTTTGTCTATGAGGGGGGAGACTATGCGGCGCACTAGAGAGATTATTGGACTGCCTGTGTTAGATTTACAAAGCGGAGACTCAGTTGGTTGGGTACAGGATGTGGTCCTTGATGACAACAAAGATGAGGTTGTTGGGATTCTCTTAGAAGGCGGGCACTTCTTTCAGTCGACAAAAGGTATTCCTCGGCAGGCCATTGCCGCTGTAGGTAAGGATGCCATAACCGTCCGTGAAAAGACGGCAGAAGTTCTTACTGGAACACGGTGGTCTGATAAGGTGGGAAATGAGGTCTATACCCAAGGTGGAGACGCAAGAGGAAGGATTGAAGATGTCTTTCTCGATGATTCTGTGCAGAAACTGGTAGGATTTGAGATTTCTGACGGATTATTCGCGGACCTTTTTCATGGCAGGGGGATGATCTTACAGCCCCATGTCATGGTGGATGGCAAGGATATCTTAATCGTGGACAACCAAGTATCCCCCTTGGATCAGGAAAATGAAGGGAGTTCACGATTATGAATTGTCCAGTATGCTCAGGACGTGCCATCGGAAAAGTGGGAGTAGAGCAGTTTTATTGTTGGGATTGTTGCGTGGAATTCACGAATCAAACTGACAAAGTGGTTATTTATGATCTGGCGGAAGATGGCTCACTAGTTGCCTGGGATGATCCGGCACTGGACACGGGTGATATGGGTGTGAGTGCTGTAATGGAGTAGCTCCTTATGTCATGCGAGCAGACAAACAAGTAAAGGCGTCGCACTCGTGGCGCTGCGTCCCTGACCCATTAGGATCTTAAAATATCGATCTTATAAAGAAAAGCGCGCTTTGCGCGCTTTTCTTTATCGATTTATTACTATGATTGGCCTTGGAAGGAGGGAAGATAGAATGAAATTTAAAAATTGGAAATGGATTTTCACGGGGAGTTGTCTTTTCTTAGGCATTCTTCTTCTTTTCAAGGTGAGGTCGATTTTGGGTCCGTTTTTTCTGGCTTTTGTTCTTGCCTATCTGTTGAATCCTCTAGTTGAAGGCTTAGAGCGGCACAGGATCGGCCGGAATAGCTCGATTGCGATTGTTTTCACCTTGATCATCGTTGTTTTTGTTGCTATTTTTTTTCTTATTCTTCCAACAATCTATAATGAACTTAGCAAATTGGCGGTGATCTTACCGAAGATGATTCAGTCCGTTGGTGAAAGGATAGATGGGTTTCGTGAGCAGTTTAAAGCCACTGGTTTGCCCAGTCGTGTTGCGCTCGTCCTGGATCAACATCTAGGGCAGGGAGAAGTCGTTATGGCAGATCGACTCAACCGATTTTTAGTATATTTACCGAATGCGTTATCTGCAGTCACTGTTTACATATTATCTCCGGTCATTGCCATCTATCTACTGGCCGATTGGAAAGCGTTACGGGAGGGCTTTTTTCGAATTGTTCCTCAGCGTTCTCGTATGGAATGGCGTCGGTTGTGGCAAGACATTAATCATGTGATACGGCTATTTGCGCGGGGTAACTTAGTGGTTGCAGTTATTGTTGGGATTCTGGTGGGGGTTGGTGTAAAACTTGTGGGGATGGAATATGCTTTGCTAATAGGCCTGATCTGTGGAATTTTTGATCTTATTCCCTACTTTGGGCCAGTGATAGGGGCCGTGCCTTCTATTTTGCTAGCTTTGACGAAGTCCCCAGCCATGGCCTTCAAGGTTGCCCTGGTCATCTTAATTGTCCAACAGCTTGAAGGGAATGTCATATCACCCAAGCTGATGGGGGATAGTGTCGGTCTTCATCCGCTTGGGGTTGTGTTTGCAATATTAGCTGGTGGAGAAATTGCTGGTTTTTGGGGTATGTTCTTAGCTGTTCCCTTGGCAGCTGTAGTACGAGTTGTTTTTAATCATATTTACTTTAGGCTGGTTTCGACGAAGGTCTAATTTGGTTGACAAATAAGACACTCCCTGTATATACTTTAGAAATGATGAGAATTTTGTAAAATCAATGAACATAAAAAAATTGTGAGCCCGTAAGATAAGCAGGGTGTACCTCGAAGAAATCTCGTCCCTGACAATTGATGTAGGGAGGGATTATTTTTTTTCTTGTACTAGTCAGAAAGTATAACTTTCAGTTGTATATTTTCTGGAAGCATAAGTGCAACTAAGGCGGCCGCCTGCGGCTGCGGTTTGGCGCCAGCCAAGTTTTTCTGTCAGAAACTATCACTTTATGAAAATTTCAAAGGAGTGTTTTAATACATGTATACAGGTAATGAATTGAGGGATATGTTTCTTAAGTATTTTGAGGCTAGGGGGCATAGGCTAATACCTAGTGCTTCGCTCATTCCGAAGGATGATCCGACCCTTTTATTGACAGTTGCAGGTATGGTTCCTTTTAAACCTTATTTTCAACGTCGGGTTGAACCTCCTTTTCTGCGAGCTACAACTGCTCAAAAATGTGTTCGTACCCCTGACATTGAAGAAGTAGGCAAAACTGCTCGCCATCATACCTATTTCGAAATGCTAGGGAACTTTTCGTTTGGGGATTACTTTAAAGAGGAAGCGATTCCCTGGGCTTGGGAGTTTATTACAGAAGTATTAAAAATTCCTGTGGAGAAACTTTGGGTGACGATTTATCCTGAAGATGATGATGCAAAAAGGATTTGGATGGAGAAAGCCGGTGTTAAGCCCGAGCGAATCATAGGAGATCCAGAGAACTTTTGGGCAGCCGGTCCAACAGGACCTTGTGGTCCCTGTTCAGAGATTTATGTTGATCTTGGAGAAGACAGAGGGTGTGGCAAGCCAGACTGTGGCGCGGGTAGTTGTGAATGTGATCGCTTCCTGGAGATCTGGAATTTGGTGTTTATGCAGTATAATCGCGATGAAGCAGGTGTCTTGACTCCCCTGCCGAAACAAAACATTGATACCGGTATGGGGTTAGAGCGGATTGCGTCTGTCATGCAAGGGGTGGAGACGAATTTTGATACAGATTTGTTCCGACCCATTATTGACCATGTGGCAGCACTGGGGGGAGTTAACTATAAAGATAACTCTAAAAATGATTTAGCTCTGAAAGTGGTAGCAGACCACGTTCGAGCGGTATCGTTTATGCTGGCAGACGGGATTCGGCCGAATAATGAAGGAAGAGGGTATGTCCTTCGCCGGATTTTGCGTCGCGCCGTCCGCTATGCCAAACTCTTGGGGATTGATAAACCGTTCCTAGAGTCCGTCTTTAGGATTATTCAAAGGGATTATGCTCATGCCTATCCAGAGCTCAAGGAAAACGAGAATTTTATTTTGAATCATTTAAACTTGGAGGAAAAAAACTTTCAAGCAACGCTGGAACAAGGTACACAGATGTTGCAGGAAAAGGTCAAGGAGCTCATAAAACAAGGCGAGACGGTTTTAACCGGACCCGATGCTTTTTATCTTTATGAAACTTATGGCTTTCCAGTGGAGCTTACGGAAGAGATGCTTGAAGAACAAGGACTATCCGTTGATATGCTGTCCTATAAAACGGCGGC
>DHJG01000090.1:0-422 GCA_002404215.1 Desulfosporosinus sp. UBA4726
ACGGATCTGCTTGCAAAAGCTACAGCTGCTTTTATTACTTCAATAGTATGTTATTTTCGTAGGGGTGAAGTAATATATTCTTGTCTTAAAGATTAACCTACTCAAGAAATCTTTATCGGAGGCAATGTGATGGATAGATTGTTACTAATTCTACTTGGAATTTTGGTACTCTTTTCGGGTATAACATACCTACTTTGGCGAGTAGCACCACGAGTAAAGTTAGTCAAATATTTACCAGCCCTATTATGCTTATTCGCTGGGGGCTATTACCTTTACTCAGCAAAGACAGTGCATGTCGAAGGATTTGCGGATCTCGCAAATGTTATTTTAGCTATGATGTTTCTTATAGGTTTCGGATCAGGCTCAGTAACAGGCTTGATCTTAGATTTTTTAGTACCTAGATTTAAACCATAGTTTTTAAA
>DHJG01000090.1:588-1024 GCA_002404215.1 Desulfosporosinus sp. UBA4726
GCGTAAAGGTGTATAGTTTTTTTATGAGGAGGTGATCACATGGAATACACGGTACAAAAATTAGCTCAAATGGCAGGTGTCAGCACTCGGACTCTGAGATATTATGATGAGATAGATATTCTTAAGCCAGCAAGAGTCAACTCGTCAGGGTATCGCATTTATGGACAAGTCGAGGTTGATCGGTTACAACAGATTCTTTTTTATCGTGAGCTTGGGGTAAGCTTAGAAAGTATTAAAGAGATCGTAACGGCACCATCGTTTAATGGGGCACAGGCACTGAGAGAACACCATGGGAGGCTTCTTGAGAAACGAGAGCAATTGGATGTACTGATTTTCAATGTTGAAAAGACCATTGCGCTCACGGAAGGGAAAATTAAGATGATAGATGAAGAAAAGTTTAAAGGTTTTAGGCGAAAATTAGTGGATGACAATGAAG
>DHJG01000090.1:1184-9312 GCA_002404215.1 Desulfosporosinus sp. UBA4726
GGAATGTCGCAAGAACAATATGCTGAGGTCACGAAGCTTGCTGCAGAGGTTATCGAAACCCTTCATGCTGCTTTTAAAACAGACGATCCTGCTGGAGAATTAGCCCAAAAGGCAGCAGATATCCATCGTCAGTGGTTATGCTATTATTGGGATAGCTACTCGAAAGAGGCGCATATAGGATTGGCTCAAATGTATGTTGATGATCCGAGGTTTACGGCATATTATGATGAGGAACAACCGGGTGCAGCAAGATTCTTAAGAGATGCCGTCCGAATTTATACGGGAATCAGAGAATAAACTTATCCATAATAAAAGAGGCCACTTAGCGGCCTCTTTTATTATGGGGATATCTCCCCCATTGACATAGCCTAGCGAGTAACACTGAAATTCAACCGTCCCTTTTACCGTGGATCATAACCGACCACAGTCCAAATCCCGCTTTGGTCCTGACGGATTAACCGCTTAACATAAACAGTTTTCACCGGACCTTCTAATAGTTGAATTACTGCGTCTGCACCGGTATTCGATAGTACTTGGAGGGAACTGTATTTGAGCGGCGATTCACCCTGCAGGTTGATTAGGGAGGACTTGGCCAACTTGGGGGATGACAATATTATTTGTTAATTGTTTGGCTAATTCCTCAGATCTTTGTCCCTGAACTTTGATTTCTAGTCCGTTTTGCTGCCAACGAAGACTATCCGGCAAAATTTCTAAGGGAAGTTCTTCTACTTGTCCCCGGATTGCAAGAGGAGAGAGAACGAAGGGCGCCATTGCTTTAGACTCGATCACAATCGTATTTTCAAAGTCAAAGACGATTCGGTTAGAGGAGGCAAAGAGTCGTTGGGGTTTTTCAGCGGGCTGAAGAGGAGAGAGGCCACTCACGGTGATAGCTTCGTCTAAGCTAGCGACGCGTTTATCGGGATTCTGATCGATTATCTGATATCCATCAGGTGGATCATAGTTGAAGGTAGAATTAGGAACTTCGATGTCTGTTTGGAGAGTTACAAAAGTATAAGTCGTTTGAAGGGACTTTTGCATGGCGGTTTGAAGTTGAACTGGCATATGGGTCACAGGATCTATCCATAGATAATAGGGTAAACCGCCAGGAGGAGCAATCTCTATGCGGGTGGCAGTGCGACCAGCGATAGAGTCTTGTCCGACGATTTGATGGGGATATTGTTGGGCTCTTTTAGCCTCTTTCTGTAAGTCGAAATCATGCTGGTCAAGATAAATGGGTAGTAATGTTATTTCTTTGCTTTTCGGTTGACTCGTCCAACGGCGTTCTCCGTTATTCACGGTTACTATTCCATCTTCACTGCGAGTAGCGTATTTATTTGCCTCAGACCAAATCTCAATTCGTTGGATGACTTGACTTTCCCCGGCTGCATTTGTACTGACCTTTTGTAGGATTCCGTGATAGTTTTGAAGTTGTTTCACTGACTGTCCCATTGCTAATACTAGATCTTTGTTCGTATGAGACCAGGGAGACATCGAGAATACTATGACTAAGATACATGCAACGAGTGCTCTCCAGGATAAGAGTTCGTGAGGTTTGGCCTTTTTTATAAGTTTTGCTTGTAATTCAAGCGAAAAATCTTTGCGGGGTTCTGAAGTTGGACGTAGGCTTTTGATGTTTCTTGTCAGCGATTGTAGTTCAGCAACATCTTGAGCGTTGCTCTCAATAGGCTGCTGTTCCATAGCTAGAGCATCGATAAAATCGTCTAACTCTTGCTCTGGAGACTTTGAAGACGAATTTTCGAATGGCTTCATCTCTATTTTGATCCTCCCTTCTCCTCTGTAGCATGAAATAAATCACGTAAAGCTTGAAGAGCTCTATACTGTAAACCACGAATGGCATCCTCACTGCGTTCCATGTGTTCCGCGGTTTCCTTGCGTGAGTACCCTTCAATGATGCGAAGTTCCAGAACCTGCCTATACTGTACTGGAAGTTGGTTCATAAGTTCTTGGACTAAGGCGCGAGAAACCCAATTTTCTTCGGTGGTTGGGACATCGTCAGATAGAGAATGACCATCAGTTTGGTTATTTGTTATCTTCCAGTGTCGATAGCGATCGTAAATAAGATTACGTGCCACTTGTTTAAGATAGGGATAGGGTGGAAAGTTCTTTGTGTCTTTTCTTAGACAGCGAAAATAAGTTTCTTGAGTAATATCTTCTGCCTCTTCTCGATTCTGGAGAAGGGCATACGTAAAACGGTAAAGTTTGGAGAACGTTTGATTGTACCAGGTTTCTAGGTTATGCTCAGTGAACGGGCCTTCCTTTGTGGTCACTTTTTCACCTCCTCAGTAACTAAAACGGAAAAGAAGTTGAAACGTCACGATATTGAACATTTTTATTAATCTGTTTTTTCTATAAGGCAAGAGGAGACGACTATGCAAAAATACGTATTGTACTTTAAGGAAATTGACAAAAAGTATTTGCCTTACGTTGGGGGCAAAGGTGCAAATTTGGGAGAAATGACGAAGGCTGGTTTTCCGGTTCCTCAGGGATTTTGTGTCACAACCGAAGCTTACCGTACTTTTATTGAAACAAGCAAGGAAATGAGTGGATTTTATAATCTTTTGGATCAGATAAGTTCTGATGAGCTAGAACCTATCCGTAGCTTGGGACAGCAAATTCGGAAGCACCTGAAGTCTCTAGCCATGCCGAATGATGTAAAATTAAGCATTTTAGAAGCCTGGAAAACAACCGGACAAACTCAGGCTTACGCCGTGCGCTCCAGTGCAACGGCTGAGGATTTACCAACGGCTTCTTTTGCGGGACAACAAGACACATTTTTAAATGTCTTGGGCCCAGAACAACTGCTCCAGTCGGTACAGGCCTGTTGGGCTTCTCTGTTCACAGACCGGGCTATTTCATATCGTACCAAAAACGGATTTGGCCATCGCTTCGTGTTTCTTTCGGTTGTGGTTCAACAGATGGTCTTTCCAGAAGTGTCAGGAATCATGTTTACAGCGGACCCTATTACTGGGCATAGGAAAACGATCTCGATTGATGCCAGCTTCGGGCTGGGTGAAGCTCTGGTATCCGGTATTGTTACAGCTGATTTATATCAGGTTCGTTCCGGAAAAATCACCAAGAAACAGATATCAAAAAAGAAACTAGCCATATATTCGATACCAGAAGGTGGGACTATTACACAAAATATTCCGCCTGAAAAACAGGAAGTACAAGCCTTGGCGGATAATAGAATTATTGAACTTGCAGGACTTGGTAAGAAAATCGAAGCTCATTATGGTTCCGAGCAGGACATTGAATGGGGTTTGGCTGACGGAAAGATTTTTATACTTCAGAGCCGTCCAATTACGTCATTACACCCAGCGCCAATGGTTTTCGATGATAAATTTCATGTCTATATCTCGTTTAGTTATATCCAAGTTATGACCGACGCCATGAAGCCTTTGGGTATATCGCTATTGAGCAATTTGCCTAATTTTATCAAAAAAGATCCTGCTTCTTCAGATCATCCTTTTTTACTCGCTGCTGGCGGAAGGGCGTTTGCCGATGTTACAGGACCTCTTTTATTTAAACCCTCGCGTACTACGTTGCTTAAAGTGATAAAGGGAATGGATGAATTAATGGCATCAGCCATCTCTGAAGTAATACAACGCGAGGAGTTTCGAAATCAGTCCTTCCCAAAGAGGGAAGTGTTTAGGGTTGTCCGCAAAATCGCTCCAATTATGATGCCCGTAATGATTGAAGTTCAAATCAGCTTGCATGTCAGCGATCCCAGCAAAGCTAGAACTTATGTTGCTTCCCTAATTAAAAAGATAGTGAGGGAACACGAGAAGAATATATTGAGCAAAGCAGGGACAGATCGGCTTCGCTTGATACAGCAAAGTATGAGGAATATGTTTCCCGAAGTTCTGGCTAAAATTGTGGCTTATCCAATCGCAGGGGTTATGGCCTCAGGTTCGCTCACCAAGAAACTGAATAAAAAAGTGGGAGATAAGCAGGGGGCTTATTTATTAAGTCAATTGAACAAATCCCTACCGGGCAATGTCACAGCTGAACTCGGCTTGAAGTTAGGTGACCTCACAGATACAGCCAGAAAGTATCCTGAAGTCATCTCTTATTTGGAAAAAGCAAATAGTAGGAATTTTTACGAAGACTTGCTTAAGATTAGCGGCGGTTTGGAATTTAAGCGCCAGTTAGACAGTTTTTTGGACAAATACGGTATGCGCTGCTCGGGAGAGATTGATATTACCAAGCCAAGATGGAATGAGGATCCTACACAGCTTGTACCATCTATTCTCAGCAATATTCGTACTACGGCATTCGGAGAACATAGGGAAAAATTCAAGCAGGGTGAAATGGAGGCGGAACATGCAGCAAAAGAGATTCTTTCCCAGTTTAGTTTTCTTGAAAAAAGAAGAATACGCTGGTTGATCAAATTGTACCGTAACCTGATGGGGACTCGAGAAAATCACAAATTTGTCGTGATAATGCTATTGGATATCTACAAACACGCTATTCTAGAAGAGGGACGAGGCCTCGTCGAGAGAGGAACCCTGCCCCGTGAACAGGACGTATTCTACTTTACCATGGAGGAACTCATTACCTTGGTAGAAAACCGTTTTTCAGGTAATATCAAAGAGATCATCGAAGAACGGGAAAAGCAACATGTGTTGGATCAAAAGTTGATTCCTCCCCGTGTTATAACCAGTGAAGGTGAAATCATTACAGGGAAACTACGCGATATTCAGGCCCCTGTTGGAGCTCTCATCGGGACGCCAGTTTCCGCAGGAGTTGTGGAGGGCATTGCTAGAGTGGTTCTCAGGCTAGAGGACGTCAAGCTCAACCCTGGAGAAATTTTAGTCGCACTCTATACTGATCCAGGATGGACCCCTTTGTTTATCTCGATAAAAGGACTGATCACAGAAGTCGGCGGGACTATGACTCACGGTTCGGTGGTTGCCCGCGAATATGGTGTTCCAGCTGTTGTAGGAATTGATAAAGCGACGGAAATCATAAAAGACGGTTCCTTGATTCGAGTAAATGGAACCGAAGGCTTCGTCCAAATACTAAGTGAGCCTAATGATGTTTTGCCAGCAGGTTGAGGCATGAGCATCTTGCGATAAAGGATATATTGATCACAGTAGAGTCGGTACAAAATCTGTTGACAAATATAGTTGCTATATATATGGTTATTATAACCATGAGCTATTGGACATAGATATAGATTAACAGACATTTCATTAAAGGGAGTGTTAAAATGCAAAGCAAGATTGCCAATGCTATAAAACTTAAAACTCAACCGGTTGCTGTATTTCGCACAGATCTAAAACCAGAGGGGGCCCTTCAATTTCAGGAGGGCAAGTGGGGTTGTGTTATCTCAATGTTAAATGCTGCAACTAAAGGTCGCAGCGTGGTATTTGACACTAAAACCACTGGGTGTGGTGGTGGAGCAGTAGGTTTAGGCTTCAAACAGTTTGAATTAGGTTTTATGGAGCATTTTTTGTCTACCGGCGTGGTAGGTGGTAAAGAAGGCGAATTTTACAAAAAGAATCCTGAGATGGCTGCAAAATTCATGACGGGATTACCGGTCGTCGAGACAAAGACGTACATAGTCTTTAAACCCTTGGAAGAATTAGTTGAGGGTGAAATACCAGAAGTGATCATTTTTCTAGCCAATGTGGACCAACTTTCTGCTCTGATGTGGTTTGCCAATTACGATAGACCGACCCAGGATAATGTTAAAGTTGACTTTGGCGCTGGCTGTCATCAGGCTATACTTTATGCACTGGATCAAGTGGAGGCGGAGAATCCAAAGTGCTTTATTGGATTAACCGATCCCTCGGCACGCAAGTTCATCGACAAAGATATCCTTTCCTTTAGCATGCCGTATAAACGTTTTATAGAATTAGAAGAGCAAGTGGAGGAAAGTTTTTTAACTAAAGAGACGTGGTTGAAAATTGCGGAAAGGATTTAACCAACCCTTTGATGGAGCATTATTTGGTGCTCTATTCTAGAGGCACCGCAAATAGCATGGCAGACGACCCTGGTCGGCAATGGTAGACATAAAAGAAGCTCAGCCTCTTATTAAAGAATGGCTGAGTTTCTAACAACGACCTTTCGGTTCGGGGCCTGGCAGCTGTTGAAGGAATCACTTGGCGTAGAGAATTAGAAGGGGTAGTTCGAAATTTTTCGCCAACAATATAGCTTTGTAGTTGATAAACTTGTTGGGATGAGTTAGCCCCTTATCATACCTTGCCGATATCGTCTAGTTTTAAGCCAGAGTTATCAAAATAAATCACTTGCATAAAGTAAATTATTGCTCGATATACGGCTCAAAAGTATGAATGTACGTATTTAAATTTTGTGAAAATTTCAAATAAGAGATATAATATAATGAACACACCATAGTTGGAGTAGTTTGCGTTGGTGTCAGTTAGCTATTTTATTGGGAGGTAAGTTTATGAACGTTTTAGAATTTGCAATCAAGATGGAACTTGAAGGAGAAGAATACTACACTAAACAGGCTGAAATCAATAAAGATAATAGTTTAAGCACAGTGTTCCTTATGTTGGCGAAGGAAGAAAAAAAACATTCCAAAATATTGCAGAATAAAGCTAATAAATTACCCTGTGCTTTAGAACAAAGTGAAACGCTATCTGAAGCCAAAAACGTATTTGATAGCATTGGGGCTAATAAGGAAGCAATTAAACAAATTCCTAATCAACTAGGTGTGTATCGGTTGGCTTTAGATAAAGAGAAAGAAAGTATAACTCTTTATCGAAAATACTTATCCGATGCAACGGATGACGAATCGAAAAAAATATTTGAATATTTAATAAAACAAGAAGAAGATCATTTCGCAATAATCGAACAGTTAGTTACGCTTCTTAGCCGCTCAGAAGAATGGGTGGAATCCGCTGAATTCGGTGTAAGAGAAGAATATTAAGATTGGAAGACACCAAGCGCGATTTTGCTTGGTGTCTTCCAATTATAGGATCTTTATTTAGATAATCATCTCGGATATCTAAGAGGGAGGGGATTCGGTCATGTATATTTCGTGCAGTGCAGAACGAAAAATCTTAGAGATTCCTTATGAAGGAGAAGCGGTCATCGCGGGGTATTGGAGTCCTGAACTGGGTCTGTGCTCTCAGTCGGTGCTTTTGAAATGGAAGGAGGGTAAGGTTAGCGAGTTGCAACCTTTGGGACATTTAGAGAGCTACCCTAAAAAAACACGACTTTGGGAGTCCTATTTCCTTTTGCCAGGATGGATAGATGCCCATGTGCATTTGGCGTTAGATAGCCTTGATTTTTATCAGTGCTTGGAAAATTGGGCGAACCCTTCCTTGATCGATGAAAGCATCCAGAGATTTTTGCGGCGTTATCTGGAGATGGGAATCGTGGCCATTCGAGATGGCGGTGACTTACCGGGCTTTTCTTGGAGAACAAAAAACAGGGTCAATAATGGGGTTTGGGCAGGCCCTAGGGTCATATCCGTGCATGAGGCTGTGAATCGGAAGGGAATGTATGGTCGTTTTCTGGGGCGTGGCTTTAAGGATATTATAGAGTGGCGAGAAAAGCAGAGAGAGTTTTTCGGCCAAGGCCTAGACCAACTCAAAGTCGTCGTAACAGGCCTGATCAAGTTTGATGACTTTCAGGTGGTAGGACCAACTCAGTGGTCAGTTGAGGAATTAGCAGAGCTCGTCGAGGCGGCTCATGGACGTGGAATACCTGTGATGGCGCATGCCAGTGGGGAAGAGGGGATCTCGGTAGCTATTGCGGCTGGGGTGGATTCGGTTGAACATGGATATTACATGACGACCGAACAACTCGAGCAGATGAGAAAAAAAGGTATTGCTTGGGTCCCAACAGTTGCACCAATCGGAAATCTCTTAAAATATCCAACGGATCGTTACTCTCCACATGAAATCGAAACTTTGAAACGGATTCTGGAGGCACAACTTACTAAAATCCATGTGGCCTATCATTTAAACGTTCGCCTAGGCGTTGGCACAGATGCCGGAGCTTATCAAGTGCCACACGCAGAGGGGTTGTATGATGAGATGGAATGGATGGTGCAAGCTGGAATTCCACAGCTGGACGTCTATCGGATGGCGACTCATGAAAATGCTCGGATTCTCGGTAGTTCTGAATT
>DHJG01000069.1:0-839 GCA_002404215.1 Desulfosporosinus sp. UBA4726
ATGATCACCAGATGTTTGAGATTTCGTCGTACTGTCGAAAACTCTTGTGTGATAACCTCTTTAGTATACCTCTTATGGCGCGTGATGTAAACAATTAAATGTACAATATCGTCTCTAATAACAACTAATAACCCATTTGCCATCCGGAGTATCGTTAAGTAATTTGCTGATAACTGGGATATTAGGGTGCTGACACCATCCATCAAAAAAAGAAAGGAGCAGCTGTTAGACTACCCCAGGATGTTAAATATTCGAGTATGGATTTTACTGCTTCCCAAAGAGTGTCGCATAGGTTCTCTCCCTTTTTTCTTATCGAACCCACGACTGCAACTTCATATTCCTGCCATTTAGAGGATGATAGGTTCCACAATTCCCTTAGCTTCCTGTTCATAAAAGCATTCCCCTATACTTTCTTGCTTATCTAACTCACGCTCAGCTACACTGATAAAGTTTAAATAGAATTTTTAATGATGGAAACTAACTTTATAGGAAGAATTTAATACTGGATTATTCTTCAAATGCTCCAATTCCTTACGCAAATCACGAAGGAGTTGAAATACCATATCACGACTAACACCGTGACGAATTAAAATACGTTGTACGGTTATATTCTCGCGATTGCTTGGGAGTGGATAGGAGGCGATCTGCCAGCCATGCATTCTTAAACGCTCTGAGAGATCATAAAGTGAAAATCCAATTACCTTTTCAGCTTTAAGTGCATAGCATACTGCTGGTATACCACCATGACCATCGTATAATACTTCCAATGAATCTATTTTGCCAAGCTGTTCGCCTAAATACTGAGCAGTATCGGCACAATATTTCTGTATTGCAGTGTA
>DHJG01000069.1:1072-1404 GCA_002404215.1 Desulfosporosinus sp. UBA4726
GGCATTTGTCCTCCTAAATAGTCGACATTAAAGATTAATTCCTTAGGCAAATCAGCCACAGTCCTCCAGATTACCCAGCCAACACCAAGTGGAGTCAATCCAAATTTATGACCTGAGGCATTAATAGATTTAACTCTAGGGATACAAAAATCCCATTTTAGGTTTCTCTGTATGAATGGTGCAATAAATGCTCCACTGGCTCCATCTACATGAATGGGAATATCCCAACCTGTTTCATTCTGAATCACATCTAGAGCTTTAGCCAGCTCCTGCACTGGCTCATAGATGCCCGTAAAAGTGCTACCCAAAGTGGCTACTACTCCAATTGTATT
>DHJG01000069.1:1538-3150 GCA_002404215.1 Desulfosporosinus sp. UBA4726
TTTTCAGGTGCATGCCAAATATTTGCTAGTATACTCACACATCGCTGTTCAATTTCGGCTGTCTGCGGGTACTCATCCTTGTCCATCATATTTTTGTCAATTGATAAATCCATGAGATCTCGAACTTCGTCTTCAATATATGTAGTACAAAATGTCGCTAGGTTTTGACGTGCGTTTCCATCCATAAAGAGCTCGTCACAGACTAATTGCCGAATCACTTTAGGATCGGAAGCTTTTGCAGGTAACTCATTTTTTAGAAGCTGTGTCTGGGATATTGAATTAGTGTAGATATCTATAAACTCTTCTTCATCTCTCCGTTTTTTATACCGATGCAATGTCATATTATATTCCACCTCTTTTACATAATCTATTTTTCAATCGTCTAACTATAATTTTCAAAGACTTAAATCATTTTATATTTAAACCTTAGCTTTTTTGATTATATCGACACCAATGCCAAGCGTTTTAGCCTGAGCTAAAATATTGGTTAGAGTATTTGTTCTTTCTACCGCCTTGATCTTTATCCTTGCTTGATCATTAGTTAGTCCAGCGATATCAATATTGAGTACTTCGGCGCGTGTCTCAAGAGTTGCTAGCTGCTTAGTTTGAGCTGCTGTTTTAAGTTTTATTCTGATTTCATCATCTTTCAATCCGGCAACATTGATATCCAATACTTTGGCCTGAGCTTGAAGAATCAACTGCTCAGCAGCAAGTTGATCCTCTCTTAAGCTACGTGCGGCTTCTTCCTCAGATATCTTAATTTTTGACCTTAGTTGGTCACTGGTTAGGCCAATTATATCTATACCAAGCTTATTAGCCTGTGTCCTGAGCTTTTCTATCTTAGCTTGTGCATCTTCAACTCTCTTCCAAGCTTGATCATCGCTCAATCCTTTGATGTCTACACCAAGCTCATTAGCTCTTAACTCTATTATTCCGGACTGACTCGTAATAAGTACTAGTGATTTATCTGAAGCAACATGTGCTTGTGCTATGGTTGGTGTTGATAACATTACAATGATCGAAATAGTTCCCGCCATTATTCTGAAGTTCACATTAGCACATCCTCTATTGTTAATACTCATCTCATCTTAGAGTATATTTGTCACCGATCAGTGACCTTTGTATGGGGAATGTGTTAAGACTTATAATCAGAAATTATAAATCTATTTGGCTATAAACTAGACACAATCATTGACTCTGCTACACAATCTTTCAAAAGACCCATTAACAATTATTAGTCATTAATGGGTCTCTTTCTCTGTTATTCTTTCGTTATGTTTAGACTTGCTGTCTGTGGCAATGCCAAACTCTCTGCCACTTCTACTGTTTTTAGAATTCCTGAAACGCCAGGGCAACTTGAATGCGGGCTATATTTGGCAAACACTTCATAAACTCTTCCTAAATGAGGTTTATTAAAAATTTCTTTGTAGGCATCAACTTCTATTAATTCCTTCGCAATCTTTTGATAATTCGGACAGTCACTAGATATCTCCAATTTAATTTTATGATGACCATCACTAACTGCTTTGACATTAATAGTAAAGCCACAGACCCCAGCGTGTATAATTCCTGTTGCCATGATATCTTCCTCCAATACGTTGTTAGTCTAAAC
>DHJG01000069.1:3317-5789 GCA_002404215.1 Desulfosporosinus sp. UBA4726
TTAGTCTAAACCTTCCATTGCACACTTGAAGATGCCTAATTAGGCTATATCAATCCCTTTTTCTAGATACACATTTTGGATGGCATTAAGCAATTCAATCCCCTCACCCATGTTCTTTTGAAAGGCCTTCCTGCCTGAGATCATGCCCATTCCACCAGCTCTTTTATTGATAACCGCTGTCTTGACAGCCTGTTGCAAGTCATTTTCTCCTGAAGCACCTCCTGAATTAATCAATCCAGCTCTCCCCATATAGCAATTAGCCACTTGATAGCGAGCTAAATCAATCAGATTTTGAGATGACAATTTTTCATACACAAGCGGGCTGGTTTTACCAAAGTTCAAGGCAACATAGCCTCCGTTATTAGTCGCCTGTTTCTGTTTGATAATATCCGCTTCGATGGTTACCCCTAAATGATTGGCTTGCCCAGTCAAATCAGCTGATGCATCGTAGTTGACTTTATCCTTATTAAAACCATCATTGCGCAAATAGCACCAAAGTACTGTAAACATGCCTAATTCGTGGGCACGTCTAAAAGCTGCGCTAACCTCTTCAATTTGGCGACGAGACTCCTGAGAACCAAAATATATTGTAGCACCGATACCCACAGCGCCCATTTGAAAGCCCTGTTCTACTGACGCAAAAAGCCTTTGATCAAATGAATTCGGATAAGTGAGTAGTTCATTATGATTTACTTTTAAAATAAAGGGAATTTTATGAGCATATCTGCGTGATACCGCTCCTAAAACACCTAAAGTTGATGTAACAGCATTACATCCGCCTTCAATTGCCAGTTTGATAATATTCTCTGGATCAAAATAGATAGGATTCGGTGCGAAGGAAGCCGCCGCAGAGTGTTCCACACCTTGATCCACGGGTAATAAGGATAGATAACCACTACCTGCTAAACGGCCATGGTTAAAAAGCGTCGCCAAATTTCTCAAGACACTATTGGATCGATCTGACATTTCCATGACCCTATCGATAAAATCTGAGCCCGGTAAATGAATAAGCTCCTTGGGAATTGTAGTACATTTGTGCTCTAACAAATCTTTGGCTTCATTTCCTAAAATCGAGATCGTATCATTCTTCAATACATTCACCCTTTCCTTCGTAATTTTTAAGAATAATAATTTCCGGTTTACCTCTCTCTTCTTATATTCTAATACACTTTGTCAACACGAAGTATTAAAAACAGTTTATGTTGCTGACAAGGGGCTCATTCTTGACTACGATCTGTGATTTTTCCCCTTACCCCACTATCCCCTCTTACTATTTGTTAGGCCATCCCACAGAAAATCCGAAGAGTCTCTTTCTTGCAGTGTCACTCCTTGGCCAGCAAGCAAATAAACATTATCGGCCAATTTCATAACCCCTCCATCTAATGCATAAACCGCGCCACTGGCAAAATCAAAGATCCGTTTACTGAGTGCCACATCCACCAATGCAAGGTTAATAGTTACAATCATTTTATCCTGGAGCCTTTTAGCGATGTCCATAACATCATCAAATACCTTGGGAGTAATATGTACTATTGTGGGTTGTGATGTTTTAGAGAGTAATGATACAACTTTTTTATCATTTTTTCTAGATATAGTTTCCATTTCAAAACCATCATCTTCAGTCTCATCAATATCACGAAAACCCATAAAATCAAGAGCTGTATTTAACATATTTGACATTAATTATAAACACTCCTTTAATTTATGTGAATCACCCGCCTCCATCCAAGAGGTTCTTGCAATATAATTTGATCTATCACAAACTTATCGAAATACCCTCTGTAAAATTAAAAAAGATATCCGATTAGCAAATTAATGTATAGAGTCCAATCTATGCTTCATAATTTAAGGTGATATTACAATGCCAAATGTTCATTCAAGAGAGTAATTCCTTGGCAAACTTTAACCTACTTTACTCATTACTATAAATTTATCGGCAAGAAGCGCTATGAATTCGGAGTTGGTGGGCTTTTGACGCTCAATATTCATAGAATATCCAAAAATCTTTTTCATCGTTTCTGTATGTCCACGTTCCCATGCTAGCTCTATCGCATGACGAATTCCGCGTTCTACCCTACTAGGTGCAGTATCATGCTTTTTCGCAATGCTAGGATAAAGTTCCTTGGTTACCGCCCCTAACAATGAGACATCCTCTATCACCATTAAGATTGCATCTCGAATATATTGATATCCTTTAACATGGGCAGGAATCCCAATTTGATGCATTATCGAGGTTACTTCGGCGACTAGATTAAGCTCGCTTCCTACTGTTGTTACTATTGGAGAAGCTAACGAAGTGAACTGATGAGAAGAAGTGGATGAAGGCATATCCTGCGTTAAAGAGCGGATACGTTTGTTGAGAATATCTAAATCAAATGGTTTTAAAATAAAGTAGTCCACACCAAGCATCATCGCTTGATGAGTTAGTGATTCCTGTCCAAAAGCCGTGAGCATGATAACTTTGGGTCGAGT
>DHJG01000069.1:6006-9601 GCA_002404215.1 Desulfosporosinus sp. UBA4726
TTCATCCTGACCTTGAAGATAATTCTGTAACATTTGACAAAGATTACGGTTATCATCCGCGATAATAATTTTAATTTTATTAGCCATTAGCCAACATCCCGCCTTAATACTATTCCGGTTCACTCTTTTTTCTTTAAATTGCCTCGACCGGTGTCGTAATTATACGTTATGGGCCATGTCGAAATCGTAATAAATAAGGCGACTTTGGAAAAATGACAAACGCTGAGTAAATCCTATTCACAAAGGGTTTATAGAAATTTTACGAGATAATTCCTATCGCAAATTTCAACACTTGTTTTTTTAAACGAGTGAAAAACCAAGAATTCAAGTGAATCAATGTTGGTTTGGATAATTCTAAATCATCTGAATTTTGCAGTTTCTGGCTTAATAATTCATTGGGTAACTGTAGGCTTATTGATATAAATTACCAGAGTAGGTTATCTCCACTTGGATAAAATAATTTTAGTTACTTAACATTAAAAATAAGGGAGGGCACAAATCATGGCAGGAGAAAGAAACACTAATACCCCAGCAACTCAAGGAGCTGCACAACAGTTAGATCAATTCAAATATGAGGTAGCGAACGAAATGGGTCTTCAACTCGGTGGTGACCGCACAAGTCGTGAAAATGGCTCCGTCGGTGGCCAAATGACTAAACGGATGATTCAATTTGCTGAAGAACATCTTAAAAATGGTAGCAAAATATAACAAATTCTAGTTTCAGGTTAATACAGCAAATCGGTAAAAATAGGGATTGTCGATGGCAATCTCTATTTTTCTATACAAAAAAAGCCCCACAGTTCCGAAGCTCGGTTATTATACGTTCGTTAATAGACAAAACCTGCCAGATTATAGACCTATTAAATGGACATATTAGAATTAGAATGGTAGATGAGGCTTCTTGAAGAAATATTGCCAACAACTTACAAGAAGTTAATGCGTTCCATTTAAAACAAACAAAAAGGGGAGCTTCACAGCTTCCCTTTTCTACATTTCTTACCAAAAGCCCTACCCAAGATTGGTACTGATCTTGAATTGCAGCTAAGGCGTCGTGGAATTGATACTATTCTAACATTGGTGTTGACACTACCGCGAGAGAAGTGATTCACGCCTCACTCGACCATACCCAACGTTGTTCCTCCATCATTCTAAGAGCTTCCGGATCCCAACCAACTGGTTGACCACTCAATAAGGTCATGACCGTTCCAACGGTTAGACGCCCATAGGTGAACGCCTGGGCCCGTTGGCTAGCTAAGTGGGCTAGATGATGGAACAGCCTTTGTTCTCCGTGAAGCAAGAGCTCCGCGGCGGCCCCTTCGGTCGTTGGAAACTCTGCAAGTTGTTTTAATGTATCTAGATTAACGCCTGCTAGGGCGGCATGAGCCAGCAAAATTTCCATTCGGGCATCTGCGACTCGATTATGGGTGTGGAAAATTCCGCCCGATACTTTAATCAACTTTCCGACATGTCCCAGTAAGATAACCTGTTCTATTCCTCTATAGGCTGCTTCTTCTAAAAGAAAGCCAACAAAGTTACTCATCTGAATTACCGCTTCTGCTGGGATCTTAAAACGCTCTGTCGCGACTCTATATCCATAGTGTCCTGGAGTGAGCACTATGGTTTTATGTCCATAAGCCACTGCCTGATCCAATTCTGGCAGAATAGAGGTTTTAAACGCTTCCTCAGACATTGGCCTAACAATCCCACTAGTCCCTAGGATAGAAATCCCTCCGATAATCCCCAACCTCGGATTAAGGGTGCGCAAGGCAGCAGCTTCTCCGACAGGAACCTCAATAATAATTTCAAGCTCTTCTTGGGGGAAGATCTCCCGCACCGCTTCATAAATCATCTTCCTAGGTACCGGGTTAATAGCGCTTTCCCCAACACTCATAGCTAAGCCCCTTTTCGTAACGGTACCAACTCCCTGACCGCCCCGAATGTGCACATCCCCTAAGGGTGAAAGTAAACGGGCAACCGCTCGGATCTCAAGTCCATTCGTAATATCCACATCATCTCCGCCGTCTTTGAGAATGCTCGCCCTAGCCACTGAATAGTCTTTTGCTCCCCCATGGACAGGTATCTCTAAACGTGCGGAATTCGGCAGAGGTATCTCTACACGCTCAGGCAAACCGTCCCCTCGAAGGATTAGACAGGCTACCTTAGCAGCAGCGGCTGCACAACTACCTGTAGTATATCCTTCGCGCCATGTATGTCGATCTTTATCTCGTGCCATATTTTCTCCCCTAATCAAATTTTTTTATATAGACCTGTTGGTATTAATAATAAAAAAACGTAATGTGGTTTACCTATCAACTAAAACCTGATCATGAGTAAATCAAAACCTATAAGAACCCTAAATGCAATCCGAAGCGAATAAAAAAGGCCAGCGTTATCGACAAAAAAATTAGAAACATCGTCCAATAATCCCTTGAGGCAAACGAGATCTCGCGCATTGATGTCCCTGCACGATTCAAGCCGTACCCTCGATTTAGCATAGCCATAGATAATGAATTAGCAATGAGAATGGAATTAATGAACATAGGAATCATAATTGGAAGGTACGATCGAATGGAACGGACAATCCCCTTCTCATTAAAATGTACCCCACGCGCTTTTTGGGCTTCTATGATCAATCGGCGCTTTTTATCTAGAGTTGGAATGAAACGTATTGCCGTTGTCAGCATCATGGATATCTCAACCGGAACCTTCATCTTATGAAAGAATTGGGTGAAATCATCCATGGAAGTTGTCAAAGTCAACACAGAAGACGCGATCATCATACTAAATAAACGGAAGATAAACGTAGTGCCCATTAGAAATCCACCCATGGTCGCCCCCAATCTGTCTCCTGGCAGAGCGTAAAAGAGGATCGCCTGGCTAGAAACCCGATTAAAGCGCTCCGGGGCAAACGTAAAGCCTGTGATTAGAATAATCGATAAGATGATAGGAATCAAGGGAATTAGCATTCCCCTAATCTTTCGCTGGGGAATGTTTATCCAATAGGCTATAAGTCCTGTCAAGCTGAGGATCAACAGTTGATATTTTGGATCTTGGAATAAAAAAGTAAGAATAATAAACCCTAAGAATCCGAACATTTTTGTCCGTACGTCAAGATGATGGATCAAGGTATCTCCTGGTATGTACTCTATAAGCATACTGTCTTCGCCCCACTTTCGAACATCCCAGTAAACTCACTTGATTCAATGAAGGTCTCATTCGTTAAAATATCCTTCAATTGAGAAGAGAGTCTACATAGTTGAGGTGGAATAATGGCAGAGTCGAGTAGAATTTGGTCGTTCGAAAAAACATCTTGAGGGGTACCATCTAACAAAATCCCACCGTCTTTCAAGACAATAACCCGTTTAGCATATTGGGCTACTAAATCCATATCATGACTGATCATTATGATTGTGGTTCCTGCAGCGTGCAGTTTACGAATCAAGGCCATCATCGTCTGAACGCCTGCCCAGTCTGAGCCAGTGGTCGGCTCGTCAATAATAAGCAGTTTCGGCTTTAAGACAAGAATTGAAGCCACGGCAATCATTTGCCGTTCTCCTTTGACCAGACTAAATGGATGAACACTACGGAACTTCTC
>DHJG01000025.1:0-2927 GCA_002404215.1 Desulfosporosinus sp. UBA4726
GCCTGGGAAATGTGGGAGCATTACTACGCAAGGAGTCACCGCGTTGAGCGAGTTGACGCCACGAATATCTTCCGTTTAGAGAAAAGCACGTATGCTGGCCCCAACCTTTATGCCGAGGATGGAAAGCTTTTGGCTGAAAAAGGGGATACAGTGGCAGAACTTCACCTCGATAGTATTCGGCTACAAGCAAAGGGCAATGATATGCAGAAAACTGCGCTCAAGATCATGCGCCAAACTCGCGACTCTTTGCCGGCTCTGGCTAAGTATGTGGCGGACGACCCGACTTATGACAATATAAAGGTTCTTGTGGCCGAGACCTTACTTCATCGTGGGGTCAAAGGGTTTGGGTTTACCGTACAGGATTTACCGGACACCCGCAAAAGCCGAGGAATTGCTTGGCTGCAGAAAATGATTATGCGTGTCTATCACCCTGCAGGAAAAAATCGCAATGATGAGCGACTTGGCAGTAAGACGATGTTGGTGTGGATTAGTAGAGAACAGTTAGTAGCACGTTTTTCTAGTAATTTGATTACGGAGAGTAAGTCTGGTATAATTGGCTTGTAAATTTTTTGGATTTGCCATTAAAAGGTTGTCAATAAAACGTTGACTCGTAAAAGGGGGGACGAAATGTCTCCCCTTTAGGTAGATTTTAGGGTGTTATGCCGAATCTGCGAAGTTTTTTGTAGATGTATTTGGCTAAGTAGGGGTTTGTAGTCTTAAAAAATCGGTAAGACTATCGAAGTATCCCGCAGCCTTGCACATATTAGAGTAAATAGTGTTTTAAGGGGGAGAATATATGACAGTTTTAGTAGAAAAAACAGAAAAAAACATTGTCGCTTTAGAAGTGACCGTAGAAGCAGAAAAATTTATTATGGCGGTGAACCAAGCGTCGAAGGTTTTGGCTAAGAAGGTAAATGTTCCTGGTTTTCGTAAGGGTAAAGCTCCACGCCGTATGGTTGAACTTCACGTGGGGAAGGAAGCCCTTTACGATGAAGCATTGGATCATTTGATCGGACCGGCTTACGCAGAAGCAGTTGTAGAAAGCGGCATCGAGCCAGTGGATCGTCCTGAAGTCGATTTGGTACAAATCGAAGAAGGAAAAGACCTGATTTTCAAAGCGAAAGTAAGTGTCAAGCCTGAGGTTGAACTAGGTGTTTATAAAGGGCTTAAGATTGAACAAGATGCTGTGAGCATTACAGAAGAGCAAGTTATGGAAGAACTGAAAAGCAAACAACAACAACACGCTCGTCTTGTGCCGATTGAAGTTGGCAAGGTTGAAAACGAGGATACTGTTACTCTTGACTTTGAAGGATTTGTCGATGATGTCGCTTTCGTAGGCGGAAAATCAGCGAATTATGAACTGGTCATCGGTTCGGGTACCTTTATTCCCGGCTTCGAAGAAGGTTTAATTGGAGTCGAAATTGGACAACATGCAGATGTCAACGTTACCTTCCCGGCTGAATATCATAGTACAGAACTTGCTGGTAAGAATGCTGTATTTAAAACGGACATCAAGAAAATTCAACGCAAAGAACTTTCAGCGCTAGATGATGAATTTGCCAAAGATGTGAGCGAATTTGAAACACTTGATGAATTGAAAGCCGACTTGCGGAATAAATTAATGAAGAGCGTTGAGTTACAGGCTAAAGATAATCATCTTAAGGCGATCATCGCAAAAGCCGTAGATAATGCCAGTGTTGAAATCCCAGAAGTTATGTTTACGGAACGAGTCAAAGCAATGTTAGAGGATTTAACTCGTAATCTCGCTCAGCAAGGAATGACACTTGACCAGTATTACCAGTTTACCAACACGACGGAGGAAGTTATGCAGGAGCGTTTACGCCCCCAAGCTGCTGAAAGCGTCAAATCAGATTTGGTTTTAGAAGCTATTGCCAAGGCAGAAGGTATTGAGGTCACGGAAGACGAAGTAGATGAAGAACTCAAAAAACTTGGCGAGCGTCATAAACAAGACGCTGAATTGCTCAAGAAGTCCCTCATAGCGCGTGGTGAGCTCGAGTTTTATAAACAAAGTTTGATCAGCGAAAAGACGGTCAACTTTTTAGTAGAGCAGAATGCATAGAACTCACGCCTTGGGTGGAAATATTGAGGTAAAGAGGTGAGAGGATGGCAAAGTACACTGACGACAAAAATCAATTAAAGTGTTCATTTTGCGGAAAAACCCAGGAACAGGTTAAAAAGTTAGTTGCCGGTCCAGGAGTTTATATTTGTGATGAATGTATAGAACTCTGTAATGAGATTATTGAGGAAGAGCTCACAGATGACTTGGGTATTGAAATTGGGGAGATCCCTAAACCCAAGGAGATTCGCTCGATTATTGATCAATATGTTATTGGTCAAGAATCAGCGAAGAAAGCGCTTTCGGTCGCAGTCTACAACCATTATAAACGGATTAATATGGGCATGAAAATTGATGATGTTGAATTGCAAAAGTCGAATATCATTATGCTGGGGCCAACTGGCTCAGGAAAAACTTTGCTTGCCTCAACATTAGCAAAAGTCCTTAACGTTCCCTTTGCTATTGCAGATGCTACTTCACTTACAGAAGCTGGTTATGTGGGTGAGGACGTAGAGAATATTCTCCTCAAATTAATTCAAGCCGCTGATTATGATGTAGAAAAGGCTGAAAAGGGTATTATTTACATCGATGAAATCGATAAAATTGCTCGTAAGTCTGAAAATCCCTCTATTACACGCGATGTATCTGGAGAAGGAGTTCAGCAGGCCTTGTTGAAGATTCTTGAAGGAACGGTTGCTAGTGTGCCGCCCCAAGGTGGTCGCAAACACCCTCACCAAGAATTTATTCAGCTGGATACCACTAATATACTGTTTATTGTCGGCGGTGCCTTTGATGGGATTGAACGAATCATTCAAAACCGTTCGGGACAAAAGACAATGGGCTTTGGCGC
>DHJG01000025.1:3121-3521 GCA_002404215.1 Desulfosporosinus sp. UBA4726
AAATTCGGGTTGATTCCTGAGTTTGTTGGACGGTTACCTGTGATTGTGACCTTGGAAGCATTGGATGAACCTGCGTTAGTTCGAATTCTCACCGAACCCAAGAATGCCTTGGTTAAGCAATATCAAAAATTGATGGAGCTCGACGGTGTAACCTTGGAGTTCAAAGAAGGCGCACTTACTTCAATCGCTACCGAAGCGATCAACCGCAATACTGGAGCTCGGGGCCTGAGGTCGATTGTGGAAGAGCTCATGCTGAATGTGATGTATGATTTGCCATCACGCAATGATGTCACGAAATGTGTCATCACCCAAGACGCTGTCTTGAAGAAAGAAGAGCCCCTTCTCGTTATGGCTGATAAACTCAAAAAAGGCAAGAAGGAAGAATCAGCCTAGACAGAGG
>DHJG01000183.1:0-2163 GCA_002404215.1 Desulfosporosinus sp. UBA4726
TTCTTAGGGACGGTTCTTGATTTGCATAAGAGGCAAGCAAGGACCGTCCCTTCCTGCGTCCCCAACTCTGTCGAATTCGCCGTCTCCCGACCCAGACTTCGCATCTAGGGGAGTCAAGGGGACTGTAAGTTTGTTCTGCGTCGTAAGCACCGAGCGCCATGTCACACAAGTTCCCGACCTATTGAGAACATATGGAAGTTGTTAGTGCGTTTCTGCAGAGGAAAATAGAACGATGTCGAACTTGCGTAGTAAAGGGGAAGATGCTACACTTATACGAAAGCAACAGTCAGGATCAATAGGTTCAAGGCTAAATATCTATGGATGGAGGGAGAAAACTATGGCGGTTGGGCGTAATTCCTCGGGGTCGGGAAGAGTCGTACTGCTCATTTTGATCGGTGCTGCCCTAGGGACTTTGCTCGGATTTGGCTTAGAAAAATACGGTATTTTTGCGTCGTTTTTGAAGCCGGCTGTCATTGATGTGCCTTCCCATACATACATAGATTTCTTTTTTTTCTCCCTTTCCTTTGGTTTTCGCTTGAGTATTACCATTGCGACGATTTTGGGAGCACTTGGGGGATATTTATTGTCAAGGAAGTGGTAATATGCTCGTACTTGCTTCATCATCTCCTCGGAGGGCAATGTTGCTTAATGAGGGAGGCTACACCTTTAACGTGGTAAAGGCTTCTGTTTCAGAAGAATTGCCCGCAGGAATGTCTCCGGAGACCGGGGTTTCACAGCTGGCAGTACGTAAAGCCAAAGCAGGTTTAACCTCATGGTTGGAACTAGGGGGGGACAAGCTGGGTGTTGTGTTAGGGGCGGATACTATGGTGGTTCTAGACGCCCAGATTTTAGGGAAACCGACAACGCCGGCAGTTGCGGAAGAAATGCTGCGCAGGCTTAGTGGAAGAACCCATGTAGTTCTAACGGGCGTGGCTTTAGTGGACGGATCGGGAAGACTCGTCGCCAACGTAGTAGAAACTGTCGTGCGTTTTCGCCAACTTGATGCAGATGAAATTAAAGCGTATGTTGCCAGTGGGGAACCGATGGACAAGGCAGGGGCCTATGGTATTCAGGGGGAAGCCAGGAAATTTGTCGCTTCCATTCAAGGATCATTGACGAATGTTATTGGTTTACCGATGGAATATCTCACGGAACAGCTTAAGGTGTGGGGGATTGAGCAGATAAATATCACTTCACGCGAGGTGCATGATGGATTATCGGCGTCTGAAGGATTTACCCGAGGAACTTCTACCCCGTGAACGACTTTATCAATTAGGTCCTGAAGTCTTATCTAACTGTGAAATTTTAGCGATTCTTTTACGTACAGGTATTAAAGGTGAAAATGTCCTGACGCTGTCAGAACGCGTTTTGGCTGAGGTGGGTGGACTCTCTGGGTTAGGAAAACTGACAGTTCATGAGCTCGCTCAACTCCATGGTTTTGGGAAAGCCAAAGCGGCAGAGGTTAAGGCTGCTTTGGAATTAGGGCGTCGTTCAGTTTCCGTCGATCCGATGTCGAGACCCGTAGTCAATTCCCCTCAGGATTTGGCTCACATAGTTATGGAAGAGATGCGGTTCCTGGATCGGGAGCATTTTCGAGTAGTTTCTCTATCGACAAAGAATCATGTACTGGGGATTAGTTCGGTCTCGATCGGTTCACTTAATTCGTCCTTGGTTCATCCACGGGAATGTTTTAAAGAAGCGATACGGCGCAACTCAAACTCCATTATTTTATTGCACAATCATCCCAGTGGTGATCCAACTCCTAGCCAGGAAGATATTGAGGTAACACGTCGCTTGGCGGAGGGCGGAAAGATTCTCGGGATTGAGGTGCTTGACCACCTGATTATCGGAGATAATCGGTTTATTAGTTTGAAAGAGCGCGGAGTCTTATAGGTGCGAATTACGGAAGGAGTTTTAGAAAACCATGTTTTTTAAGTTATTTAGCAAGGATTTAGGAATAGATTTGGGAACTGCGAATACGTTAGTTCATGTTAAGGGAAAAGGGATCGTTGTACGGGAGCCCTCCGTGGTAGCCATGGATATAACGACTAAGACCGTTTTAGCCGTCGGTGACAAAGCCAAAGAAATGATCGGTCGGACACCTAGTAATATTGTAGCTATACGCCCCTTAAAAGATGGGGTTATTTCTGATTTTAACGTTAC
>DHJG01000183.1:2215-4265 GCA_002404215.1 Desulfosporosinus sp. UBA4726
GTTAAGGAAGCAGCCTTGGCAGCTGGTGCCAAAGACCCAATTATCTTAGAAGAGCCGATGGCAGCCGCCATTGGTGCAGGACTCCCGGTCAGTGAACCGACTGGGAACATGATCGTGGACATTGGAGGCGGGACAACGGAAGTCGCCGTTATTTCCTTAGGCGGGATTGTGACAAGCCGTTCGATTCGCGTGGCTGGTGACGAAATGGATGATGCTATTGTCGCACATATTAAGAGACGTTATAATCTAATGATCGGTTATCGGACAGCTGAAGCACTCAAACTTGAGATTGGGTATGCTTACAAATTTGATGCTGCTATATTCACGGTCCGGGGCCGAGATTTATTAACAGGACTTCCTAAAACAGTAGAAGTTACCTCGGAAGAAATTCAAGATGCTTTGCAAGAACCGGTCATGGCTATCGTCGATGCCGTGAAATCGTGCTTGGAAAAAACACCGCCAGAATTGTCTTCAGACATCATGGATCGTGGTATCATGATGGCAGGTGGAGGTTCATTACTCCGCAATCTAGATCGTTTGATTGCGGATGAAACTGGGATTGCGGTGCACTTGGCGGAGGACCCACTGTCCTGTGTCGTGATTGGGACGGGGACTGTTCTTGAACATGCAGATATCCTTCGTAGAATAGCCGCCTCGCAAAAAAGCTAAATATTAGCGGGGAGAGGAATTAGGGTGGGGAAGAAAAGAGTTAATGGGACGGGAATTGCGGTTCTCGTTTTCTTTCTGTTGCTAGGTGTGCTGATTAGTATCCGGCTGACAGGGCTAGGTAGTCATTTTCCTAACCCTATTGGGGGAGTCATGCAAAGGGTTTTAAGCCCGGTAGAGAAAACATTTCTGCAGCTGGGGAATGGAATTAAGAACAATTCGAAGGGCCTGTGGGATTTTCGAGCGGTTCAGGTCGAAAATGAAACTCTGCGCAAGAAGGTAGATCAGTTAACAGGCGATAATCTGCAATTGAAAGAACAAGTTCTGGCCGGAATGCGTTATACAGAACTTGATAAAGGACAGTTTCGAAACCCAGCGCTCGATAAGTTCGAAAAGGTTGGGGCAACTGTTATTAATCGTAATCCAACAGCTTGGTATCAGACGCTGACTTTGAACCGTGGAAGCCAGGATGGGGTTGCGCAGAATGACCCAGTCATCGGCGATTTAGGGCTTATAGGAAAAGTCGTTTCTGTCTCAGCGACAACCTCTGAAGTTTTAATGATCCTTGACGGAGAAGGGCAAGTAAGTGCTCTAGTACGTAGCAGTACGGGGAATGGGACGTTCGGCATTGTGCAAGGAACCTATAAGCGCGGCTCCCGTTTAACATCGGAAGGAAATCTGCAAATGTTGTTTCTCCGAGAGGATGTCGTCAATGTTGGAGATCTAGTGTTGACAGCAGGTCGCGGTGGGGTTTATCCTCAAGATGTTCCAATTGGAAAAGTGAAAGAAGTGCAACTCGACCCTTCGGGCTTGCTCAAAACCGCCTATATTGAACCATTGGTTAACTTTGATAATTTAGAAGAGGCTTATATTGTAAAAATGGCAGGGGGGAAATGATGCGTTATTTCTTAATAGCGGTTATGTTTCTCCTATGTCTAATTTTACCGGGAACGCTGTTTCACTTTTGGGCGTGGTCAGGAATTAAGCCGGATTTACTTATGCTCTTAACGATTTATATTGCCTTGCATCACAAACTGACTTCGAGTGTCTTATGGGGATTTGGTGCGGGTTTATTAGAAGATTTGTATTTAGGACGCTACATTGGAATGTATACACTTAGCCTTATGGTGGTTGCCTTTTTGAGCTATTGGCTAGCAGAACGCTGGTATCGAGATAATTTCCTGATAACCCCGTTCATGGTCTTTTTAGTTACTGCGGTAGGGCAACTTGTGGTTGCTTTTTTGAGTCTAGGCGCTGGACTCCCCTGGTCAATGGGGGATATCGGACGGTTGGTATTCGGGGTCTCTTTGTATAATGCTGTTCTTGTTCCGTTAACCTATCCGTTGATTCATAGGTCCTTCCTGCTGGGTTGGTTGCGCTATAG
>DHJG01000120.1:0-636 GCA_002404215.1 Desulfosporosinus sp. UBA4726
TGGATGAGATCGAAGCGGCGATGACTGTACTGCAGGACAATGGATGCAGTGAGATAACATTGCTTCATTGCACAACGGAATATCCGGCTCCTTATTTAGATGTAAATCTAAAAGCGATGCAAACTTTAAAAGAGACATTCAAGGTTCCGGTGGGTTATTCAGATCATACAAACGGCCTGGAGATTTCGGTTGCAGCAGTAGCGATGGGCGCCACGGTGATTGAGAAGCATTTTACATTAGATAGAACAATGGAAGGTCCCGACCATAAAGCCAGCTTGGAACCAGATGAACTGGCGAAAATGGTGAGTGCAATTCGAAACGTCGAATTGGCGTTAGGAAACGGAGAAAAGAAACCAGCTCAATCAGAAAAGAAGAATAAAGAGATAGCAAGGAAGAGTATTACTGCCAGTCGTAACATAAAAACAGGAGACGTCTTTTCCGAGGATAACATCACAACCAAACGCCCTGGAAATGGTATCAGCCCGATGAGCTGGTTTGAAGTATTGGGACTGAAGGCTGGGAAGGATTTCGAAGAAGATGAGTTGATCGTGCTATGAAGAAGAAAATATCTGTCTTGACAGCAACAAGAGCAGAATACGGTCTTTTGAAACCGATCATCTTGAAGCTCCTGGCAGT
>DHJG01000120.1:803-1498 GCA_002404215.1 Desulfosporosinus sp. UBA4726
ATTGAAATCTTATTAAGTGGGGATACAGCGACAGCAATCTCCAAATCGATGGGCTTGGCTTTAATAGGCTTTGGAGATTATTTTGCCAGACTCAACCCTGATTTGCTAGTGGTGTTAGGTGACCGCTATGAAACACTGGGGGTATGTTGCGCGGCTATGAATCAAAGGATACCGATCGCCCATTTGTATGGTGGAGAAACAACCGAAGGGGCAGTTGATGAATGCATTCGTCATGCTATCACGAAGTTAAGCTATCTGCATTTTACCAGTACGGAACACTATCGGAACCGGGTTATTCAATTGGGTGAACAACCCGATCGAGTATTTTGCGTAGGGGCGATGGGTATAGAGAATATTCTTCAAGAGGAACTCTTGAGTAAGTCAGAATTAGAGGTTGCCATTGACTTTAGATTAGACAAACCTTATGCAATGGTAACCTTCCATCCGGTCACCCTTGAAGATAATAATTCTGCTGAGCAGTTTAAAGCATTGCTGGATGTATGCCAAAAGCACGAAGAAATGAAATTCGTGTTTAGCAAGGCTAATGCTGATGCGAATGGTCGTATTATCAACCAGATGCTCGAGACGTATGTGAAAGAACATGACAATGCTGTGGTCTTTGCATCGTTGGGATTGGTCCGTTACTTGAGCACAGTAAAGTATAGTGCCATGGTAATGGGTAACTCATCAAGCGG
>DHJG01000120.1:1787-4626 GCA_002404215.1 Desulfosporosinus sp. UBA4726
GTGAGGTGAGATGAGTGAGGAATATCGCCATAATTCCGGCCAGAAGTGGCTCTAAGGGCTTGAAGGATAAGAATATCAAGTTGCTCAATGGCAAACCGTTGCTTGCATATACCATTGAAGCAGCTAAAGAGTCGGGCGTTTTTGACGAGATATTTGTTTCCACCGATTCTGAAAACTATGCTGAAATTGCAAAAGCTTGGGGAGCAAGCGTTCCTTTTCTGAGAAGCGTTGAATTGTCATCGGATACAGCAACGTCTTGGGATGTAGTCAAAGATGCATTAGTGCATTATAAGAACCAAGGGAATGAATTCGATACAGTAGCGTTGTTGCAACCCACTTCTCCGCTCAGAAAAAGTGAGGATATTAAGTCAGGATATTCCTTATTGGATAGGAAGAAGGCCAACGCGATTGTTGGTGTTTGCGAAGTTGATCACTCTCCATTATGGTGCAATACAATACCGGAAGACGGCTCGCTGGACAATTTTTTAAGTAAAGATTTATTAGGCTTGCCAAGACAAAGCTTACCTTCCTACTACAGAATAAATGGTGCCTTATATATAACTAACGTAGATTATCTCATGAGTACAGATGATATATATCGGAGTGGTTGCTATGCTTGTATAATGAAAAAAGAAAACTCAGTAGATATTGATGATGCCATGGATTTTATGATAGCAAGTACCTTACTGAACAAGTAGTAGTGATCAAATGTCCATTTGGTATATCTCTTCTGCTGAAAAAATCCACAGTGGTCGGCACGCTCTGCTCGGAATAGACGGGTACTTCTTGATATCGTCAACCGACCATTAAAATGTAGAACTACGAGAGGACTAAAATTGTTATGCTATTACCTATTAAAATCGCGTGGCGGTTTCTGCTTGATAAGAAATTACAAACACTCTTAGTCATTTTCGGCATAGCTATAGGAGTCTCTATTCAGATTTTTATCGGTCTGGTCAGTCAAGGGCTTGAAAAAACTTTAGTCAATAAAATTTTAGCTTATAGTCCCCATATTACCGTGTATTCCATAAGTGGAGGATTTAGTGACTGGCAGAAGGAAGCGGACAAGATCAGAAGCAAATTCCCAGAAGTTAATGCAGTATCCCCGAATGTCAATATCCAAGCATGGATAAAACTTGAGAAAATGACGATCCCTATACTTGTACGGGGGTTTAATATCTCAGACACGGAGCGTCTGTATAATATTAAAGCCGCCATTTACGAAGGAAGTTCACCGGTTAACGATAATGAGGTTTTACTCGGCAAAGAATTAGCTGAGCGATTAGGTGTCAAGGTCGGGGATGAGATCAGTATCTTAAGCCTTGGTAGACAAACGGTGACTATGAAAATTATTGGCTTGTATGATTTTGGAGTTGCTAAGATTAATAATACGTGGGTGATTTCGAATTTGACTACCGCGCAAAACTTCATCGGTTTTGGCGATAAAGTGACCGGTATTGAATTAGAGATTGACGACCCATTTCAAGCAGATGTTGTCAGTGATCAAATTAGCAGCGCCCTGTCAGGGGAAGAGTTACATCTTTCTAATTGGAAAGGCCAGAATCAGTTATTAGTCAGTGCAATCGTGGGCCAAAAACTAGTCACACTTGTTATTCAATTTTTCATTATGCTGGCGACCATTATAAGCATTGTCAATACATTGACAATTAACGTCTTCCAAAAATCGAAACAAGTTGGTATTTTAAAGGCCATGGGTCTTACGGATTTTTCCTCGAGCCTTGTCTTCTTCTATCAAGCGTTATTACTTAGTCTTGTAGGAATCGCGCTTAGTCTTGGTTTCCTTGTCATCTTTCTTAGAGGATTCAATAAATACATTGTGACCGTTCAAGGATTGCCTGTAGTTAATGTCACAGTGGATTATAGGTACATTGCGTTGTCTACCCTTATTTTCTTTGTGGCTTCAATGTCAACTGCCATTTTTCCTGCGCTCAGGTGTATAAAATTAAACCCAATTGAGGTAATTAAAAATGCCTAATGTCATTGAATTAATAGATGTTAATAAGACCTATGGGACTCGAGTAAAGTCGCAAATTCTTTACGACATTAATTTAGAAATTGAGGAACACAGCATTAATTCGATTGTCGGAGCCTCTGGAAGTGGTAAAACGACGCTTTTAAATATCATGGGTACTCTCGATAAGACCACGAGTGGGGAAGTCATCATCGATGGATCTAATACTGAAAATATGGGGCAGCGTAAATTAGCTAAATTGCGGAATCAGGCTATAGGGTTCATTTTCCAGTTCCATTTTTTATTACACGAGTTTAATGTTTTTGACAATGTTCTTATGCCTAGTGAAATACAGAGAAACAACCAATCTGAGGTGAAGGAAAGGGCGAATCACTTATTAGATATGTTAGGGATATATAAGTATCGACGATACAATGTCCTTGATCTATCAGGAGGTCAACAGCAACGTGTAGCGATTGCCAGGTCGCTAATCAATAACCCTAAGATCATCTTGGCTGATGAGCCAACGGGAAACCTCGATTTACATAGTTCAGAAGATGTTTATAACATCTTTAAACAAGTGAATAAAGAGTATGGTGTTGCTTTTGTCATTGTTACCCACGACAAACACTTAGCTGGCCGCGTCATTGAAATTCAAGATGGGAGAATCTTGCTCGAATCGGGCTCCGCTCGAAGGGGGGAGGGCGCTTCCTCCGGTCGCTCTCCCGGGGTCTTACTCCCACACAATGGGGAATAATTCTGACAACCCAGCAAAAGAGTCTCAGTTCAAACTAGACGAAGGGCTCTTTTGGTGTTTCGAAAATAGTGCTTGAGATAATAATATGAAAACAGAAATGGAGAGGAAAA
>DHJG01000120.1:4741-10344 GCA_002404215.1 Desulfosporosinus sp. UBA4726
CAGTCAACGCGGTGTAAATATTGGCCTCGCCCGCGCCAAAGAACTCATCGGTCCCAGGTTTGCCTAAATCGACCGCTGTCTGTTGAATCAATGCAGTCACTTGGGCTGGGGTCAATCCGGGATTATTGGCCTTGATGACTCCGGCAATCCCTGCAACTTTCGGCGAAGCCATCGAGGTACCTTGCATCAGAGCGTAGCCCCGAAGATTTGATGTAATATAGGGTTTCATTTTAGTCGGATAGGTGCTAAACGTATTGTAGTGGAGGTCCCGTAGATTGAGATCACCAGTTTGGTCAAAGATTGGTCCATAGTCACCGCCGGGGGCGGCTACATCGATGGTGCGGAATCCATAATTAGAATAGAAAGCAATTTTATCTGTAGACCATTCGTTAGAAGAGGATACGGTAATAACTCCTGGGATTTGTCCTGGTAATTCGCGAGATGCGCCTTTAAACTGAAGCCCTGAGTCTCCGTAAATTTGGTTCATGAAACTTGTGATTGTGGTGGGATTATTTAAGTTAAGAGACTCATTGCCCGCAGCAGTGACCACTGTGACATTATGATCTATTGCATATTGAATGGCCCGTCTGTATAAAAGTACATCGGCAACGTCACTGTAAGCATTATTGTTATCTAGGTACGAATAACGAGAGATACTATCAAATCCACCTATGGACAAATTTATTACGTCCACTTTGTCTTTAGTTGCTTGGTCGATAGCAGATATAATCCAGGGCGTCGGGGCACTGCCGTTAGCAGGGAAGATACGATAAGCACGGATTCCTAAATTGGGGCCAACTCCTTTCATTTTGCCATTTGCCGCAATAGAACCCGCAACGTGTGTACCGTGCCCGAAGCGATCCCCATAGTCATTAGGATCTCCAGTTTCGGTTACGTCTCCGTCTGCATTGGCTGGTACAAAGTTTTGCCCGCCAATAATGTTAGGCTTGAGATCTGGATGGTTAAAATCAATCCCAGTGTCAATGATACCAACAATCGCCTTGTGGATTACAGTTCCATCAAGGTTTTTCACGCCGCCAGTCTCTAGTGCATATGAATCTCCATTATGGGTAATCCGTTGAATATCCCATTGATAGTTCCAGTAACTGTCGGTTTGATTAGCTTGAGGAATATCTGTAACAGGTAGACCATTGGCAGCTAGTGGATCAATTGTTTTATTATCTAATTTTAAAACCAACGACACATTTGAGGCTTGAATTCCCTTAATTTCCTTGAGATTATTTAAAAAGGAGGGGTTATCAGATTGTACCTCGAGTCCTGATACCTCAGTCAATACCAGAAGAACCTTGCCTCCAGCTTTGGAAATAAGTAAATCATAGTTAGCGGGAATTTGCTGCTGGAAAGCAATCGTGTAGGTGTTTTTTGTCGGATCTGCACCGGCTGGAGCAATGAACGTTGTCATGATAAGGGTTATTGTGGCTACCAACCCAAGAAACTTGTGCTTATTCACTTTGTTATTCTCCCTTTCTAAACGAATATGAGTAATTCCTTTTGCATCTTCCAAGGTGAATATCAGACACTTCAAAATTGTGTATAAGTTGAGTTAAGTGAAATGCTAATCTGTAATACGCCCTGTTGTCAAGAGAAATTTTGGAAAGCGCAGGAAATTTGAAGGATCTGCCTATGTACGAGAGGCTGGGATGGAGGACTACCTTCAATATAACTGGTCAGACCATCAGACAATGTGATATAATATAGTGGATTTATCCCATAACAAAGTGTCAATAAATAGTTGCCTTTATTGTTTTTGGTTAATACCTATAAAAACCTTGCTAATGGGGAAGAATCAAAATCAAGTTAAGCTGAATCAATTTATATTATTAAGGAGATGTCAGAATGGAAGTTACTTTAGCTTATGGAAAAAATGGATTGAGGATTAACGTTCCTGAGCATACGAGAATTATCGAACCCAACGACTTGGCGCTGCCAGAGGACGATCATGAACTTGTGTTACAGGCTCTGCGTAATCCTATAGGCACGAGACCTCTAAAAGAAATGGTTAAGTCAAGTGATAAGGTTGTTATTGTAATTAGCGATATTACTAGGCCAACACCAAATCATAAATTAATTCCCTGGATACTTGAAGAGCTTCCTCATGTCCCCATAGAAAATATTACAATCATCAACGGGACAGCAACTCACCGTGATCAAACTAGAGATGAGTTTATCGAGATGTTAGGGGAAAATGTTGTAGATACTGTTCGTATTATTAATCACCACTGTCACGAAAAATCAGAACTTACACACCTTGGAAAAAGTAGCTTCGGCTGCGAGATATATCTTAATAAAGAATATGTTGATGCAGACTTTAGAATTGTAACAGGGTTCATTGAGCCTCATTTTTTTGCTGGGTTTTCTGGAGGACCAAAGGGAATTATGCCTGGAGTCGCAGGGATTGAAACCATTTTAACGTTTCATAACGCGAAAATGATTGGTCATCCATTAGCTACTTGGGGTATTTTAGAGAATAATCCCCTTCAAGAAATGGCGAGAGAAGTTAATACTTTCTGTAAACCCGATTTTCTGCTCAATGTGGCCTTGGATGGTAAAAAAGAGATAACGAATGTTTTTGCCGGTGAGTTGGTTGCGGCTCATGCTACCGGGTGTGCTTACGTCAAAGAACATGCCATGATCAAATGTGACAAGAGCTACGACGTAGTGATTACTACGAACTCGGGTTACCCTCTTGATCAAAACCTATATCAGGCTGTCAAAGGGATGAA
This sequence comes from Desulfosporosinus sp. UBA4726, assembly GCA_002404215.1. Classification (GTDB taxonomy): domain Bacteria; phylum Bacillota; class Desulfitobacteriia; order Desulfitobacteriales; family Desulfitobacteriaceae; genus Desulfosporosinus. Next base: position 7,486 of record DHJG01000120.1, read on the forward strand.
CGCGGCTCATAAGATCGTCAAAGAAGGTGGGACGATAATTAGTGCCTCAGAATGCATTGAAGGTATGCCTGAGCACGGTAACTTTGTAAAGATATTAGAGATGCGCAAGTCTCCGAAAGAACTCTTAGAAATGATTAATGACCCTTCTTTTCAAATGTTTGATCAATGGGAAGCGCAAAGACTAGCTATGATTCAGGAATGGGCAGATGTTTACCTGTATTCCACGTTACCCGATGAATCGGTTAGAATTGCAATGATTACTCCCACGAAGGATATTGAACAGACGTTGGTTGATCTATCGCTTAAATACGGCGATGAAATGAGTATTGCAGTATTGCCGTTTGGCCCCCTGACGATTCCATATATAGATTAGGTTTGTTTAATCTAAATATGTTTTGACTTTTAATAAAGAATGGGCACCTATTTATATAGGCGCCCATTCTTAGTTTCGTTTTAAGGAAGTTGGAGGTTGGCTGACACTTTGTCTATTGACATAATGTTCAAAAAGAACTCGGATTTAATCTACAACGTCCGAACCATGTTCCGCCATTTCCTTTTCGGCAAAAGTAATCATTTTCTTGACCATGTTTCCGCCGATTTGGCCAACTTCTCGAGTTGTCATATTCGCAAACCCTTTTTCTTGAATATCATCGTCTAACTGCAGTTCTTCGGCTACTTCCCACTTAAGTTTATCCAACTGCCTTTCGGATTCAGGAACTTCAGGTGTATTACGGCTCATTTGACCATCCTCCTTTTTCAGTTGTTTTATAAACACATTCATAATTTTCTCCATTGACGAAGATTTTATACAAGTTTATTAAACACATAGTTTTGAAGTGTGGGAATTTTAGAGGCGGTTGATCATCGGATAGAGGATATTTACTTCCCCTGTCGAATTATCCATAGAGTAGGAAGGTGACTCTTTAGGTGTATGTTTGGACGTTCCTATAGAAGGCTTCATTTTCAGAACAAGCGGAACCCTAATTCGGTGATATTAGATATAGTTTCATACATAGAGGGGGAACAATGTGCACGAAATGTCTTTGATGGGAGGAGTTTTTGAGCTCATTGAACAGACCCTCTCCCAGCATGAAGTAGAGCGAGTTCTGCAAGTTAAACTAAGAGTTGGGGAACTCACAAATGCACAACCAGATGCTTTGCAGATGGCATTTGAAGCTTATAGCAAGGATACGATATGTGAAGGCGCGGACCTGTTGGTGGAGCGCGTTCCGGTGCTTGGTCGTTGCCGAGATTGTCATCATGAGTTCAACGTGGAAACAATGTTTTTCCTCTGTCCGAACTGTCAGAATACCGGCATTGAAATAATTCAGGGGGAGGAGCTTTTACTTGAAAGTTTGGAGGTTGAATAATGGAACCAAATCGACGTGAGATTGAAGTGAAAGCGAAGTTACTTGGTTCAAATAATATGCAGGCTGATCTAAACCGCGCCCATTTCCGGGAGAATAATTGTTTAGCTATTAATTTGATAGGTTCGCCTGGAGCAGGGAAAACGGCTCTCTTGGAAAAGACATTGCCGCAACTAATCGTAAACCTGCAGGTGGGGGTTATTGAGGGGGATATTTTTACAAGTAAAGATGCGGATCGCATAGCCGTTCACGAAGTTCCAGTGGTTCAGATCAATACTGGTGGAGGATGTCACCTCGACAGTAAGATGGTCAGTAAGGTGTTACCCGAATTTGATTGTAAGTCAACGGATCTCATGATTATAGAAAACGTTGGTAATCTTGTTTGTCCGGCCGATTTTGATCTAGGTGAAGCGTTTAAGGTTATTGTGTTAAGCATCGTCGAGGGGGATGATAAGCCGGCTAAATATCCCGTGATCTTCCGCAACGCCAAGGCGGTTGTACTTAACAAGATGGACCTTGAGGCGTTTACTGACGTGAATATGGGGAATATGAAACAAGATATTCGGATCATTAATCCGGATATTCATATCTTCGAGGTTTCATGTCGGAACGGAAATGGTCTTGAAGCATGGACGAGTTGGTTAAGTCAGGAAGTCACAGCCTACCAGGAGAAAGAAAACTTAGCTGGCACTAAGCTCTAGCGAAGGGGGTCCCTTCTCGCCATCCTTGGCCAGCGGCTATTTGGTGCACATATACCACGCATTTTCAGACTGGTATAATAAAGGTTGATGCTATGGCAGGGCGCGATGCATTGTGTCACAATCATGGATTGACAAGGTCTTGTGGAAAAAACCCACTTATAAGGTGCATTGTTAGTGTGCCTTATAAGTGGGTTTTATTTGTTTTTTGGCTGAGAGAAGGAATTTTAATTTGCAATCATTGTGCCGTTGAAGTCGAAGTGAAGGTACCTACGCTCTGAATGGTAGCAATCTCTTGAAGGACAAGCTCCGTAAGACGAGGAAGTAACGCTTGGATCTCCGGGCTGATATCCATTCCCCATGCTAAGCTTTTGGGTTGAATACCAAAAATTAAGGTTTGCGGAGCATGACCAAGTATATTAGCCATGGTAAGTACTTCAATAATCCCGATTTGATGAAATGAAACTGCGAATTGTTCAGGGAGTACTTGGATATCTCCTGGTCGAAAGCGAAACAATGACCCAGGCTCAGCTTTAGCATCGAGCGCATCGACGACAATCAGAAAATCTACTTCTTGAATCAGATGAACCAGTTCAAGTCCCGCTGTGCCCCCTTCTAGAAGTTCCACATCTTCAGGAAGTGGAATCTTTGCCAGTTCGTCCAAAAAGCGGACGCCTAGACCTTCGTCCGATAAGAGGACGTTTCCGACTCCCATCACCATAATTTTTGGCGAACGCATAACTACATTCCCTTCTTATGTTCAGTTTTACCGAAGAACATAAATAAGAATTGTT
>DHJG01000221.1:0-1326 GCA_002404215.1 Desulfosporosinus sp. UBA4726
GTCCTCGTTACGACGTTAACGAAAAAGATGGCTGAGGATCTCACAGATTACTTTAAAAACCTAGAAATTAAGGTGAAGTATCTGCATTCGGATATTAAGACGCTGGAACGCGTAGAAATCTTACGTGAGCTTCGCCTAGGGGCTATTGACGTAGTGGTGGGGATTAACCTCTTGCGGGAAGGATTGGATTTACCGGAAGTTTCTCTCGTTGCAATCCTCGACGCGGATAAAGAAGGATTTCTGAGGTCAGATCGTTCCCTCATTCAGACCATTGGGCGCGCAGCACGTCATGCCCAAGGCAAGGTTATTATGTATGGTGACAAGATCACAAGGTCAATGCAGCTTGCCTTAGATGAAACAAATCGACGCCGGGCCATACAAATGGCCCATAATGAGAAAATGGGGATTACTCCTCAAACGATTCATAAGGCTGTTCATGCTGCCCCAGAGGCAACTAAAGTTGCCGAGTTAAAGAAAGCCTATGGTTCCAAATTACCGCCCGAGGAGCTCGCTGCACTCATCAAGAGTTTAGAACAAGAAATGCGCTCCTCGGCACGGGATCTAGACTTTGAACGGGCTGCTGAACTCCGGGATGTGATGATCGAGTTAAAAGGAGAAGATAATAAATACAAGATGACATCACAGCAACGAGGCAGTAAAAGTAAAAAATACGACCATAAAGCGCAGCAAAAACAGGTGTCGTACCGCAAAGAAAAGAAATAGGAAAACGGAAAGACTTAGGAGGCCAATCATGACCCAAGAATACTTACGTGTGCGTGGTGCACGTTCTCATAATTTAAAAAACATCGACATTGATATTCCCCGCGATAAATTGGTGGTGATTACAGGGTTATCTGGCTCAGGAAAATCATCCTTGGCCTTTGATACAATATATGCTGAGGGACAGCGACGTTACGTGGAATCTCTCTCAGCCTATGCCCGGCAGTTCTTGGGACAGATGGATAAACCCGATGTTGATTCCATAGAAGGACTCTCTCCAGCGATTTCCATAGATCAGAAGACAACCAACCGCAATCCTCGCTCGACTGTGGGCACAGCGACGGAGGTCTCTGATTACCTTCGCCTGCTATATGCAAGGATCGGTCATCCTCACTGTCCAAACTGTGGTCAAGGGATTTCTCAGCAAACCATTCAACAAATGGTGGATGAAATTATGCATTTACCGGAGCGGACCAAATTGCAGATCTTAGCACCGCTCGTAAAAGGGAAAAAAGGGGAACACCAGAGGGTTTTTGAGGAAGCCCGTAAAGCTGGGTACGTTCGGGTACGGGTGGACGGTGAAATACGGGAACTTAGTGAGGATAT
>DHJG01000221.1:1426-3863 GCA_002404215.1 Desulfosporosinus sp. UBA4726
GATTCTCTGGAAATAGCGCTCAAACTTGGCGAGGGGAATGTCATTGCAGACATCTCCGAGGGGAGTGAGATGCGCTTTAGCGAGAATTTCGCCTGTCCGGATTGTGGGATTGCTCTTGAAGAAATCTCTCCACGTCTTTTTTCATTCAACAGTCCTTACGGTGCTTGTCCCGCTTGTACAGGGCTTGGTGCGAATCTTATCGTCGACATTGATCTTATTCTCCCTGACCGTTCCTTGTCTCTGGCAACAGGGGCGATTGCACCCTGGGCCAAATCCGCTTCGAGTTATTACCCCAAGATGATGGAGGCTGTTGCTCTAAACTTAGGGTTCAAGATGGATACTCCATTGAAAGACCTCAATGAAACCCAATGGGCTGGTCTGCTCAATGGGACGGAAACTCCGATTTGTTTCCAGTATCAAAATATTTTCGATCAACTAAAAACCTATAACACCAACTTTGAAGGACTGGTTTCCTATTTCGGACGACGGTATAGGGAGTCAACCTCGGATATGGTACGCAACGAAATCGAAGGGTATATGAGTGAACGCCCTTGCCCAGACTGCCAAGGAAAACGCCTTAAACCGGAAGCATTAGCAGTAAAGGTGGGTGGGATATCAATTGATGATTTGACCCGCCTTCCGATTGGCGAAGCGATAAACTTCTTGAATCAACTGATCCTCACGTCGAAAGAAGAAACGATTGCTCACCAGATTTTGAAGGAGATTAGAGAGAGACTGGGATTCTTGATGAATGTCGGACTAGACTACCTAACACTCGCTCGAGCTGCAGGCTCGCTCTCCGGTGGAGAAGCACAGCGGATCCGATTAGCCACGCAAATTGGGTCAAGCTTGATGGGTGTACTTTATGTCCTAGATGAACCGAGCATTGGACTCCATCAACGGGATAATGCTCGTCTTCTTTCCACACTTAAACGCTTACGAGATCTCGGGAATACCCTGATAGTGGTCGAGCATGATGAGGATACGATGATTGCGGCAGATCACATTATTGATATCGGCCCCGGTGCAGGGGCCCATGGCGGGCAAGTGGTGGCAGAGGGTACGATTGAGGAAATCAAGGCCAATAAGGAATCGATCACGGGGCAATATTTGAGCGGTGAAAAACAGATTGCTGTGCCTGGGAATCGACGGCAGCCCAACGGAAAGTGGCTCGAAGTTTTCGGAGCTAAAGAAAACAACTTGAAGGATGTTCATGTGCGCATCCCGTTGGGTCTGCTTACCTGTGTGACTGGAGTCTCAGGCTCTGGTAAGAGTACCTTGGTCAATGAGATCATCTATAAAGGATTAGCCTCCAAGCTGAGTAGCGCGCGGCATCGTGCTGGAGCGCACGATCGTTTGGAGGGGTTAGAGCATCTGGACAAGGTCATTGATATTGACCAGTCCCCGATCGGACGGACTCCCCGTTCAAATCCAGCGACCTATACCGGAGTTTTTGATTTTATCCGGGAACTCTTTTCTATAACACCGGAAGCAAAGATGCGAGGGTACAAGCCAGGTCGGTTTAGCTTCAACGTTAAAGGTGGCCGCTGTGAGGCCTGCCGTGGAGACGGGATTATCAAGATTGAGATGCATTTCCTTCCAGATGTCTATGTTCCCTGTGAAGTTTGCGTGGGAAAACGGTATAATAGAGAAACCTTGGAAGTGCACTATAAAAGCAAAAGTATTGCCCAAGTCCTGGATATGACAGTGGATGAGGCGGTAGAGTTTTTTAAAGCGGTGCCGAAAATTTCCCGGAAGTTTCAGACACTACAAGATGTGGGTCTGGGATATATTCGTCTGGGGCAACCTGCGACCACATTATCAGGAGGAGAAGCCCAGCGTATTAAGCTGGCAACGGAATTGAGCCGACGCAGCACGGGGAAAACGATTTATATTCTGGATGAACCGACGACTGGTTTACACACGGCAGATATCGACAAACTCCTCCAAGTGCTCCACCGTTTGGTGGATGGCGGAGATACGGTGCTGGTTATTGAGCATAATCTCGATGTCATTAAAACGGCAGACTGGCTCATTGACCTCGGCCCCGAAGGTGGAAACCGGGGCGGAGAAGTGTTGATAAGCGGGACGCCAGAGGCTGTTGCTGCTTTCTCTGCATCTTATACGGGGCAGTATTTAAAGCGCTATTTAGAGTAGAGCACGATGCATCGTGCGAGATGGAGGTAGGGGCACAGATATTAGAACTATGAACTTCTAATACTCGAACGATGATAATGTGCCTCTACTACGAGGAGTGGAAAAATAATTGGCGATTCGATTAGTAGCGATGGATCTCGATGACACCTTACTTAGGGATGATTGGACGATTGCTCCGCGAGTGATTAAGGCAATTCAAAAAGCTCAGGCTCAGGGCGTTAAGATGACAATTGCAACTGGGCGGATGCCCATTTCGACACGTCCTTATGCGGAGCAATTG
>DHJG01000221.1:3957-11686 GCA_002404215.1 Desulfosporosinus sp. UBA4726
GAGATCCTATTTCGGCGCGTTATTCCCAGCGCTTTGGCCACAAAGATAGTTCGGGATGTTGCATGTCGAGGCATTTATGCTCAGATTTATCTTAAAGACCGGGTCGTTACGCCGCAACTCAATGACTGGTCACGTGAATATGAACGAATCTCAAGTGTTCGTATTGAACAGGCTGACCTATCAATCCTGCTTTCCCAGGAACCGGAAGGAGTCGAGAAAATTCTCCTGATGGCCAAGGAATCCGACCTAGACCAATTTGCTCCTCGGTTGAGAGAGCTTTATGGGGAAAAGGTTCATCTGACTAAATCTAAGCCTTGTTTCTTAGAAATGACTGACTGTCAGGTAAACAAAGGCGTCGCGCTGGCCGCTTTAGCAGAACGCTTTGGAATTGCCCGAGAAGACGTTATGGCGATCGGCGATAGCTTTAATGATTTAGAAATGATTAAATATGCTGGTATAGGCGTAGCTATGGGAAACGCCCGATCGGAAATTAAAGAACAAGCGGATCTTGTTACTGCCTCAAATGAGGAAGATGGGGTGGCAGAGGCCATTGAACGCTATGTACTAAATTAGAATTTTGTTGGTCACGACGCTTTACCTAAAGGTGATAAAAATATGTAGGGACACGATGCATTGTGCCCAATAAAGAATGGAGATTAATGGGATGGACATGAAAACAGTTCGCCAAACTGCGCGAGAAAAACTTAAAGGATTTTGCCGAGTTTGTCCTGAGTGTAATGGCAAGGCCTGTGCTGGGGAAGTACCGGGTATGGGTGGGTTGGGTACCGCAGCATCGTTTAAAAGCAATGTGCAAGCTCTGGCAGAATTTCGCTTAAATATGAGGACAATTCATAGTGCGAAAAACCCGGACACAAGGTATAAATTCTTCGGGCAAGAAATTTCAACCCCGATTCTCGGGGCACCAATTACCGGTAACACTTACAACATGGGTGGGGCCTTGAACGAAGAAGAGTGGGCCGAGGCTATAATCCAGGGTTGCATAACGGCAGGCACTTTAGGGTGCACCGGAGATGGCGCTGACCCTGCAATGTATAATTCAGGTGTGAATGCTATTGCTAAGGCACAAGGCCGTGGTATCCCGTTCATTAAACCGAGAGAGCAGGAAGACGTCTTTAATTATCTGCGTCGCGCCGAGGAAGCAGGCGTCCTTGCAGTGGGCATGGATATAGATGGAGCGGGTTTAGTCACTATGGCTTTAAAGGGGCAGCCTGTTGGACCAAAAACAAAAGACGAAATGAAAACGATTATTGCCAGCACCTCGTTGCCGTTTATCGTAAAAGGCATCATGACGGTAGATGAAGCGGAAATGGCTCTTGAGATGGGCGCCGCCGCTATAGTCGTATCAAACCATGGCGGTCGAGTGCTCGATCACACGCCAGGGACGGCAGAGACTTTGTCAGAAATCGCTGCGTTGGTTGATGGACGAATTCCTGTGATGGTTGATGGTGGAGTTCGGTCAGGAACAGATGTTTTAAAAATGTTAGCATTAGGTGCAGATATGGTTCTGATAGGACGGCCGCTGATTATTGCTGCTTACGGCGGAGGCGCAGAAGGAATCTCTTTAGCTATTAATACGATGACGAATGAACTGAAGCAAGCTATGATATTGACGGGATGCACAACACTTAAAGATATTACGATGGATGTCCTGTTCTAGAAAATGTAAAAATTTAGAAGTGCTTATTTGCTAATAGCTGAATACAACTTAAGAAAGTAAGCGGGCAAGGTGGGACAGAGACAATGCGGTTAAAAAATTGGCGTGCTTGGCGGGTGGGCTTCGTGAGACTGGCTCTCGTGACGAGTATATTGCTTTTCAGTGGATGCCAAACGGTGACGCCAACCGAAGCTGAGATTTCTCCTTCAGGGACTACCCAGCCTTCCCAAGCCCCGAACTTAGAAAGAGAAATGAAGGAAATCCCGCGTTCTCCGGAAATCCCGCGGGCACCAATCCCCATACAAAAACCAGAACCTATTTCCGAAGAAAAAGTTGAACCCACTCCTTCAGTTCCTGCAGATGAAAGTGATAAAGAACCTGCGCCTACGCCTTCCCCAGATGTTCCCAAAACTCCAATTCATCCTTATTATGGTTTGGATGGTACCCCACCGAGCGCACCTGGCCTAGCTATGCGGGTAAGGGTATTTGATGTTGAACCTCAAAAGATTGCCTATCTTACGTTTGATGATGGCCCCTATCCCCAAACTACGCCACGCATCCTTAAGGTCCTTCAGGACGAGGGTGTGAAAGCAACGTTCTTCGTAGTGGGAAGGCAAGTCGAGAGGTATCCAGACCTCTTAAAAGCCGAATATGAGCAAGGGGAGGGGATCGGAAATCATAGTTATTCCCATGACTACCATTTGCTTTATCGCAGTCCGGAGGCTTTCATAGCAGAGATTAAACAAACGGAAGAACTTATTTTTAAAGCCATCGGAGTTCGGCCTAGAATTGTTCGGGCGCCGGGAGGTACTCAAGGTCATTTTCATGTCAATTATTATAATGCACTCGATGCAGCAGACTATTTAATCTATGACTGGAATGTAGTTAGCGGAGATGCTGATGCTTCTCTCGTCCCGGCAGACAAACTCATTCAGGCCGTCGAAACCCAAGTTCCCAGCAAGTCGCGGGTTATTATCTTAATGCATGACGTGGGGACCAAGCTCACTACCGTTGACGCGCTTCCGCAGATTATTCAGTATCTCAAGGACCAGGGATACTCATTCGGAGTGATTACGCCGAAAGTTGCTCCCATCCTTTTCCCCGGTGGATTTAATGGTTAAGAGGGTCTCCTTGCTTTAGCAAAGTGAGGTCCTCTTTGCTCTATTTGGCGATTGTTGTAAGCTTTGAGATATCTGGCATAGGAATTGCATTAAGGGGTCTAAACCGCTATACTTAGGGCAAAGGGGGTCGTCTGTTTTGCGTATTCTTTTGGTTGCCCTCAATGCAAAATATGTACATACAAATCTAGCCCTTCGTTATTTGCGAGAAGGTGTCGCGGCTGTCTACCCGGATGTTTTACTTCGGGAATTTAGTATCAACGAACGCATTGAACAAATTGCTGGGGAAATTTATGAAGCCAAGGCTGACGTCATTGGCTTCTCATGTTATATTTGGAATATCAAAGAAACAATGGCAGTGATCAGGCATCTTCATCCGGTAGTCCCAGAGGTGCGTTTTATTCTTGGCGGACCGGAGGTATCCTTCGAGGTTGAAGAGTTTATGATCCAAAATCCAGAGGTAGATGCCTTAGTTGTCGGTGAAGGGGAGAGAACATTTCTAGAGTTGCTCCAGACGTGGCAGGAAGGTCGTGACCTCTCTCATGTTTTAGGCATAGCATTCAGGATGGACAACGGGAAGGTTATTGTCCATCCCTCTCAAGTAACCCCTCTTGATTTAAATGCTTTGCCCTTTCCATATGCGGAGAACGAAGACTTCACAGGACGGCTTGTCTATGTTGAAACGACTAGAGGATGCCCATTTAACTGTCAGTATTGCCTGTCCTCAACCTTCCAGGGGGTTAGATTCTTAGAGCCTGAAAGATTTCGTCAGATGTTTCGTCATTTACTGGAAAATGGTGCTCGTACAATAAAATTTGTGGACCGAACCTTCAATGCCAATAAAAGACACGCCTTGAATATCTTGGATATAGTGCGCGAAGAAAGCGAGCAGCATCCGGATGCAAGGCGGATTCGTGTTCATTGTGAAATGGCAGGGGATCTATTGGATGACGAGTGGATGGATTATTTCAGAAATTATCCACCCGGTTTAATCCAATTGGAAATTGGTGTTCAGTCTACCCACCAACCGACCTTGGAGATTGTTTCCCGCCCCCAGAACTTTAGGGCATGGAAAAAATATATACCTGACATTCTAGAGTTAGGTATACCACTTCACCTGGATCTGATCGCGGGGTTACCGCAGGAAAGCTGGACAATTTTCCGGAACTCATTTAACGATGTCTACGAAGTGAAAGCGGACATGTTGCAACTTGGATTTTTAAAAGTACTTAAAGGCTCAGGACTCCGCCGGAAAAGCACTAATTATGGTCTCGTCTTTACACCTGATCCACCCTATACGATTTTAGAAACCCCAGTCCTCTCACATTGCGAAATACTTCAATTACAACGCATGGAAGACATTCTCGATAAATACTATAATTCAGGAAAGTTTACACATGCTCTGAGCGAAGCCATTAAATTATTCCCAACACCGTTTGACTTTTATCATGGATTGGCACAGTATTGGCAGCAAAGAGCTTGGTTTCAGCGCAAGTGGCAGAGTAAGGCGCTTTTCGACAAGCTGTGGGAATTTCTCGAGGGTCACGTCCAGGCTGTGAAGGAACATGTCGCCCTAGGAGAAGAAATTCGGGATGCCATGCGTTTTGATTATTATCTTTGGGAGCGCCCGAACAGCGTCCCTGATTGGCTCGAAGTTAGCTCGGAGGCTGAGGCAAAAGCAGATCAGTGGAAAACTAAGCAGGACATAATTCGTCGGGATGATTATTGGGAAACCGTAGTCCCAGAGTTTCCAAAAATGGATCGACGTCAGTGGAACCGCAACACGGCCGTAGCTTATTTCACGGGCGACGTAGGACTGACCCCGGAATCCCAAGGGCCCTGCTGGTATCTTTTCCACTACCAACAAGGCAAAGTGAAGGCCTACAGGTATAGAGGAAACTCTTCTGAAGGAGTGCAGTGAAATGACTTCTCGAAATTTTATACGCCAAGCAATAACGCTAGGGTTCAGTTTCGTAATGGTGGTCTGTTTAGTTGCTGGATGCACGAAAGCACCCCAAACCGGACAGCCTGGTGGGGCGGCCCCTGCGGTGGTGTCCGTTTGGCATTCCTTGCAAGGGGCTGAAGCGGATGCTTTGCAGAGTCAAGTACAATCGATTACTAAGGCGCATCCTGAAGTGGTCATAAAACTTAAATATCTACCCGAACAAAACTTTGTAGCCCTTTCCTATCAAGCTGAAGCAGGGGGGGAAGGACCGGAGATTTTTATCGCTTCAAGTGAGATTATTGGCCAACTTTATGGACAGGGGGTATTGGCTAAGACAGTTTACACTGATTCGGAAGCATTTCCTGCTGCCTTGGCTGGTTCTCGCTTTGGAGGGGTGGAGTATGCACTCCCTTGGTTAACGGATGTTCCTTTGCTTTACTATAGAACGGATACAGCCAGTGTCCCTGCCAACTTGACCGACCTTTTTTCAGCGAAAGGGGGGATTTCCATTACCAATCTGGATACTGCCATGCTCGCAACCTGGTGGAATGGACAAGGTGGGCGGTTGATGGATGCAGCAAAGCCAACTTTGGATGATCCCAACAATGTCCTGTTTCTTCAGCAACTCCGGAGTTGGCGGGGGTCTCGAGTCCTGCGAATCGACCCTGATGCACTCACAGCCTTTGTGGATGGGAAAACACCCTATCTGATTGCCGGTGCTAGTCAAGCTAAACTCTTAACTCAAAAAAGCGTACCTTGGGGATGCCTAGCACTTGCAGACTTGGTAGGTGGGCAAGGACAATCGCTACTTGGCAAGACATTGGAGATTGCAAATTCTAAAGTTAAGACGAATGAAGCAATGATGCCCGCGATTCAGACCGTGGAAAAGGCCTTGCTCACACCAGATGTAGAAGGGGCACTGTCGCAAGCGGGCGGTCGTCTTCCGGCTAGTAAGGGGTACTATGGTCGTGCAGAAGCCCAGAAGGGTGTCTTTCCCCAGGCAAATCTTACCCTGGTAAAGGCATGGGCTTTAGAAGGAAGTGCCCCAGAGTGGAAGTTAATCCCCCTGCAAGATACGGCGTGGAGTAACGTCCTTGCAGGTAACGTCACCTCGGAGGATGCACTGGCCAGTGCACAAGAGGAAGCCATTAAAGCCTTAGCGATTAAGGGGTAGCAGTAGTGATCAAATGAGCTTAGGGGTGAAAGTGATGGATAAAAAAGGATTAGAGCTAATCGTCATCACGGGCTTATCTGGAGCAGGTAGGACCCAGGCCATGCAAAGCCTTGAAGACCAGGGGTTTTTCTGTGTCGATAATTTACCGCCCACCTTTCTTGTGAAATTCGCAGAGCTTTGTGCCCAGTCCCAGGGAAAGGTCTCCAAAGCAGCTATTGTTTGCGATCTACGTGGAGGGGCATTCTTTTCCTCACTCAATGAGGCGTTGAACAATTTAGAAAAGGAAGGCTTTCGTCTTCAAATTCTCTTTTTAGATTCATCGGATGAAACGTTGATTCGGAGGTATAAAGAATCCCGGCGTCGTCATCCGCTTTCTCCACAAGGACGAATTTTGGATGGGATTCAGGCCGAACGTCAGCAACTAGAGGAGTTAAGAATTCGGGCTGACAATATTATAGATACGACTGACTTAAGCTCACAACAGCTCCGTCAGCAAGTGGCTGAGCTCTTCTGTCAAGCACAGGGTCTCGACCAAATGGCTATTTCCGTGATTTCCTTTGGGTTTAAATACGGAATTCCGCGTGATGCGGACCTGATCATGGATGTGCGTTTTCTGCCCAATCCCTTTTATGTGGAAGCATTACGTCCACTAACTGGCGAGCACATTTCGGTTCAGGACTTTGTATTTGGGAATGTGATAGCGCAAGAGTTTATTAAGAAATACTTGGATTTGCTTGAATACATCCTGCCGCAATATATTAAAGAGGGAAAAAACCACTTGGCCATTGGGATCGGCTGTACAGGTGGACAACATCGATCAGTAGCCATTGCTGAACGGGTGGGACAATTCTTAAGGGAACATCATTACGCCCTCAATATAAAACATCGTGACGCCATTAAAAACCAAAAGTGTGGAACGGCGCGATGAAAAGTAAAAAGCGTGAGGGATTCTTACGCTATCTGAAATGGCTCTATCCTAACCTAAAGGTAAAACGTTGGTTTATTCTCGCGATGTTCGGAATCTTCCTTTTCGCAACTGGCTTTGCTGTTATGAATGACGGAGTAGCACTGGGCTACGCGGAGTTGCAATTCCGTGAGGTTATTTATGGTTTGACGGGTAGTAAACAGCACACGGCTGTTCCAACCGGCGCGTTCATAAGTGTCTTGGGGATTTTTGCAATCATCCTTGGGTTCAAACGTATGCTCTTTTCAATTATTTCGGCGGTACTCCCAGATAATGAAGGTAGAATAGTTGATGTAGTTTATGCGCACCATCATTTAAGCCGAGGGCCGAAGATAGTCGTCGTCGGAGGGGGTACTGGACTTTCTGCCCTTCTGCGCGGCCTGAAGCAGTACACTTGCAATCTCACAGCCATTGTTACGGTAGCAGATGATGGTGGAAGTTCGGGTATATTACGGGATGAAATGGGCATCCAACCACCCGGAGATGTGCGAAATTGCCTAGTGGCCTTGGCTGATACAGAGGAGAGTATGGATACACTCTTTTCTTACCGCTTTGAAAGCGGAACACTTAAGGGACACAGCTTGGGAAACCTGCTCTTGGCAGGGCTGACTGATACGTTTGGTAATTTTCAAAAAGGGATTGAACATGTCAGTAAAGTGTTTGCTATCCGTGGAAAGGTGTTTCCCTCAGCTCTACAACAAGTTGTGCTGAGGGCGGACTTAGAGGACGGGACCCATGTAGAAGGAGAGACAGCGGTTCGGGACACTGAGGGTAAAATTCATAGAGTTTACCTAGAACCTAGCGATTGCACCCCTTTACCTGACGCCCTAAAGGCACTTGAAGATGCAGATAT
>DHJG01000050.1 GCA_002404215.1 Desulfosporosinus sp. UBA4726
GCACTGAGATGTTGGCTATCAAAGATTCTATGTAATAATGATTCTCCGCTTGGAGTTAGCTCACCATATTCTTTCGTTTCCTTAGCTGTCATTTCTGAGTTTGTTTTCGCTGGGCCCAGACGCCTCCATTGTATCCTACGAGCCACCATAACTCTCTCCCTAACTATCCTAGAAGGCTCATTGCCTTCTCCTTCCTTTAATTCGGAGTAGGTCAGCCTTGGTACCTCAACGTGCATGTCAAATCGATCTAAGAGTGGTCCAGATATCCTTCCCCGATAATTTTGGATCTGTAAAGGTGAACAAGAACACACTCTTCCTTGGTCTCCATAATATCCACACGGACAAGGATTCATACTCGCAATGACACTTATATGTGCAGGATAGGTAATACTCCCTGCTTGTCGCGTAATCGTCAACTCACGATCCTCTAACGGTTGCCGTAAACATTCTAAGACCTCACGTGCAAACTCTGGAAGTTCATCTAAGAATAGAACACCGTGATTGGCAAAGCTTAACTCACCTGGTCGTAGATCCCGCCCACCACCGATCATTCCTACCTTGGTTACCGTATGATGTGGATTGCGAAAGGGACGATATTGAACTAATGCTCCGTTGTTTTTCAGGAGTCCAGAAACACTGAAAAGCTGAGTAACCTCTAGGCTTTCTTGGTCACTTAATAACGGAAGTATCCCTGAATAGGCTTTTGCCAATAGTGTCTTGCCTGACCCAGGTGGTCCCATCAGTATGACATTGTGACCACCAGCAGCTGCTATCTCTAAAGCCCGTTTAGCATGCCGTTGACCATGGATATCAGCCCAGTCTACCTTAATTCCACTATGTGATTCCAGTTCAGGTGACTGAGATATTACATCATCTTCGAAATCGCCCCGGGTTTCTATTGTCTTTACAATTTGATTTAAAGAAGATGTGCTATGCGTTTCAAGCCCCAACACTAGACGGGCTTCAGCCAAATTATCCGGCGGAACAATCAAAGATAACCCTTCCGCGACAGGTCCCCCTTCTAAACCCACCTTAGAATTTTCTCTATCTAAGGTTATCGCCATTGTCAGCACTCCCGGAACCGGGCGAAGAGTTCCCTCCAAAGATAGTTCTCCGGAAAAAACATACTGTAATATTGAAGGGTACTTGCATTGCCCTGTTGCTGCAAGTATCCCGATCGCAATCGGCAGATCTAGACCTGCGCCCTGTTTGCGTAGATCTGCAGGAGCTAAGTTAACGGTTACTCGCTGTAGGGGAAACTGATAGCCTGAGTTTCGTATGGCTGAGCGAACTCGGTCGCGCGCCTCTCTCACCGCTGTCGTAGCTAATCCGACAATTTCGAAACTTGGCAACCCATTTGACACATCAACTTCCACGCGAATTAAGTGAGCTTTTAACCCAATGACTGTCATTCCATACACTGCCGCAAACATTCCATCGCCTCCCCTAAGATAGAATGTTCGCTGCAATTCTCTATATTCCTTCCATATCACTCAAAATCCGGTTTTCAACTTCTTCGAGCTAATTGAATGGCTTATTTGGAAGCGCAATCCAAAAGGTCGTCCCTTTTCCTATATCGCTTTCAACTTTCACATGCCCTCCGTGTGCCTCGACAATTTGTCGCACAATAGCTAACCCTAAACCCATTCCGCCATCTTTTCGAGAGCGAGCTTTATTTACTCTAAAAAAACGATCGAAAATATAAGGCAAAGCTTCTTTGGGGATTCCTTCACCTTCATCTTGGATAGCAAATCGCACCTGATTTAGTTCTTCCTCAAGAAATACTCGGACAGTCTTTCCACGAGGGGTGTGACCCAACGCATTGTCTAAAAGATTGATAAAGACTTGCAATAATCGATCAGGATCAGCAAATAGTTCTCCAGACCCTTTCGAAATTTCAAGATTCAAACCTAACTCAGTAGCTCGCCCCTGGAAACGTTGATCTATATCACTCAGAAAGCTCTCAAGATCAAGAGTAACGCGTTGCATACTCTGTCCCCGTTCAAGCCAATTAATATCCTGTAAGTCCTTTACTAAACGAGCCAATCTTTTAGCTTCTTCTAAAACTAATTCCATGTATTCGCCTTGTTGATGTTCCGGTATGACACCGTCCTGGATGGCCTCTAAGTAACCTTGGATAAGATGCAATGGAGTTCTAAGTTCATGCGTAACACTGGCCAAAAACTCACGACGTGCTTTTTCCGCCCGCAGAGACGCAGTTACATCCCGGAGGACTGCAACATTTCCACTAATCCCCTCGGTCTCTGCCATTGGCGCCATTACAACCTGCAATACCTGAATATCAAGAGTCAGCGTTGCATAACTCTCGATCTGATCCATATTACGAGTCATTGCCTGGAGAAAGTCAACAATTTGAGTCTTGCGTTCCTGAATCTCAATTTCATTTTCTTGCCACAAGGCTTTTGCCGAATCATTCGAGTAGAGGATTGAGCCATCAGAACTCAACATGATAACTGCGTCACTAATACTTTCTACAATCCCTTGAAGCAGATTTTTCTCCTGAGAAAGCCATTCCATGTAGTTTTTCAAGCTTGCTCCCATGAAATTTAGAGCCTCTGCCAACTCCCCGATCTCATCTTTACTCGTCACTCCTTGAATGGGCAAAAAGTCACCTCTAGCCATCCGTGTTGCACCACGCTGCATTAAAGCAAGGGGTCGCGTGACCTGCCGAGCAAAAAAGAGGCTGACCACAGTGGCTAAGAAAACCGCTATTAATGAGGCATACAAAATAAGCCAACGGAATGTCGCAATACTTTCTTGAATGGGGATTGGAGAACTTCCCAAGAGCACAACCCCTTGTACCGGTTTTTTTCCAATAGGCGTTGCGGCAAGTAGCATAGTTTGCCCACCACTGTTTACCGCTAGCGCTTGAATCGAAATAGTTTGACCGGACATAACGCGTGCCAAATAAGCATCCGTAAAAAAGTCCGATGGGCGCAAATTTCGAGACCAACCCCCATTGCTCCCCCAGAGATGCCCTATTCCACCTTGCAAGCCTTGGGACGTAAAGGAACTCGACCCCGAAGTGGGTAAAATATTCCCTTTTGAATCGAGCAAGACTAACTGTGACCCAGAAGTCAGCTTGAATGCCTCTAATTCTTTTAGACGTTCACTCCAACTCGGGATCGCCGCCAACTGGTCTGAAATTTCTGTTGCCTCTTTCTCGAGCGAACCCAACTTTTGTTGTAGATAAAAATCTCCGAAAAGCCAAGTAATCGTGATTCCTAACCCACCGAGCACAGCAAGAATTAGAAGGGTCATGGCTAACCACAATTTAATAGAAATGCTCCATGAATGACGTATTTTAGTAGCCATTAGTGCACTAGATCAGGATCGAATTTATATCCCACTCCCCATACGGTTATTAACATCCCCTTAACCTCTGGCGGGGTTAGTTTTTCCCGTAACTTTTTGATATGGGTATCGACTGTCCGAGCATCTCCATAAAAATCATAACCCCAAACAGTTTCCATAAGTTGTTCCCGTGTGAAAACCCGCCCCCGATTCTTGGCTAAGAAATACAGTAAATCGAACTCCAAAGGGGTTAAGTTAATAACTTCGTCTTCGATGCTAACACGATGTCTTTCTTTATCAATACAGAGTGACCCAGCCGTTATTTCCGAAGAAACAGGCTGAAGCTGGCCTGTAGAGCGACGTAACAAAGCTTTGACCCGGGCAACCAATTCCTTGGTACTAAATGGTTTGACTAGATAATCGTCCGCGCCTAGTTCAAGACCTAATACACGGTCAAACTCTTCCCCTCGTGCAGTCAACATAATAATAGGCAGCACTGAACTCTCACGGATTTCACGACAAACACGCCAGCCGTCGATATCTGGCATCATCAGATCCACAATCAAAAGGGAAAATTGTCCGGCTCGAAACTTTTCTAACGCAACGCGGCCATCTTCCGCTTCCTCAACTTCAAAACCTTCCTTTTCAAGGTACAACCGGACTAGCTTTCTGATTTTTTCTTCATCGTCTACAATTAAAATTGGATCCAATCTACAAACGCTCCTTTGACATCTTAGGTTGCATCTTTAAAAAACAGATAAATAATGCCGCTTATAGTTTACCACTCAATCATGACTAATTTGTGATCAAATATTGAAGATTATTCACAAGGCCGCTTTTATCCATTTCACATCAGGGTTTTCACTGGTCCAACGTATCGCGACAACGTCAAATCTTAAGCACGGCCAACTCGTGTACCCCTGCTGCAGGACATAATAGGCAGCAATTGCTCGCAATCGCTGTGCCTTTTGGTGTGTTATACTTTCCTCGCCCCACCCCCTAATCGACGACCGTCGTGTGCGCACCTCAATGAATACCAGTACTTCTCCATCAGCCGCAATAATATCCATTTCACCCTTTGGGCAACGATAATTTTGCACAATAATACTTAGTCCAGACTCTATAATTAAACGAGTGGCAAATTTCTCACCAGACCTTCCCAGGGATTGTTTATTCTCCACAGAAATTAAGACAACTCCTTTGCCTAGCTATTCGGTTTTTAATTCTGTATTAACCTCTATAATACCTTTATTTATTATAGACTAAGTATGAGCCAAGGATCGAATCATAGGGACAAGACACATTGGGCCTACAAAATCAAAGAGAGGCTCTCAGTTAAAACTGAGAGCCTCTCTTTTTAGCGTAAGAGGGTTGTTCGCCTATAAACTTAAATCAAAGATTACTTGATTAAGC
>DHJG01000067.1 GCA_002404215.1 Desulfosporosinus sp. UBA4726
CGCTCGTCGTGGGCAGGTACACCCATGACTGCGCCCGTACCGTATTCGAGCAGAACATAGTTAGCTATCCAAATCGGCACTTTTTTCCCACTTAGCGGATTCAGACAATACGCCCCGATGAACAACCCTTCCTTTTCCGCATCCGTAGAAGTCCGAGCAATTTCATTGAGTCCATTCATCTTGGTAATAAAAGCCAATACATCAGCTTCATACTCGGTTCCATCCACTAGCTCTTTGACGAGTGGGTGTTCCGGAGCTAAGACCACATAGCTCACACCATAAAGAGTGTCCACCCGTGTGGTGTAGACCGAGATCTTCTCTGGGCGCTCTTCCAAGGCAAATTGAACCTCCACCCCTTCAGAACGACCAATCCAGTTGCGTTGCATGGTTTTCACCTTTTCAGGCCAACCCGTCATTTTATCCAAGTCTTGAAGCAATACATCGGCATAGTCCGTGATTTTGAAAAACCACTGTTCCAGGATTTTCTTGGTCACTACAGTATCACAACGTTCGCACCCTCCATCCACGACCTGTTCATTGGCCAGTACCGTGGCACACGAAGGACACCAGTTCACAGCAGCCTTCTTCTTATACACCAAACCATGTTTATAAAACTCTAAAAACATCCACTGCGTCCATTTATAATAACCGGGGTGACAAGTTGCCATTTCCCGATCCCAATCATAGGAAATCCCCATCTCTTGAAGCTGGCGCCGCATGTTAGCGATGTTTTTCCAAGTCCATTCCGCCGGAGGGGTTTGGTGCTTAATCGCAGCGTTTTCCGCGGGCAAACCAAATGAATCCCAGCCGATGGGGTGAAGGACATTATACCCTTCCATCCGCTTAAAGCGAGCAATGACGTCCGCAATAGAGTAGTTACGCACATGCCCCATGTGCAAATTTCCTGAAGGATATGGAAACATGGCCAAAGCATAATACTTCGGCTTTGAGGAATTTTCCTCCGTCTTATAAGCCTTGTTCTCCAACCAATGTTTCTGCCACTTCGTTTCAATCTCAGAAAACGAATACTTTTCTTGCATAAGCCCTTCCCCCTTAAAAAATATAAAAAAAGCCAAAAAAGAGCAAAAATCTCCCGTCCCTCAAGGGACGAGAGACACGCTCCCGTGGTACCACCCAAATTCAATAGTGCTCAAACGATGATAACGGCTCGCGCCGGTGTTCTTTGCAACCTGAACACAGCTCCAGGGCGAGTTCCCGAAGTTCCCTACAACGGCTTTCACCTTACGCCGCCTCTCTAAATGAGGGTTCCTTAGTACTGCTCCCTATCATGGCCTTTACATTTTCAAACTATACTATACTTGACTAGGATCAAAAGAGACGACTCCCGCATCTTTCCAGAGACGTTCCAGTTGATAAAATTCACGTTGCTCCGGGGTCATGACATGAACGACCAAATCACCGCCACAATCCATCAAAACCCATTTGGCAGCTGGCAATCCTTCAAGATGGTGAACCGGAATTCCCATCTCGGGCAATTTTTCATCTAAATAATTAGCTATCGCTTTAACCTGAGTGGTTGTATTTCCTGTCACAATTAAACAATAATCCGTAACCGTCGAGATTTCCTTTAAATTGAGAAGAGAAATGTCTCCACCTTTTTTGTCTTCGACAAAATTAACCACTTCTCTAAGCTTTTTTTGATCAAGTTCCAAGATTTAGCCTCCTTAGCATATCTTCATAAGTCAGTTGAGTTAAGGGATGAATTGGGCGTTTACTTTCTCTTAAGTATATTAAAGTGCGTTCAACACAAGCTAACGTACCCTTTCCTAAATCATCATACAAGGATTGGCGCAAATTGTCCACTTTTGGAAAATCACGGCTGGGTTCCGTTAAATCAGCACTATAAATCAACATCTCTAATTGAGACATTCCCGGCCTCCCTAACGTATGACTGGCAACCGCCGCCAGGATCTCAGTATCTTCTACCTTATAATAATGTTCCATCCAATAGGCTGCGAGAGGGCCGTGTAAAACATAAGGGTATCGCTCATCTTCAGGATAGTGCAGCAACTTCCAGCGACGAGCCAAACTCAGTTGATCTTTCATAGGAAGTTCTTTTGCTAAATCGTGCGCCAGCCCAGCACAACGTGCTTTGACCGGATCCAATCCATGGTGCTTAGCCAACTTTTCAGCCCAATCAGCAACATCCAGCGTATGTTTAAAGCGCGTTTCAGAAAGAATGCGAGCTGCAAAATCATAGATCTCTTCAACTCGTAGTAACACATTCTCCTCTCCCCTCTTTACTTTGTTCTTATCTATTTACTTTATCATACTCTTATATTAAACATTAAACTTATTGAATAAACCTTCATACGTATTTTCACTAATAATCATTGGCAAAAAATCAGACAGCAGTAAGAGAGACCCCCCACAAGCATGTCAGAGGGTCTCCCTTACTGTCCGCAGGACCTTTACATTTGTTTCGGTTTGGCTTCATTCACGGTTAATGGTCGTCCACCAAAATCTTTGCCATTGAGCTCTTCAGCCAAACGCGCCGCATCTGCTTCATCGACTTCGATAAAACCGAAGCCACGAGAGCGGCCAGTTTCACGATCGGTAATAATCCGACTGCTTTCAATTTGTCCATATTGGCCAAAGAATTCTCCGAGTTCATCAGCTGTGGTATTCCACGGAAGATTTCCGACATAAAGTGTTGTTGTCATTATAACTGTCACCTCTTGTCCTGAATTGAATACTGATCGTTTTTAGTATAGTCAAATCCAGGCAGAGTATACAACTAGAATTATAAGACATTTTCTTCTTCCGTATAAAGTCCGTGCTTTTCAATAAATAAACGAGCAGTCTCCGGTAAAAGGTAACGAATGGGCTCTCCTTGCTTAACCCTCAAGCGAATATCGGTTGAGGAAATTGCTAAAGCAGGCACTTCCAAATAGTGAATTCTATCTTTAGTTTGCGGGTTTTCCAATTGGACTTTACGAAGAAAATCACGCGCATCAAACCCTGGACGTGCTGCTCCAAT
>DHJG01000068.1:0-1337 GCA_002404215.1 Desulfosporosinus sp. UBA4726
TTTTTGTTTGAAAGCTATAATTTGAATGGGAAATACAAAGTTTCATTGGCAAAAATTTCAACGAGAATTGTAAGCGAGAATATATTGAACTTTAGTTGCATGGAGTATTAGATTAGGTTTAATATAGCGCAGGAAGATTGAACCATAAAGTGATAGATACACCAACAATAAAGGAGAATAGCCAGGCCAATGGGGGGCTCTTCTGGTGAACTACAAGTAATATAAATAGTATCGAATCGAATATAAAAGAGTATGCATAACACCAGCCATTAAAATATGATAAGTAGTAGAATTTAACCCCTAGATATTCTAAGCCAAAAAAACCGCAGACCCAGATAGTTATGTAAAGGAATTTATTCATTTTTCCTGAATTCACGAAGGTCGGTAAAAATATTAGAACGGTGCATGGGTAAATAATTATTGATAATATTAATCCTGTTATAGTTCCAGATACGATTGTTGAGTTATACCGCCATAAGGGTTTAGCGGCAGAAACAAATGAATAGATGAAGTCACCGGCGATAAGAAATAGTATCGTCGAGTAATATGACTTCCAGTTTTTCCAGTCGCCCCATTTATAGCACGCGAGTATAAAGATACACACTAAAATTAGGATCATAATAAGCTCCTTGAAAAATGTATTCTTCTCTGTAAAGGATGGATCAACTTCATTTTGCAGCTATTCTTTTTTCGAGAAACTTATGATAAACATATATTAGAGTAAAAGCTAACAAATAAACGATTGGTGACCAAGGTATGATTCTCCATTTTGGATACACTGAAATTTTATATGGCACTACAATGAAAATCTCAAAGAGTGTAAGTGCAAAGGACCAAAAAGTGACGTATAGCATAACTGCAAATCTTGATTTAGGCGCAAATTTTAGAAATGAAATTGCAAGGCTAGGAAATACTAATAGGCAAGACCAAAAGCTATACCATCCTTTGTATTGCATACTTACAATGTGGTAGAGCGCAAATTGCTTACAAAGAAGCATATCACTACTCATTGCCAGTGCGATAACCATTACTATGACCAATCCATCGATAAAAGTTAACTTATGTATTGAGACAGCCGCTAATGACATAACTATAAATACTGCTACCATAGTCCAATACGGAGCATAAAACACCTAATCACCCCTACCTTACTTTACCGTAATCAATGTGGATCTTTAGCAGAATGATTCATTATTACCCAAACTTAATTTTCTAACACCAAGTGCGTTATGTTCCCAAAGTAAGTCTCTAACCATCTCCAATTGATCTTCTTTACATTCAATAATTAATACAACCTCTGTGGCCTTTAATTTTTTTTGTCTAGTATTGTATTTTTT
>DHJG01000068.1:1551-2931 GCA_002404215.1 Desulfosporosinus sp. UBA4726
CAGGGATCCGATGAATTAAGACCTGCCCCAGTCCGGGCATCATTGCTGACCATATGGTCGAATTCCATGGTGTTCTCTTATCTAAATAATTAATTTCAATTGAGGTTATGTTAAACATTTTGACATCGGCATCTTCTCTAGCTGCTAATATGTATTGATGATTGAGGTCAACTGTCGTTCGATAGGCATCCCAAATGGCGAAAAGATACGTCGGAATATAAAGCAGTACCCAATTTATATCAAGGACATCTTTTGCCATTTGGAATCTGCCTGTAAAGGAATATAGAATTGCCAGATTAATATGGGCATTTAAATTGACGTAAATTTCCCAAACAAATAAAAGATATCCTCTTAGGTATTTTGATAGCAATAGGTGACCTAAGCCAGGAAATGCAACAGACCACCAAGCAATCATGAAGGGATTTCTTAAATGAAGTTGTGTTGTACCAAGTGTACTTATATATGCTAGGTAACGTCGTACTGATGAATTTGATTCAGGATGGTCCACTTGCTACCCCCTTAATAATTATTTTATTTAGCATGCCCGGGTTTTAATGAAAAATCCAAGTGAAAGGGTTCATTGAAAAATCTTGATTTACTTCACCAATTATTTTTTTTACATTTTAAACAAGGAATTTCAACATTTATGGCGAATCCTTATTAAAAAGAGTATGGTGGAGGGGTTAATTGAGTGAAAAAGATACGTTTTCTACATAAGACAACCTTAGTTACAATCATAGGAGTCATTCTTTTAGTCGCTTCAGTGAACCCGGCACGAGCCGATAATTTACAGCAACAGCTGGATCAATCTAAGCAACAAGTCGATCAACTTAATGGCACCCTAAATGCACAAAAGGACAAAGTGGGTAGTGCAACGACACAGGTATTGGCTTTAAAGCAATCCATTGCAGCATTGAATAACAGCATGGCGCGGGAACAAGTATTGCTGGCAGAGGAACAACATAACCTTAAAGGGTTAGAAGATCAGCAACAAATACTGGAGGCCAAGCGCCAGGAACATATAAAATCGTTAGGTAGTGTCTTAAAGGGTAACTACGAAGATGGTTTAACAACCTATTTAGCTGTGTTGTTTGAAGCCACCAGTGTATCTGATTTTATAGAACGCGCGGACAAGATTCAGATGGTCGTCGGGAGCTTTAGTAACCTTCAAAAAGACATAATGACGTTAAATGGGAAAATGAACGATCAAAAAGAACTCATAAAACAAAAGCAGACGACAATCCAAGCTTCGATACAGAATAAAGCTCAAACTCAACAAGTCGTGCAACAAACATTGGACAAGCAAAAAACAGTCCTTGCTCAATTAAGCACAGATGAAAGATCAACCCTCAATTCTTCTTTGGCTGCCAAAGCAAAGGT
>DHJG01000068.1:3184-8258 GCA_002404215.1 Desulfosporosinus sp. UBA4726
AATTTTGCGGCCAAGTTTCAAGGTACACCATATGTCTGGGGAGGCACGAGCCCGTCACCTGGATTTGATTGTTCAGGGTACATCCAATACGTGTACCAGAATTCCGGCATATCATTGAGTCGAACATCGGAGCAGCAGTATAATAATGGTGTTTCTGTTTCACGTTCGGACTTACGCCCAGGAGACTTAGTGTTTTTTCACACATACTCTTCAGGCGCTTCCCATGTCGGAATCTATGCCGGAAATAATACCATGATTAATTCGTCCAATGGCGGTGTATCTTACGATGACATGACAAACTCCTACTGGGCACCACGCTATCTGGGCGCCCGCCGCGTTATAGCATCTTAAGTAGAATAAAATAATATAATAGCTAAGACCTTCGCCAGGCCTTCAGGATAGCGAAGGTCTTAGCTATTTTCATACGAGAAGAGCATCGCAATGACTGAGGTTGCACCTTAAGATATTTATGATAAAATGTGATATCTACTTTCCAATGGCTTAGGGGGATGGAAATGAAAGTATTTGTCATTAATCCGGGTTCAACCTCAACGAAAGTCGCAAGCTATGAGAATGAAATTTGCCTTTGGAAACAAGGGATTGGCCATTCATCCAGTGAAATCAACGCTTTTTCTCGTGTGGGAGAGCAATTAGAATATCGCACAAGGCTAGTTTTACGGACGCTCGAAGAAAATGGAACATCGTTAGAAGAGTTTGATGCCATAGTTGGACGAGGGGGCATGCTCAAGCCTTTGGTCGGAGGCACATACTTGGTTGATCTGGATCTCTTCCGCACCTTGCAAGATCCACCTGGTGGGGAACATGCTTCTAACTTAGGTGGGATCATGGCCTACCATTTGGGACAACGAATGCACATTCCTGCCTATATTGTAGATCCAATTACCGTGGATGAAATGGAGCCGGTTGCACGCCTTTCTGGACTTCTAGAATTACCACGTTTAAGTCAATCTCACGCGTTAAATATGAAGGCAGTTGCCCGTAAAGTGGTTCGTGAGATGGGAAAAACCTATGAAGATGTGAACTTGATTGTAGCCCACTTGGGCGGGGGGATTTCAGTATCCTCGCACCGTAAAGGGAAAATGATCGATGTGAATAATGCCAATAGCGAAGGCCCTTACTCAGTCGAACGCTCGGGCACATTACCTGCTTCTCAACTCGTTAAACTATGCTACTCGGGAGAGTTTTCAGAGAAACAAGTACTCACTAAAATCACTAAAGAAGGCGGTATGTTCTCATACCTTGGGACAAAAGATGCACGTGTTGCGGAGGAAAGGATGCTGGCAGGTGAGCCGGTAGCTAAGCTTATATTAGAAGGCTTATGCTATCAAGTAGCTAAAGAAATTGGCGCAATGGCCACTGTGTTAGCAGGAGACGTCGATCACATCGTATTAACGGGCGGCCTCGCATTTTCTGAATTTGTAACCCGTGAGATCACGAGGCGAGTGTTGTTTATTGCTCCAGTTATTGTATCTCCTGGGGAGGAAGAGATGGCTGCATTGGCTCAAGGCGCTTTAAGAGTCCTGCGTGGCGAAGAAAATGCGTTGATCTATGAGGCATAGCCGAGCTGGTTAATGGGGTGGAAAGCATGCGATTTACAGGATTTGAGTCCTTACTTGAGAGCGCAAAAAGTCTGGGGCGGGCAAAGGTAGCTGTAGCTGCAGCCGCAGATAAAGAAGTGTTGGAAGCCATTAAGTTAGCAGAAAAAGAAGGGCTGATTAGCCCAGTTCTAGTTGGCGATATTGAAGAGATTAAGCGTTTGGCTCAAGAGATTGGGTTATGCTTAGAAGGAGCAGAACTAATCCATGAGCCAAGCCCTGTTGCAGCTACGCATAAGGCGATTGATGCCGTGATGGACGGACAAGCCCAGTTCTTAATGAAAGGTCTAATTAACAGCTCGGATTTTTTGAGAGTTGTTTTGCGACCGGAACGAGGATTACGAACTGGTCGTTTACTAAGTCACTTCTCGGCATTCGAAGTTCCTGGTTTTTCTCGTTTGCTGTTTGTGACCGATGGAGGTATGAATATTGCTCCAGACTTGGCACAAAAGAAGGACATTTTACAGAATGGCTTGTTGTATTTAAAGGAAATTGGTATGGATTTGGTGAATGTTATTGTTTTAGCAGCCAATGAAGTGGTTAACCCGAAAATTCCCTCGACTATGGATGCCCAGGCCCTGGCGGAGATGAGTCAAGCAGGGGAATTTCCTGGTGCAATCGTGGAAGGACCGTTGGCTCTTGATGGAGCATTGAGTGCCGTCGCATTGCAACACAAGGGTATTTCCAGTCAGATCAACGGAGATGTCGATCTGTTGTTAGTTCCAACCATTGAGGTTGGCAATGTCTTGGGAAAATCAATGGTTTATTTTGCTGGGGCGACGATGGCAGGAATTGTGCTGGGGGCTCAGGTACCCATTGTCTTGACGTCGAGAAATGATACCCCGAGGAGTAAGTTCATGGCGTTGACTATGGCAGCTCTGAGTGGAGGGTCGTGTACATGATAGAAACGCATATGTTGGAACGTCGCGTATTGGTTCTGGTAGGGGGGTATGGCGCCGGGAAAACTCAACTAGCGATTAGTTTGGCTTTAAAACAAGCTAGGGAAGGCAGACGTGTGGCGCTGGTCGATCTTGATCTCATCAATCCATATTTTCGGTTAAGAGAAATAGCTGAGCCTTTGGAACGCCAAGGGGTTGAAGTGATTCGACCGGAGGGAGATTTGGCCTTTGCAGAGAATCCATCTCTTCCGGCTCAAATTGATGGAGCTCTACGAGACCTGACAAGGCACGTTGTGCTTGATGTTGGAGGAAATGAAACCGGCGCTACGATTGTGGGAAGATATCATAGTTTGCTTCAAGGAGAAAATGTAGCAGTTCTCCAAGTTGTGAACGTTTTTCGACCGTTCAGTAGTACAGTTGAAGAAATTCAGAGCTTGAGAATGGATATGGAACGAAAATCTCATTTGAAGGTTCAAGGCTGGATTAATAATTCGAATTTAATGGACTGGACGACATATGAGGATTGGCAAACGTCAGTACGACTTATACAATCCCTTGTAGACCAGAGTAAAATACCTTTAGTTACCTGCGGAGTTAACCCGAAATGGGCTGAAAAAATGGGAATTCCTTGGGAAGCGGACTGGATCCCAGTAGAGCAGTATTTAAGCCTTGGCTGGAAAAGCCCAGCCAAGGCTCGCTAGAACACATAGAGGAGGGGAAAGAGTTGAAAAATCTTGTCAAGATTAACGCGAAACGTTGCAAAAGCTGTGGACTCTGTGTGCACGTTTGTCCTAAGAAGATCTTGGGGATTGGAGAAATCGCCAATGATAAGGGCTATTATGCCGTTGAAATGAAAGACCAAACCAAGTGCATTGCGTGTGCTTTTTGCGCCTTGATTTGTCCGGATTTGGCCTTAGAAGTTTATCGCGAGGAAAAGGGAGAGTGAGCCTGATATGGCACTGTTAATGAAGGGGAATGAAGCAATCGCTGAGGCAGCGATTCAAGCTGGATGTCGTTTGTTCTATGGGTACCCGATCACTCCGTCAACAGAAATCCCAGAGTACATGGCAAAGAAGATGAAAGCGGTAGGTGGAACGTATCTTCAAGCGGAGAGTGAAGTTGCTGCTATTTATATGGTCTTTGGAGCGGGAGCCGTGGGAGAAAGAGTGATGACTGGAACGTCTAGTCCGGGATTTAGTTTGATGCAAGAAGGACTGTCGTATCTTTTTGCGGCAGAGATCCCTTGTGTGATCGTGGATGTTATGCGAGGTGGCCCAGGACTTGGTGGGTTAGGTCCAACTCAAGCAGACTATTTCCAGTTGACAAAAGGAGGCGGTCACGGGGATTATCACGCCATCGTTATTGCCCCTGCCTCCGTCCAGGAAATGGTGGATTTGACAAAAGAGGCCTTTGATTTAGCGGATTACTATCGTAATTTAGTGATTATCGCAGTGGACGGGATCTTGGGGCAAATGATGGAACCAGTCGAGTTCCCTCCATATGAAGGTCGGACGCTAGAAGCGAAAACTTGGGCAGCTAGCGGGGCTGAAGGACGTCCTAAAAATAATGTCATTAGTTACTACCTTACTCCCGAGATTGGTGAGGTGGAAAATAAACGCTGGGGAGATAAGATGTCCCTAATAAAAGAAAATGAACAACACTTTGTGGAATACGAAATGGACGATGCTGACTACGCTTTTGTCGCTTTCGGGACCAGTGCTCGGATCACGGAAACCGCGGTCGATATGCTTCGGGAGGAAGGAATTAAGGTCGGGCTTTATCGTCCGGTGACGCTTTGGCCCTTTCCTGAAAAAGGGTTGCTGGCACGAGTGAATCAGATTAAGGGCTGGATGAGTATAGAACTTAGTGCCGGGCAAATGGTGGAAGATGTTAAGCTGGTGATTAATGGCCAAGCCCCGGTGAGCTTTTATGGTCGTCAGGGTGGTATGACGCCGGAACCAGAAGAAGTAGTTGCTGCGTTTAAGGCGCAGTTGTTAGGAGGTGTGCAGGCATGAAAGCAATTTTAACTAAAACGACAGGCCTAACTGATCGCCCCTTCCATTATTGCCCGGGCTGTACACACGGGATTATTCATCGCTTGATCGGTGAACTTCTAGAAGAGATGAATTTGATTGAAAAAACGATTGGGGTTGCACCTGTTGGGTGTTCTGGATTTTGTGAACACTATTTTTCTTGTGATATGATCGGTGCCGCACACGGTCGGGCTGTCGCAGTCGCGACGGGTGCAAAGCGAGCGCGCCCGGATCGTTTCATCTTTACCTATCAGGGAGACGGGGACGGAGCCTCAATTGGACTTGCAGAAACCATGTCCGCTGCGGCTCGTGGTGAAAGAATCACCTCAATATTTGTCAATAATTGTATTTATGGTATGACTGGCGGGCAAATGGCCCCAACTTCGCTTATCGGGCAAAAGACTTCAACATCTCCCTATGGTCGAGATGCGGAGACGATGGGCTATCCACTCGATCTTCCAAAAGTTTTGACTCAGATTGAAGGAGCAGTCTATGTGGCCTCGGTTTCTGTCGATAGTCCACAAGC
>DHJG01000192.1:0-2721 GCA_002404215.1 Desulfosporosinus sp. UBA4726
TCTGAGAAGCATTAATCTCTACAAGTTCAGAGTTACGTACAGTAATATCCGTCATGGCCTGATCAAGTACAGACTTTTCAAGGATGGCCTTGTCTCTATCCTCTTGGGCTTGCTTGATGGCCGTTTGTTGCTGATCGGTGATAGATTTATGGAGTATAGATTCTTGCTCAAGCGACTCAGTGAATTTGTCCTTCAAGTCGATGCCCTTTTCTACCAGCCCAATAAAGGACGCCTTGATCTTGTCCAGGTGATAAGTGACCTGTTGGATGTCCTCTGACCTGTGAGCGTCGCCTACTTGCAGCAGCCCGATCTTGTGAGTTGATAACAATTGCTCAAGAAATTCCTTGCTGGATAGTCCCGATTCTTTAACCAGTTGCCCTAATTCCTCTTTGATTTCAGGCGAAACCTTAGCACTCCATGTTTCATCGGCCATAACACACGTCTCCTTTTTTAGGTAAACTATAAACCCGCCTATAATCAATGGTTTACAAAGGTTTACGTTTACTTTTTGGTAAACTTATTATATCATTTACTCTGGCAAAACGCCAGTATAATAGGAGTAATCTAACTAAAATAAGTTTACTAAAGGTATATACCTTTACCTAGGTATACCTTATT
The DNA here is from genome assembly GCA_002404215.1 of Desulfosporosinus sp. UBA4726. Lineage (GTDB taxonomy): Bacteria > Bacillota > Desulfitobacteriia > Desulfitobacteriales > Desulfitobacteriaceae > Desulfosporosinus. Next base: position 619 of record DHJG01000192.1, read on the forward strand.
TCTGCTCATAACTTGGATTAGTGTCCGTGTCCCGGTCGAGGGATACCGAAAAACCGAAGGTTCAAGGATATGCTCGCCGGGATCACCGGGGACACGAGGACGCATCCAAGAAGCTAGAGGACCGAAGTGGACTTTTACCTCCACAGAGGATAAAAGTTCCTTCTGGCAAGCGCCAAGCGTCCGAACTTGCTTTCGTCGTGCCAAGACCCAGAGGTAAAGCCTAGAGCGGTCGCCCTAGCGAGTCCCCGCAGAGACCGAGTGCAACGAGCCCGGAAGGGTTTCCACTTCCTCACTCGAATAAACCCAAAGAGCACCCCGATTTTAACAACCGGGAGTGCTCTTTGTTTGTTTGTTTGTTTGTTTGTTAATTAACTAAACTATTGCAACAAGGTCTAAGTCCCCCTCTCTACAATTCCATTTCCATGCTCTTAACTTTGATCTTCTTGATATCCAGCTCCTTAGAAAAGGAATTTATTAACTGCTTATCTTTGTCGGAAATCTTCTCGCCGCCTTTGTAACGCTCCAACAGGTCTTTGCTTTTAGTGAAATCCTTTTGCCTGTTCGAAGCCTTGATACCCATTGTATACTCATCGTGATCCACCTTGGCCCGATTGTAACGGCTTTTGAGTTCTGGTAGTTTATTTTCCCTTACCTGCTTTTCTTTACTGAGCTTATTGACCCGTTGCTCGATATCTTCACGTCTGGTTTCTCCAAAATCCTTTTTCATGTCTTTGGTCACTCTCACCTTGGTTTGCTCCGAGGTTTTAATATCATCCCATTGCCACGGCTTCAGGCGACTTAGTTTGCCTAATTTTCCTTCGACCTCACCGATCTGTCTCTCGTAATCCTTATACCTTCTTAGGTTGTCATTCTCTATGCGTAGCTGGTCTTTGATTCTATCAATCGCTTCTTGCTGTCTACCTAGATCCGTCCTAGCTTGGCTGAAGCTTATCTTCACCTCTGGCTGTGCAGATGTGGGTGTCGGTCTCACATCTTTAAGCGACTGTGGTTGCTCTACCTTGAAATTTCTTTTCTTGGTGCTCATTTCCTTTTTCCATTCGTCAATAGAAAGCGTGGCTTCCTTCCTCACTGGCTCCAATGGTTTTGATTGCGGCTGCTGTACAATTGGTGGTCGTGTTGGCTCACTGTTCGGCGAGGCTGTTTGCTTTAAGGTTAGGCGAGTTATGTCTTCGCCTAGTCCTTCATGTGCTTTATTCCTAGCGGATACATCGCCGCCTATTTTTTCATGCGCTTTATTGACTTTTACTTTGGCTGACTTAACTTCGCGTTTCACCTGTTCCAATGTTCGCGATTGTTGCACGATCTTTAGTGTCGGCTCGCTGATCGGGGCGCTTGGTTGTGCTTTGCTTGGTTGGAATTCTTTCTCCATGGCTTCCTTCAAATATTTCGGGTCGTGTAGTTTATTGTCCCGCACTTTATCGCCTTCAGGGGTTGTGTACGTGATATGTTTCCGTTCATCGGTCCACTTGACTTGATAGCCCTGGGCTTCCATTGCCTTGACGAATTCCTCTTTAGTCTGAGTGCGCTCTATGGCTTGATCGATGGCAGCCATGGTTTTAAGCTTCCAAGACTCCCCCTTGATCGCAACTCGATACTCGTTCCTACCGAGATCCCTGCCTGGGGTTTTTTCTCGGATGACGTGTAAGCCTTCACGTTCACAGATCTGGTCACTTAGTTCTTTGATCGCTTTCAAGTCATTTTTGCTAAGTTGGATCTTTTCGCCGTTATCAAAGCTGACGCTGTTCACTATCAGGTGATTGTGAACATGGTCTTTATCTGTGTGTGTAGCCACAAGTACCTCATAGCCTTTGAAACGCTTCTCAGCCATCTCCAAGCCTATCTGGTGAGCTTGGGAAGGGTCTAAGGGATCATCCGGTTTAAAGCTCTGAACAAAGTGCATGTACTGCCTGCCTTCGGTTTTATTGTACAGCTCCTTTGTGGCCTGCATTTCCTCCAAAGCCGTTTCCGCAATGCAATCTTTCCCTGTGATCAGTTCGGCCTTTTCGGGGTTGGTTATGTATTTAATGCCTTGTTTCAGCGTTGAGACTTTCGGATTAGTTGTCTTAATGACTGCCATACTTC
>DHJG01000192.1:2889-5310 GCA_002404215.1 Desulfosporosinus sp. UBA4726
TGTCAGAGACGAAGAACTTGAGCTGCTTACTCCGTTTTCGAGGCATTGAAAATGCATCCTTTCCTTCGTCGGTCCATTGGGGTTGAGGGGAAATCCCCTCGCCAGCTATTTTGTAGCACACGAAGTGTGTACACAAATAGGAAGCTGGCAGATACGTGGCTTAGATTGATTATAGCATAATCAATGACAAAAGGAACACGTTTTACCTTAGGTAAAACGTGTTCCTTTTGTTTCCCTCCTGGATAGGCTCAAAGAGCTTATCGGGAGCGTCGTTGCCCATCCTCGTCGGTTCCTGGATAAAGCTCAAAGAGCTTTAAATCTGGGTTGGTGAATTGTCAAAAGCAATTCCATCAATGCACTTATCGTAGATAAAATTCGTTATTTTATCTAGTTTTTTTGTTTCGTAAAATTCAATCAACAAGCCTGTGAATTCCCTTTGATGCTCAATAGGAATTGTGATGATTCCCGCCCCATTAGCAATCATCACATGATTTCCCGCAAGCATACCCGTCCGTTTATTGCCATCAAGAAACATCTGTCGGCGCATACAATGAAGCATTAAGGTAATAGCTCTTTCCGTAGGGCTTTCAATCGTTAAAATATCTGCAAGTTCCTCTTTAATTTTAGATTCAATAGGCATGTCGGGTTTCCATGTTGTACCGCCTATCGAAACAGGAACCTTCCTTATGAACCCAGCATTGGCGATCAAACTGTCACCGCCGACGATCTGATTGATTTTACAAATAAACGGATAGTCCATCGAATAATCAACGTTTTCCAAAACAAAACTCCATGAGTGTTTTAAGTTGTTAATAGCCACCGTATCTTTGACGCTCACGCCTTGAACGGTTAATCCATTAAAGATGGCCTCCGTATCAGGATAAGTAACCCCAATGCCCTCTAACCTTGCGCTTTTCCACATATAGTCGATAATATTTCTTTTGGCAACAAAGATATTTTGCTCTACAGTCATATTGAACTTAGCTTCCACACCAACACACCCTCTTTCCTGCTTTTTCGTATCCTTATTTCTTATACTTGTTTTTTTCGTTGCCGATACATTTTTTTCATCAGGGAAAGTATCAGTAAGTTTTCATTATTTCTTAAACAGCCTAGCCCAAAATCCTTTCTTTGACTCTGCAGAAAGCTCTTTAAGGCGTTCATCTACTAAATCAAAGTGAGTTGATTCACGCTCTTTCTGACGCGCCTCAATAGCATTTATGGAATCGTGCAAGGCTGCTATTTCCTTTTTCAAAGCTTCATTCTGTTTTTGCAAAGCTTCCCCGACAGCAGATCCAATGCCAACAATATCAGTATGTAGTTCCTCTAAAGACCTTGACACACTCTGGGTAATAAACTGTTCTAACTCTGTCAGACCGACTTCATGCCTAACAGGTACTACATTGACCATTTCAACGGCTACATTTATTTCTTCAGGATCAATAAAAAACTGTTCGCCAAATGGACCAGGCATTTTAGTTGCCTTCAATGATCCGTCTTTAATTCTCCGGCGCACAGTTGCATCACTAACGCTTAAACGTTCTGCTGCCTCCGGAATAGTAAGTAATTTTGGTGCCTGCATAGGGTCTGTATACCCCCTTTTTCACAATGTATAAGCATGATTGTATAGACATTATAACTTTTAAAGGAATACAAGCACAAGCTTATTATTGATGTATACAGTGTATATACAAGCCTATACAACGTGATTTATGGGCTATGCAAACCCTAACCAAAGTTATTTTTTGTGTTATTTAGCCCTTGGACTAATACCCTATGATTTGACAACTAACAATACCTATTTAATCGCCCTTAATATTCAAAATGAAAATAGCTTCTAAGCTTATTATTTAGGTCGTAGATCGACTAATCCAATAGAACGAGTATTTCAATACACCGGACAAGCTGTGAAAGCCTTAGAGGCGCCTTCCAGGACGTAACCCTTTTTCCTTGAGTCCTATAATTTTGGTCATGCAAAGAGACCCTTAATAGCCTCTTGCAATTCTATAAACAATATAACCAAATACTAATATTGATAATGCGGCTTTAAGTTTGGTATTCATAGTGCTAGACGCCCTCCATTCCTGGACTTAGACTCTTATTTATAAGGGTTTTTCTTAATTAAACCCAATTGCATTATGTATATGAGGAGGTTCGCCAGCAATAAATAATTTACCTTTATTTTGCTCCTTGAGGTCCCATAATGGTCTCTAATAACTATGTAAAGTAGCCCAAAACCTAATTCCCTAATTTCACCTCAAAAAATGATCTTAAACCCCTGGCAAGTACCCCTTAAGGTTTAAGATGAAAATTGATTCTACGCTTATTATTTATGTCGTAGCTTGACTAATCCGATAAGATGAGTATATTCAATACCTCGGACAATCTTTAAAAGCCTTAGAAGGTGCTTCTAAGGCTTAC
>DHJG01000155.1 GCA_002404215.1 Desulfosporosinus sp. UBA4726
GCATCAACCTTTGACCAGACATAAAATAAATAACTTTTCTGAAGCACAGTGATTACTCGATCGGGTAGTATTGGAAATAGTTGGTTCGAGGGCGAGTTTACCAAGAACTTGAAACCTGCTTGGGCAATTTCTGCCTTAAGTAACCCAGCCATCCTATTTGCATGCCTCGCCAGATCGAAGTACAGGTCGTCTCGGAAAAGCTCGAGAAACTGTATGCCTAGGAGCCTTCCTTTTGCGAGGAGGGCCCCTTTCTGCTTCATATGAAATCGAAAATCTTCCTTGAGTGAATCACGGCAGATCACGAGTGCTTCACCCATGAATGCACCATTCTTAGTCCCTCCAATATAGAAAGCATCCATAAGGTTTCCCAAATCAGACAGTTCCAGGTTATTCTCTTCTGAACACAAAGCGGAACCTAGCCTAGCACCATCCATGAATAAAAAGAGATTATTATCCTTGCAAAACCGACTTAACTGTTCCAGTTCGTCCTTATTGTAGATTGTACCTATTTCTGTCGGATTTGAAATATAAACTAACTTCGGCTTCACCATATGCTCGTCAGTATGTGAATCGAGCGCAGCCTTGATGTGAGAATGATTTAGCTTTCCATCACTCACTTCTATGGCTATTATCTTATGCCCTGTAGCCTCTATCGCTCCTGCCTCATGAACTAGTATATGGCCGGTGTTTGCTGAAATTACGGCTTCATGAGGCCTTAAAAAAGCTGAAATAGCCAATAGATTCGTTTGCGTGCCACCGGAGATCAGGTGAATATCAATGTCGCTTCTCCCGATTCTTTGCTTTAACAATTCAATCGCTTTTCGTGTATAGCAATCCTGCCCATAGCCTTCAGCCTGCTCAAAGTTCGACTCGCTCAAGGCGTTCAATAGTCTGGGATGTGCTCCTTCACTATAGTCATTTCTAAAACTGTACATTGTTAGGACTCCTTCTTGTTTTTTATATTAATGCTTTATAAATATACCTTGTCCCCATATCATTGACAACATCAAGCTGATCTTTATCTACCAAGGAAGTCTATGGATCGATAGCCAGAAGATAACTGTAATTGTATTTTTAGTAAGATTCATTAGTTGAACTAGAATACTTTCAACATAGAACAAAAGCTGGCTTTTTCTTACATAAGAAAAAGCCAGCTTTTGTTCTATGTGTGAGCCCAGAGCAGGCCATGGCCTTCACTTGGAAGTCTTTGTCTGTTCAGAAGGAGCCAATGGCTGAGCTGCCGACCTAGTCCGCCTCACACTTTCGTTGCTCGATTTGTTCATTGTCGTCGGCGTAGTTCTGCCCCCATTTACACATGGTATCTAAAATGGGTAAAAGGCTCTTACCTGCTTGAGTCAGGGAATATTCGACTTTGGGTGGTATTTGTGTATAAATGAATCTCTTGACCAATCCACTGTCTTCCAGCTCTCTAAGCTGTTGAGTCAACATTTTCGGTGTGACTTTCGGCAGGGTTTTCTTTAGCTCACTGTATCTTAAGGTTTTTTCACTTAAATGCCAAAGTATAAGCGCTTTCCATTTTCCACCAATAAGGGCCAAGGTCAATTCCATAGAACATTGATATTCGTTATTTTTGAACATGATCATTTGGTCTCACTCCTTAGACATTAGTTCAGAACAATAAGCCTTATTAGTTATAAGTATACAAATACATACTATAGTACAAAAAGGTACGTACTTGTTAATTAGTATTATATCGTTTATTATTATATTAGGCAATTACCTAACCAAAATAAGGAGTGTTTGAATATGAAAGTTGTAGCATTTAATGGTAGTCCGCGGGTTAATGGCAATACCCTACAAAGCCTAAAAATTGTTTTGGCGGAATTAGAAAAAGAAGGAATCGAGACGGAAATCGTCCAATTGGGTGGGCGTAAAGTCTTTGGTTGCTTGGCATGTGGAAGATGTGGAAAAACTAAGGATAACCGGTGTGCGCGTACTGACGATGAGATGAATACGTTCATTCAGAAAATGGAAGAGGCCGATGGGATCATTATCGGATCCCCCACCTACTTCAGTAATGTGAGCACCGAAGTAAAGGCACTTATTGATCGTTGCGGTTATGTCGCGAAGGCCAATGGGGGGACGATGTTGAGGGGAAAGGTTGGCGCGTCAGTAGTTTCCGTCCGGAGAGCTGGCTCAACCTTTACTTACTCTGCTATCAACTTCTTCTTTGGCATAGCCGAAATGGTGATTTGTAGTTCAAGCTATTGGAATATGACCTTAGCCTGTAATCCAGGTGACGTCCAAAAGGATGCTGAAGGGATCCAGACCTTCCAAGTCCTTGGAAAAAACATGGCCAAGCTTTTAAAGCAGGTCAGAGAATAATTCTTAGCCTATATTCAGGCTGATCATTTTGGAATCACGAAAGAGCCCCCGGCAATGCCGAGGGTTCTTTTTGTACTTGGCGCCTACTCCTCAGCAATTTTCGCTTTGTGAAAGAGACGAGTGATATTTCTCAAAACCGAAGAATAGTAGAAATAGTAAGGGGGTGAAAATATGACTTAGCCATGCTGATATATGAATGCATTTCCGGAATCTATGAAAGAAAGGAAGAAAGCCATGAGCATACAAGAAAATGAGCTGTTTGTGAAAAAGCCGATGATCAAAAGTGAAGACTGGTGGGCTGTTTGGCTTGGGTTATTTATCTTCTTACTGAGTATGAGTCCTGTCTTCGGAATGGAACTCTTGGGATGGGTGGTTAAATTCAATGTCTGGGTTGATATGTCCAAAGCAATGGTGCCAGTGTCCAAAACCTTTCAAAGTTTACCCGGCATTTATTCAGCATTTTTAACATATTTATTTTTGCTGGTGATCACTACGATTGGTGCGATAGCTATGGGCGCAAAGGCTAAAAAATATATCATTGGTTTCAGCATCATTTTCTGGATCACATTTCTCTGCATGTTTTTAGGTAACAATGGTTACATCGCCGCCACGCCAGACAAACAGGCCAGTCTTAAAATCCCCTGGTCCATGAGTCTGGGAGAAATGGGCTTTGTTATTGCTATGATTACAGGTCTTATCATAGGAAATTTTTTTGAGGGCGTTGCCAAATTCCTAGAGGAGGCAGCCAAACCCGAGTGGTTCATCAAAACAGGGATCGTGATCTTAGGAGCAGCCATCGGTATTAAGACGGTAGGCGCTCTAGGACTGGCCAACACGGTCATTATCCGAGGATTATGCGCCGTGATCGAAGCTTATTTAATTTATTGGCCGGTCACCTATTTTATTGCACGCAAATATTTTAAATTTACCCCGGAATGGGCTGCACCTCTAGCATCTGGTGTCTCTATCTGTGGTGTTTCGGCGGCCATAGCTACGGCTGCGGCCATTCGTGCTCGACCATTAGTACCCGTTATTTTGTCTGCTGTCATCATTGTCTTTGTGGCTGTTGAAATGCTCATTTTACCTTTACTAGCTCAAACTTGGCTATTTCACGAGCCCATGGTAGCTGGCTCCTGGATGGGCCTAGCCGTGAAGAGTGATGGAGGGGCAGTATCTAGTGGCGCAATTGCTGATTCGCTCATCCGGGCTAAGGCACTGACCGATCTGGGCATTCGCTGGGAAGAAGGCTGGATCCTGATGGTTGCGACCACCACCAAAGTATTTATTGACGTGTTTATTGGCGTATGGGCATTTATCCTGGCAGTCGTTTGGTGTGTTTTCGGGATCGATCGATCTAAGACTCGATGCGAGAAAGTTTCAGCGGGAGAGATTTGGGAACGTTTCCCTAAATTCATTATCGGTTTTGCTCTAACCTTCTTAATCCTGCTTGTGATGGGTATAAAAAATCCCAGTATTGTCAAAGCAGCGACTGTAGGCGCAGACCAGGCTAATGCTTTGAGAACGTTTTTCTTTGCTTTGTGTTTCTTCTCCATTGGTCTGATCACGAACGTGCGCAAACTCTGGGCTGCCGGGATGGGACGTATTGTGGGGGTATATGTTGTCTGCTTGTTTGGGTTCATTATCTGGGTTGGACTACTTGTCTCCTGGCTTTTCTACCACGGCATCACACCGCCACTAATCGGAGGTTAGCTTAAAAAGGAGGGTTTTGATTATGGCAAAAGGCAAACTCCATATAGCCGAGCAATCATCCGTCAATGTCCAAGAAGTGCTCGCAGAGGATGAATGGTACGATTTACTTCCTGTGGAGAAAAAGCTTATCGCCTATACTTTCGGACTAGGGGTAGTATTAATGGTTATCTTTGTCCTGGCCTTTAAGGTGTTTTGAGTAAATAGTCAGGATTTTTCAGCTAAACATACAAGGCTGGACGCACTTGGTGCGCCCAGCCTTGTATGTTTAGCTGAAAGTTGAGCTAGAATTGTCATTAATTCTGACTCATTTTTATCATAGTGTTCATAGCCACATTAAAGGCCAGAAAAACGGGATTAACCCTGCAAAAATAGTATACCTTCTTATTTTTGGTCTGTACTTCTATTTCCCAAGGAAAAAGACCCTTTCCTTCTTGCAAGTCCCCAAGGATAGACTGCAGGGTTCGCTCAGATACCCAGAGAATCTGCTGCAATTGTTCTATTGTCCTTGGCTCTGCCCGGATTGACTCAATCAGTTTTAAGCGCCTTGATTCTTCCGAGGCAAGTACTTCCCTATCCATTCCCTCCAAGGGGTTTAGTGGTATTTTGCCCGAACTATAAAGAAATGCCCATAACTTAAAGATCGCCTCTAATGTGTCTCTCTTTACAGGATAGCTGTACAAGGAGCAGATGTATTCAGTAACTTCCCTTCTTATTTTGGCTACATTTAATACACCCGGGCTTGTGAAATAGTGACTTAGAGATTTTTCATCTATTTTTGTGAGATAACTATCCAAATCAGCCGTACAGGGTTTATTGAGCTTTGTATTTATAAATTGATCTAGGAAAGCTGTAACCAGTATTTCAAACGTCATTGAGGTAACCTCCCTTGAAGTCTTGAAAAAGAGAAACTAATAGTCTTGGAAGATTACACACGGACGGTTTGTCCAACTGCCTTCCTTCTTCAACGCAAAATCACTGTACTGAGTATGTCTTTACTATCCTCAATTCTCCGTTCTTCAATTAAATCCTTCCAGATACTATGTTTTTATTATAGTATTCTATAAACTTTTACGAATTAAACAAAGGAATTTCAAATATATCAATTATAAAGAAGACAGGTAGCTATTAAACTCGCTTCCTGCCTTCTCATCGTACCATTAGGGTCTAATGTCCATTTTGTGACTTGACTGAAATTAAAACTTCAACTTTTTGAAACTCCAGTTGAACAAGGAAACTATGATTGATACAAAGAAGGCAACTCCAAACCCTGGCACGTAAAAGCCAGGCAACAATCCACTAGTAAGCATGATCATCCAGGTATTGATAATAAGGGTGAAAAAACCTATAGTTATCAGATTGAGTGGAATGGTCAAAATAATTAGCATTGGTCGAATCAGTAAATTGACAAGACTGAGGACTATTCCTGCCCATAAGAAGTGAAGAGGGGTTTTTGCAACAATGGGCAAAAACTGAGCCGCTATTATAAATGCGAGTGTGCTCACTAAAACTCGATAGATCTGTCGTTTCATCCTCTTCCCTCCATTCACTTTATGCTTATTTTGACCTGAACTCCTCCAGCTTCCACATCGACAACGTCCAGCCCTTTATGCCTATATAAATCGTTGACGAAACTATGCGTTGTGGCAATAATACCGCTGGGAGAAATTAATTTAACCCAGCTCAAATGCTTGCGAGCTTTTTCTTCTTGGGGGAGGGGAACACGCCTTACCACCATCTCACCAAACCAAGCTAAATCCCTAAGAGCCTCCAAGAATTCATCAACTACCCAGAAAGGTAAGGGGAAGATTAATGCCCTGTGTTTTTGCACTTTGATCCGTACCTTTAAAAGGCTGACTGATTTATTCCACACACACTTCCACCTTGATTCTTCCCTCTGTAGGGTCCTCAACTTCCACGTCTACGATCTTGCCATCTAGAGTTTCTTCTAGAATACGGGCGAGTCCTTCAACATCTAATTCTTGTAAATCAAGGCCCTTTTGCTCCAACTCCGCGCGCTTATCCGCGGGAACAAAGCTCATTGCATAAACTATTAGTTTAGACGCGTAACGTACCAGGCTCAATGGAAGATTCACATTCACTTTTAAGGCTTTTTCTCCGACCACTCGAACTCGTAAGAAGCGCTCCCCTGAGAGTAACTCTTTCTTTGCCAACCCATTTTCGGTGATTCGCTCTGGCTCCTTAGACGAACTTCCTTCCTCAATCGCCTTCAACAGGTCCATTCCTTCAGCTGCTGTCAGTTTACCTTCTTGAATCATCTCTAAAATCTTCATTTTTTCGCTGCTCATTTATTCTACTCCCTTTCAACTTATTTTCACTCAAACCTTAGTACTCTGTTTCCTCATTTGACGTGTAGCTTCTTGTGCTGAAATCTCTCCACGTTCAAGAGCTTCCAGAATCCCCTGCCTACGCAGACTTTCCTCAGAAAAGTCCATCTTTTCATTTTCAGGAACGCCCACCTTATCCACCCCGTAACCTAAGGCCTCAATGGCACTATCTAAGCGACTTCGTACCGTCGGATAAGAGATACCTAATTCTTTTTCCACCTCTTTGATATTCCCACGGCATTTAATAAATGCCTCCATGAAGATTAACTGTTCTGCTGGAAGCTGACAAAATTTACAAGAGCTGAATTCCCCTTCTATTTTCGTCGGACAGTGTGTACAAGTTAACTTACTAATTTTCATCTCATGTTCACACACCGGACACCGATGGGGCATCTTATAATCCAAGATCATCACCTCTTCATCTAGTTGCTTAAAGAACTTCTATGCTTAAGATAATAAACTTATTTATTGATATTGTCAATTTAATGTTTAACATATTTAATGTATCTAATAAATATGTTAAACATTATCAACAAAGCTGTACCGATTTCGTTTTTATACTACTAGCATGAATTATAATACAGCCAGCCTCCGGGGAGACTAGCTGCATTATAATTCATATAAGAAAAACTTGTCTGGCGCTTACTTAGTGTCAGCGAGGGCGACCGCCAGTCGCACTTATCCTTCCAAAGGAGTATATAATATAAGTTATGCTTTCTGACAAGTAGAACAAATACTTCAATGGTTATAAACTTCCTGCTATTCTAGCTTCGAACATGACAACCGACACTCCTGTTGGTACAATGATATAAAACTCTGAGAGGGGCCCTATCAAATTCATGAATATTCTTAAGAAATTTATTAAGTATTATAAACCCCACAAGTCCCTTTTTTACACGGACATGTTTTGTGCTGTGATCGTTTCCATGATTGATCTAGCCTTTCCTCAAATCCTTAATTATCTTAGCAAGAATGTATTTAGCCAAGATAAGGCTACGATTCTACATGCTCTAGTTTTTGTTGGTGTAACCTTGTTAGGGATGTATGTCATCAAGTATTTCTGCCAGTATTTTATTATTTCATGGGGACACATTATGGGCGCTCGCATGGAAACCGATATGAGAGAAGATCTGTTCAATCATTTTCAGAGGTTATCCTTTTCCTATTATGATAAAAACAACACTGGAGAAATGATGTCCAAACTGGTCGCTGACTTGTTTGATATATCCGAACTTGCTCATCACGGGCCAGAAAACCTCTTTATCTCCGCTCTGAAAATTGTTGGCTCCTTTATTCTCTTAATGCTGATTAATGTGCAAATGACCTTGATATTGTTGTTCGTCACAATCATCATGGTGCTCTTCACTGTTTATAAAAATATTAAGATGGCACCTATCTTTACTGATAACAGAGTCAAAATTGCCGCCGTGAATTCCAGTGTGCAGGATAGTCTCTCTGGAATTAGAGTGGTCAAGTCCTTTGCTAATGAAAATGTGGAAAGTGAAAAATTCGGTAAAAGCAATCATGCGTTCTTGTTGTCTAAAATAGAAACTTACAAAACCATGGGGAATTTTCATGCCTGGAATGCATTCTTTGAAGGACTGCTCTATGTTGTGGTCATTGTTTCAGGAGGGTTATTTATCGCCGAGGGTTCATTAAAAATCACCGATCTGGCTATCTATGTCCTCTATATTAACATTTTTATCAATCCGATTGATGTCCTGATTAACTTTACCGAACAATTTCAAAAAGGGTACGCGGGCTTTAAACGATTTATTGAAGTCATAGACACTCAGCCGGATATCGTGGACAAAGTAGGAGCTAAACCCCTTACCAACGTTAATGGGGAAATTGAATATAAAAATGTATCATTTTGCTATAGCGAGGATTACAGTGTTTTAGCTAATGTAAACTTAATGATCAAAGCGGGAAAAACGATTGCCTTAGTCGGGCCGTCCGGTGGGGGAAAAACAACCTTATGTTCTCTCCTCCCGAGATTTTATGACGTAACTGCTGGATCTGTAACCATCGATGGCTTGGATATCCGAGATATTACGCTGGATTCTTTACGAAACACGATAGGCATTGTACAACAGGACGTCTATCTGTTTGACGGCTCAATCAAAAAAAATATAGCCTATGGTAAAGCAGACGCTACGGATGCCGAAATCATCGAGGCTGCTAAAAATGCCAATATTCATGAGTTCATTCTATCTCTTGACGAGGGTTACGATACTTATGTTGGGGAGCGTGGAGTCAGGCTCTCCGGCGGTCAAAAGCAACGCCTTTCCATCGCCAGGGTTTTTTTAAAGAATCCTCCGATCTTAATCTTAGATGAGGCTACCTCGGCTCTTGATAATGAAAGTGAACAATACATTCAAAAATCCCTGGAAAAGCTTTCTAAGAACAGAACCACCATCGTTATTGCTCATAGGTTAAGTACGATAAAAAATTCGGATGAAATCGTCGTGGTAACCGATGTCGGCATCCAAGAAAGAGGCAGTCACAAACAACTAATCGAAAAGGGCGGCATTTATGCTCATTACTATAATATGCAATTTGAAGGCTTGGAATAGAAATCATTAAGCGGAGGGGGTATTTCATTTTGTTCCTCATCCTCATCAGGGTTGGGGAAAACAATAAAGAATGTTGTCCCTTTACTACTCGATTCAATATTGATCTGAGCGTTATGAGCTTCCGCAATTTTATAACAGGTTGCTAGGCCTAATCCGGTCCCATTATCTTTTGTGGTAAAGAAAGGAGTCCCCACCTTTCTCATATTTTCTGGCAGAATACCAGAACCCTCATCCTCTATGGCCAGAACTACCTTACCATCCTCCACATAACTTCTAACAGTTAGACAACTTCTTTCCTCCATTGCTTCAAGCCCATTGCGGGTTAGATTTAGAAATAGTTGGGAGATTTCTTTTCCATTTAATTTAAGGTCAGGAATCTTTCCCGGTATAAATTTAATTTGCTTATTTTGAGTAAACGTGTCTGATTCTAAAAGAGGGTATAAATTATATAGAATATCGTTCAGATTCTGAGATTTTAGTTCAGTTTGTTTTGTTTGAGCCAGCGAGAGGAATTCTGTAATTATCGCGTTTGCTCGATCCAGTTCCGAAATCATCAGCTCGAAGGTCGATTTCTGTGCAGCGTAATTAGGTTTTTCCCCCAATAGTTGGAGATAACCGCGCACCGTGGTCATGGGATTCCTTATTTCATGCCCGATTCCAGCAGCTAATTGCCCTACAAGGTTGAGTCGATCAAGTCTAGCAAATTCCTTTTCGGACACTTTACGGCTTGTAATGTCTCGGAAATAACAAGTCAGTCCAGTTTCTGTAGGGAAAGCGTTTATCTCTAACCATTTGTTACCTAACGTTTCAGAAATAACTTCAAAAGCGACTGAACTCTTTTCATTCACTACTTCTTGATAGCGTCGTAGAGCAGCATCATTGACCCCAAATACATTCGTGATTTTTTCACCTAACAACTCATCGTGAGATTTACCGAAGGCTATTTCTCCTGCTCGGTTTATATAGGTGAACCGCCAGTTGCTATCGACTGCGAAAAAACAATCTGTCATACTTTCGAGGATAGATGCCATCTCTTCTTGATGTTTAAGTAATTTCTCCTGCGATAATTTTTGTTCAGTTTGCATTCGTTTCATTTCAGTAACGTCATTGTACGCAAACAAAATGCATTCTTGATCGTCAATTTGTATCTTTTCCGCTGAAACTATAACTGTACCTTTTGGACCACATTTCCTAATAAGTGTACCTTCATAGTTTTGAACTGACCCATGTGCCTCTAGAGTCTCAATCGTTTCTTTAAACTCATCTTCGGGCACACCAATTTCGATGGGTGTTTTACCTATAACCTCTTCACGAAGAAAACCCTTTGATTCAAGAAAACGACGATTTACATCCACATATCTATAGTCAGACTTCCTAATAATCGTCATCATATGGGGACCTAACTCAAAAGCCTTAGAAAATCTTTCAATAGCACCTTTGAGTATTTTCTGGTCCCTTTTATGATCGGTTATATCATTCACTATTGCTACACATGCGTATTCACCACTAGGCATCTGAAAACTAGACAAGTCCGCAACAAGACGTCTTCCGTCTTCTGTCGTGATTTTCCTAGCTTGCTGATTAGTTGTATTCAGGCACGTATTATCTGAACTCACTAATAGGGCTGGGTTTTCAATATATGGATAAAGTTGGCGTTGCATTTTGAAATTTTTGCTGAGCAATATGGGTCCATTGGCATCAAAAATCATTAAGTTTATTGGACTAAAGTTTATGATGTTATTTAGGATTGATGCTTTACTCAAAAATTCATAGATCCAGAAATAGTAATTGAATATGATAGTCGTTACTAAGGGAGTGCATATAATAAAGGGACCGGCGAGAATCATAAGAACTGCTACTGAACTGCCATTCCATAGGGCAATAACTGCGATAATAAATAGCAAGATACATGCCATGATGAGGCCGATAATGATCCAAAAGACGACTCTTTTTCCATTTTGGCTGCTCTTTACACGCCTACCCAAGATACTTCCAAAACAAGCAAAAACAAGAATGTTGCTAATTCCACCCATTGAACCAGTTCCGCCCACATTGTACCGATACAGAGAGCTCATGGCAGCTGCTATCACAGCGGTAACAGGACCACCTATAAAACCAGCCATCGTCATGGTGATATGTCTAAAATCAAAAAAGCGACCTTCGCCAACCATAATATTATTGTTCATTACAAATATAGTAATCAGACTGAACATTACACCTAAGATATATTGAGCATATTTTCTTTGGATAGTTAAGTCGATCATTATAACAATGCCGCAGAGAAATAGGACGACTATAACATCAATTAGAAAATGATAGTACAAAATAAATTCCTTCTTTTTTCTATAATGTCAACACCTTTCCATTGTAACTCCTATACCGGCAGAAATTTGTCGGATTATATATTAGCTCAGAAGCAGCAGGCGAGCTTATTTGCGGGACACCAACTGCCCCTGGGCATTGTAAAGTGCTCCTGGATCACCATCATTATTCCAAATATTTGATTCCGTCCAGACCAAGACATTGCTTCCTACTTGTGCATTTTTTCCGCTTACAACTTTAAGCGTTTTACCGGCAGGTAACGTTGTACTCGAGGGGAACAAAAATGTTTGATTGCCTCCTTCGCTAACTAACTTCCACCCTGTCAGGTCAACCTCTTTATCTCCACTATTCATAATAGTGACAACTTCGCGACTTAAATCGATCGTTGATATCGTTAGCGACCCTGGTATCCCAGGAACTGGCTGTATGGGTTCGGGCGTTGTGGAAGGGGTGAGCTTTACTGTCTCTCCGTCCGAAGTAGCAACAATCGTTCCACTTTGATCCGTCCTGTACACTTGTACACCCGCATCTGCTAATTTATTTAACGTTCCTTGAGCAGGATG
>DHJG01000023.1:0-1232 GCA_002404215.1 Desulfosporosinus sp. UBA4726
TATCGGGAAGGTCGAAATCGTGTGCGCGCCTAACAAAGTTAGTGTGCAAACGTAGTTCATTTTTCAGCACCTATGAATTTTGTTAGTGACCGGCGCACACCAGGATCCCTGGTATACTATAAGAGTAGGGACTGTTCGATACAGTTCCTACAGCAAAGAACATTCAATTTGCGTCTGATCTTCTTTCTGACAGTAAACCTAAAGCTTCGGCTTAAGGGGACATTGGAATTTTGATATTTGTATGCGAGGCGATCAGTATTTGTTAGAACAATGACATCAGCTGGTAGCGCGGTCGGAAGAGGTATGGTAAAAGTGAAATTCGAATGGATGGAAAGATTGATATTAAATTATCGAACAGGGTCTAGATTCAAGTGCTTGTACTACTCACGTCTTACATTTACTTTTGCTTCAACTCCAAGTAGAATAATTTGATTGACTGGCCTCTGACTAATTCTGAGTTTTGCTGATTAACTGTATACGAATCCACTCCTGCTTAGCGGTTCTTCAGTGAACCAAAAACAAATCGGTGTTGCGTTAGTGCCATTGGTTTGAATGGATAGGAGCAAGTCTGTATGACGTACACGTTGTGTATTCATAATTTGATTTATTACTATTCGCAAGAACGTGCGCTTGCGGGCGTTGGTAGGAAATAATATATTTAGTATTTTGGAGCAATCCGAGAGAAAGGTGTTTTGTTTCTTGCTGTTATTCGATCCGTGAGTGTCATTTGCTTGCAACTTAGTTGTTTGTTTAATAAGCGCGAGCTGGGTAACCGATATGGGCCTTTTTAAATAGCTTGATGTCTCGTTAATCAGATGATTAGGAAAAGTTCATGAAAACGTCGGGTATTAGCTTTGAAAATATATTGAATCAAATATAGTTCTTATTTGGAATGCTGAAAAGTGATCTAAAATAGAAATTATATCTAGTTCGAGACATTTCGATGCTGAGCCAATCCGTTCGTATTCGCTCTGTTTGGCTGTAACGATCTTTTTAAATTAGTAATTTTAAAGAGCGACGAATTTAGAATTTGTGTTCTAGAAATAGAATGCTTACTCTTTGTTTATTGCTTTTAAAAGTGAACAAACTAAAGGAAAGACTCGGCTATAGATAGAGGGACTGCCCATAATAGAACAGTCGACAAACTGTCATACTCTCACACTAGCTCGTCTTCGGACTTGATATGGTGAGTGAATTAGAATTTAATCGAAACGTGATGCGCTTAATCGAAT
>DHJG01000023.1:3503-3642 GCA_002404215.1 Desulfosporosinus sp. UBA4726
AATTCTTTTAGCTATAGAAGGTACGGTCATAATTGATAGAGATGTTACAATGGATAACCAGCAGCCAAGTCCTATTTTCAAAATTTCGATTTTCAAAGTTGGATGCCGTTCACAGACTAAGATGGCAGTGGGTAATTTT
>DHJG01000023.1:3852-4447 GCA_002404215.1 Desulfosporosinus sp. UBA4726
TTAAAAGACAAATGCAGATTTATTCACCGTTCCGTAGGTGAACCTGCGGAAGGATCATTAACACGTTATCCACGTATCAACCAATCGAGAACTTGTTTTCACGTCTCCCTTTGCAATTTGAATGAATTGGAACCAGTTTGAGGGAATTGATGTGGATTGCATTCATTTGCAATCGGCCTTCCTGGTATACTTACAAACACTGAAAAGTGCTTTGTTAACAATTGTATCTTATTTGCTTAAAGGCCAAATTTCTTTCAATATTTTGATCTCCATCATGATCAATAAAATATCGAAGGAGAAACCAATTATAAAACTATTTTCACCACCTTTTTGCTAGTTGACTTTTTATATGTGATTGTTTTGCTTAATTGCAATGTAGTCGCACGTTTAATTACTTGAACGTTAAAAAATACAACTCTTAGCAATGGATATCTTGGTTCTCGCAACGATGAAGAACGCAGCGAAATGCGATACGTAATGCGAATTGCAGAATTCAGTGAATCATCAAATCTTTGAACGCAAATTGCGCTCTTGGGTAGCCCTAGGAGCACGCCTCTCTCAGTATCGGTTCAACAATCTCTCAGCAGCGTGTTTT
>DHJG01000001.1:0-3826 GCA_002404215.1 Desulfosporosinus sp. UBA4726
AAATTAGTCCTAATTAGCGGATGTCCAAAGAACCTTTTTTAATGTTTCATCGTAAGCCCGGACTTCTGCCGCCAAGCCATCACTCGTTAAGTAGATCATGATTGTGCTGCTGACCGATTCAGAATTAGGAATGCTATAGTCTGTCCCCAATGTGGCAATTGCAAATCCTTTCTTTCCGCCATTCGGCACAGCCTGCTGAGTTGTCGTAGTGTCTAATTTGCTGATGTATTTGGGAATGAGCTCTGGATTGACCACTATTCCATCCTCATTAACAGTCAATTCCCCACTTTTTAAATATACTCCGTTTTCAATCTGATAACGATCTAGAGCAGCTTTAAGCTGGTGCGCAGTCGCAACATCCGCTTTTTGCCGTGCGTTTAGTGTACTTGACATCAATTTAGGAATTGCTATTGTGCCCAAGATGCCTATAATAATGATCACCGCAAGCACTTCAAGCAATGTGAAACCGTTCTCGCTTTTGGTATAATTCATCTCACGCTCCTCCTTCATATCATAGCAATACATCGAATGCTCTCAAAATAGCTTTGCTGTTATTCAAGATGTGAGCTAAGATCAAAAATAGGAAGCATTACTCCCGCCGCAACCAGGCCGATCAGTCCCGCTAAAGCAAGAACAAGTGCTGGGCCAATCATTCGCGTTAACCGATCAAGCTGATCTTCAAGCTCCCTGTGAAACATTTGTGTAACATACTCTAGCATCCGATCTAACTGTCCTGATTCCTCAGCGACCGCAATCATTTCTGCCCCCTCCTTGGGGAAAATCTTGCTTACACGTAGTAGAGAGACCATGCCCTTTCCCTGTCGAACTTGTAGTACGAGCTGGTTGATTAATTTAAGCATCTCTGAGCCACGCACCGCTCCTGCCGTCAAGCGAAGTGCCTCCAACAAGGGGATTCCAGCAGCCAATAAGCGGCCCAACATTCGACTGAATTGTACCAAATCACGGAGATGATAGACCTTAGCAATGAGCGGAAGTTCTTCCAGTATATGCTCCAGACACTTTTTCCAAAGATCTGGGCCCATGAGTCTAAGGACCAGCAAGCCACTCGTGACTAATCCAAGCGTGCCCCACAAAAGAAAGGGAAGTGCGCGACCACCGGCAAAGATGACTCGAGTCAAGAAAGGCAATTCTGCGCCCATGCCCGCAAAGAGTTTTTCGTACATTGGAAGTACCCAAACAGATAGCACGTATAGTACAACAACTACTGTTATGAGCAAAAGCATTGGATAGGCTAGAGCAGCCTTGATCCTTTTCTGATAAACATTTTCCTGCTCTAACTCATCGGCTACATCACTGAGAACTTTCCCCAATGTCCCCGTGTATTCCCCAGCTTTGATCATGGAAAGTACAAACGCATTAGGGGATGGCCTCAGAAGAGACATCCCCTCCGACAAGTCACTACCTTCTTCCACTCGTTCCTTGATACTCTTCCATTGTTCCATTTGGAATGTTAACTTTTCTTCATGAAAGGTCATTATCTCCAAAGCTTGAAGCAAGGGAATTCCGGCTTCCAGTAGAGTCGCTAAACTGCGAGCGAAATGGCTCCATTGAAAATTCTTACTGAATGAAAATATACTTTGCCAATTTCGACTTGCTCGAATAGCCACTGGAAAGTACCCTTCATTCCTCAAGCGCGATTGAACCTCTGAAATGTCATCCCCTACCCATTTTCCCTGCTGAATTAGTCCATTCACGTCAACAGCTTTCCATACAAAATATTGCTTACTCATCGTCTTGAACTATCAGGACTTTGTAACCTTTCCTGGGCAATCTCGTAAGAAATGAGACCCTTGTGAACTAATTCCATAATAGCTTTATCCATGGTTTGCATACCTAGCTTGGCATTCGTCTGGATAACGGTCGGCAGTTGATGAGTTTTGCCCTCACGAATAAGGCTGCGAACCGCCGGTGTCACCATCATAACCTCAATGGCCGCCACGCGCCCCGCGTGATCTGCTCTGGGAAACAGTTGTTGAGACAATATTCCTTGTAAAACAGCAGCCAGCTGCACTCGGATTTGCTGCTGTTGATGGGGCGGAAAAACATCAATCATCCGATCAACTGATTGGGTCGCATCATTCGTATGAAGCGTACTGAAAACCAAGTGTCCAGTTTCAGCCGCTGTCACAGCGGTGGCGATGGTTTCTAAATCTCGCATCTCTCCCACTAAAATTACATCAGGATCTTGCCTAAGGACTGCGCGTAGTGCATTCGTAAACGACTGAGTATCATTACCGACTTCCCGTTGATTGACTAGACTTAACTTATGTCGATGTAGATATTCGATAGGATCTTCAATCGTGACAATATGACAAGCCCTCGTGCGATTAATGTAATCTACTAACGAAGCAAGGGTCGTCGATTTACCACTTCCTGTAGGACCGGTTACCAACACCAACCCTTTATGTAACTTAGCTAACTCAATACTCACCGGCGGAAGCCCCAAGCTTTCCGGACTGGGAATGACACAGGGAATCAACCGAATCACCACCGCAGTGGACCCTCGTTGTCGGAAAGCATTAACCCGATATCGTCCAATCCCAGGCAAGCTATATGAGAGATCCAATTCGCCGTCCATAGCAAATCGTTTGGCCTGTTGGTCATTCATAACCGAATGGGCAAACGTTTCTAAATTAGCCTGGCTGAGTTTTTCCGTTTTAAGTTGAACCATTGAGCCATCAATTCTCAAAACTGGAGGACTCTCTACCGTCAAATGAATATCTGAAGCCTTCTGTTCTCCCGCTAACTTTAAGAGTTCTTCAAGTGAAAGCATCTCTTTCCGCTCCTCCTACACTTCTATTCCAGAAACAGCATGCAGTACTTCTTCTACTGTTGTAAACCCTTGAATCACCTTTAGCAATCCATCCTCAAAGACTGTAAGCATTCCTGAAATCGTCGCCTGTTGCTCAATGTCCCTTGAATTCTGTCGAGTAAGTACAAGTTTCTTGATCTCTTGATTATAGCGTAAAAACTCGTGAATCCCAATCCGGCCTCGAAACCCAGTACCAAGACATTCTGGGCATCCGTTAGCGTGATAAAGCTGGGTCATAGAGGCTGGCAATCGAAGCGCTCTTTTCTCTTCCGTAGATACTGGGTATGTCGTCTTACAGTGTTCACATAAGCGACGAACTAAGCGTTGGGATAAAACCCCACTGACCGCTGACGCCAGTAGATACGGCTCTATTCCCATATCCATCAGTCGAGCCAACGCCTCTGCTGCTGTATTGGTGTGGAGCGTCGATAAAACCAGATGTCCGGTGAGGGAAGCTGTGATGGCGATTCTAGCCGTTTCTTCGTCGCGAATTTCGCCGATCATGATCACATCCGGATCTTGCCGCAAGATATGGCGCAATCCAACCGCAAAACTAAGACCTGCTGTAAGATTGACTTGAACCTGGTTGACCCCAGTCAGTTGATATTCTACAGGCTCTTCAATCGAAATGATGTTTTGCTCCTCGGCATTCAGTTCCCTGAGCAGGGCATAAAGAGTTGTGGTTTTACCACTTCCTGTTGGCCCTACAACCAAGATTAAACCATGCGTGCGTTTTAATAAGACCTGTATCCCTGATTCGACCTCTGGACGCATTCCTAAGCCATTGAGGGGACGTTGGGCCATCTCAGGATCCAGAATACGTACTACAATTTTTTCCCCATAAACGATAGGCATCGAGGACATCCGGACATCGACACGCCGAAGCCCAGCACTAAACGTCATTCGCCCATCCTGAGGAATCCGGCGTTCCGCAACATCCATTTGCGCCATGACTTTTAAACAGGAGATAATACTCCGTGCAGCGTTCGTCGC
>DHJG01000001.1:4119-4349 GCA_002404215.1 Desulfosporosinus sp. UBA4726
ACTGGCTCAATCTCTAACCCGGTGAACATCCGAACATCCCGAAGGGCACGTTCATGGGTGGGGTCAAACATGGCGACTCTTAAGATCCCAGCTCGTCGTTCAAACGGGATAAGTGTATAGCGACGCGCCATTTCTTCGGGTATTAATCCTGCAACATCCGGGTCAATAATGACTTGGGTCAGAGAAATTTCGGGGATACCAAGATATTTGCGGACGGCTTCCATTAACTT
>DHJG01000167.1:0-443 GCA_002404215.1 Desulfosporosinus sp. UBA4726
TCTGCGTCGTACGACCGAGCGCTGTGTCACACAAGTCCCCTCTCTAAAACACCTTGCTCGCGAAGCGGAACAGCGGGGGAGAAAACACAATCATTCCAATTACAACAGCTTGAATCACGGTCACCAAAACGGCACCCGCTGCCACATCCTTGGCCATTCCTGCAAGAGGGTGAAAGTTTGGTTGTACCATATCTACCACAATTTCAAGGGCGGAATTCATAACTTCAGCACCAATGACACTGCCAATCGCCAAAATAAGAATCAACCATTCAAAACGTGAAACCTTGCTCCACCAAGCAAAACACAAGACACTAATTCCCGCGAAGATATGAAACTGTAAGTGCCCCTGTGTTCTACAGATGCAGAGCAACCCTCTCCATGCTTGATTGAGGCTACGCCCAAACCCGGGTTTCTGATATTTCCCCATGCTTTCCTCCGTTTGA
>DHJG01000167.1:611-4718 GCA_002404215.1 Desulfosporosinus sp. UBA4726
TAAGCTCTCTCTAGCCTCAATATAGCCATCACCTCTTCTTCTTTGCTGCGCATCTCTTGCTTGTCCATCTCTTCTTCATGATCATACCCTAATAAATGGAGCGTCCCGTGGACAGCGAGGTAAACAATTTCCCGTTCAAAAGAATGACCATACTCCTTTGCTTGCTCCTTAGCCCGTTCAGCTGAGATTACAATATCGCCTAGCATGTCATCTTCAAACGCTGCATCCGGCTCATCTTCCATGTCCTCTTGCAAGGCAAAAGAAAGAACATCCGTCGGACGGTCCACCCCTCGATACTCTTGATTTAACGCATGTATGCGCTGGTCATCAACCAACATTAGGCTCACTTCTGCCTCTTCGGGCCCACCAGAGAGACGAAGAGTCTCTTTAATAGCCTCAGTTAATAAAGTGGCTAGAGGCTCGCGTCGGTCAACTAAAATAGAATCTTCTTCCCAAGCAATATCTAGGATCATACATTCTTTCCTCCCTTCATAAGCTAAGTTTTATCTATCGCCCCATGGCTATCTATCTGTTTCTCTTTTTGAGGATTATTACCATTTTCTTTATTGACCTCTTTTTCGGCCTCTGCCTTCTGCTTCTTATGCATTACAGCGCTTCCATTCTCTCGCAAGCTCGGCATCTCCGGATACTCGACACGGGAGTGGAAAATCCCACTCAAGACACGAACAAAGGCCATTGCGATCCGATCTAAGTCTTGAAATGTTAAATCACATTGATCCAATTGCCCATCATTAAGCTTATCCTTAATAATTTTCCTGACAAGCCCTTCCACGCGCCCGGGCGTAGGTTGTTTCATCGAGCGAACTGCTGCTTCCACATTGTCCGCCAAGGCAACCAAGGCACTCTCTTTAGTCTGAGGTTTTGGTCCTTCATAATGGAAGGCTTCCTCGGGAACATCATCATATTCCTCCAAGGCTTTATGATAAAAGTAGCTGACAACACTGTCCCCATGATGCTGACCGATTATATCCTGGATCTGTTGTGGAAGCTTATTTTCCCTCGCTAGTTCCAATCCGTCCTTGATGTGGGAGATAATAATCAGCGAGCTTAGGGTAGGGGCAATCTTATCGTGAGGATTATCCTGTGTAAATTGATTTTCAATAAAAAAGTAGGGGCGTTTTAATTTTCCAATGTCATGATACATTGCGCCGACTCTAACTAACGTAGCATCAGCCCGTACAGCTTCCGCAGCAGCTTCGGCAAGATTGCCCACTAAAATACTATGGTGGTAGGTCCCCGGTGCCTCCATCAATAAGCGCTTCAATAACGGGCGATTGGGATTAGTTAGTTCTAAAAGCCGAACAGAGGAAGTAATACGGAATCCCGACTCAAACCAGTGCAAAGCTCCAACCGTTAAAAATGAAGACGCTACACCGTTGACAGTTCCCAGGAGCACACCAACTAGCCATACCGACAAACGCATTCCTGTAGTCAGAGCTATCGCACTTATCATCAAGACATTCATTGCCGACACAAACAACCCTGCACGCGCTAAATCAGAACGCTGACTTAAATTGGATACACTGTAAACCCCAATAAACCCTCCGAAAAGGGCTACTAGACCACTTCGCATACCGTACGGGGTTGAAAAAGAAGGGTCTACTAAAACAGTCACAAAAACTGCTAAGACTACCGTGACCATCAAGGCAACGTCCACATCGAATAATATTGCAACCGACATGGTCGCCCAAGCCACCGGAATAAGCATCCCTGACAAGGAGTTAAAGTCAGGTGATCCTAAATTCAAAGAGATTACACCACGACCGATGGCCAGAACCAAACTCATTGTCAGTCCAATCAGGACTATGCGATTAGTTAAAGGCACAACCTTCCGTTTATATTGTAACAAATACGCCAAGAGAGTTCCTATTCCAATGAGGACCATTAGTGCAATCCCAGCGACTGCTTTCCATGTATTACCACTATCAATTAGCCCGTAGTCAATCAAAACCTGGAAAATCTTTTCATCAACAAGCTCACCAGGACCGACAATCTTTTCATTGGCCTTGTAGTGGCGTACATCCGCCTTTATACCAGTTCGGGCTACATTGCGCAATTTCTCCGTAGTTTGCTCATCAACCTTCAAGGTTGGCTTTGTTACTTCTTGTTCCACAAAGGCCTTATAGAATACCTTGGCATCATCATTCAGCGCCGACTGATTAAGCTCCGCTATAATCCGTTCACGGAGCGGCACCACATCAACCTCAGACCGAGCCCCTAAATCAAGACTTCGCGCTTTGATTAAAATAATGTCTTTACCAATCTGCTCATCTGTACTTAAATTTCCCGGAGAAGTTTTCAGCAATGAAGCCAATACGTCCTCTGACAAAGCATTAAACGGTTGTATTAACTTCAGTTTATTGATGCGCGCACTTTCATCCCCCGTGGTCGTCGCAGTATCACGCAAGGTAACGAACGCTTGTGTTAAATTCTTGATTAGAATGCTCAAAAAATCCTCATCCGATTTGTACACCGGTTGAACGGCTTTCGACGCGGCATCTTGGTCCAGAGCATATTTTTTCGTATCCTCAATGTCCTTATCTATCGGGGCTGTAATGAGTTGAGGACTAGGCTCCCCCACTTCCAAATGGATTTTAGAGACAAACAGGTTGGAGGATAAAAGTACCATAAACAACAGAAAATACATCACCCCAATAATGGTGCGCAACCAAATGGTGTGATGTCTAAGCCAATCCAAACGGCTTAATAGCCCCTCCCAAATTTCTCTGACCTTTCTGATCTTCAATACCATCATCCTTACTTCCCAGTGCCTTACCTAAGGTCTAGACGCTTTATAGGCCTGAATAATCACTGCACTCCCTTAAGGATTTGCATATACCGCCAAATCCTCGTATGTTTCTAACTCTACTCTAACCCGTTCAGCCTCAGAATTATTTGAAAGAACCTTCACGGTTTCTTCCACAATCGAAACGCCCGGCGTTATTTTCTTCTGCACCTCAGTCCGGGCTGCTTGTTCAGCCAATTGTCGGGCTTCGACTACAGAACGTTCGAGGTGTACAGTATGAAGTTCTTTGTAGTTCACTCTTATACATTCGACAGGAAAGCTCCAATTCCTCCAGGGCAGCAGGGAATGACTCATGACTTCTTTACGTGCTTGCACAAACGGTGAATCTGGCGTTGTTACCATTATGACGCGGTCGCCAATTTTTATACCCCATCCCGTGGCATCTCTTCCACTTTCTTCTACTTTATTTTCTACCATGGGAACCTTTGCTTCCGAGCTATACCATACTCGCCCACGGACAAACCCTCTAGCCGCAGAGACCGGAGGCGTTGGTTGGGAACCATTTAGATTATTCTCTGCGGGATTCTGCGTGATCAACACTTGCCCCGCCCGGACGGTCTCACCTTCATGAACCTGAGGTGTTCCCTGAATCACCATGATTTCTTTAATAATTCCAGCATGACTTGCTACAAGATTACCCGCTTCCTTGGGGATAATCGGACGGATTTTCTCCGAAATCTTAATTAAAACATCCGTTCCATTACGTTCCACACCTATCCAAGCTGCATCCGGAAGTTGTTCCTGAAGTACTTTCGCAATCCCGTTTAAATCTAAGTTCTTTGAGTAGACCCAAGTTTTAAGCCCCAACTTCTCTGCCCGTGCTAAAACATCGGCAGCCACAAGGTTTCGATTTCCTGACACAGATATTGAAAGCACAAGTTGGGACAATACGGTTAATACTGTAGCAATCACTACAATCCCGATCAAAAGACCCTTTCTACGCCACCATCGAGCTGCAACAAAAGGCCAGCCATATTTGGCCACAATATGGACCCTTGTATGGGTGAGACGTGCCGCCTGCCGCAAACGTCGAAAATCCGAAAGTTTAATCTGAGCTCGCATTCCTCGTTCAGATTTTTGAGTATGATAAAGAATCACGCGGTCTTTTGAAACTTCATTAAGAAAGCGAGCTAACTGATCTCCCCTCGCCAGGAAAAGAATTCGTCCAAACCAAAACGTCCGCAACCATTCAAACATTACTTTATCTCCCTTCCTTCATATATAAGACTTGGCTAACGCCAAGCCTTCAATTATTGGCGATTAACTCAGTTGCGCCTATA
>DHJG01000167.1:4907-5528 GCA_002404215.1 Desulfosporosinus sp. UBA4726
CACGGTCAGTTTATACTTTATGACTAGTAAACGATAAGGAAGAAAGTTCCCCTTCTATCCGTAGTTCCGTGGCTAATATGACTTTAAGCACCAGTCCCTGCCCTCCAAAACAGACATCCCCCTCAGCTGTCTCAAGACGGATTTCTTCCTCTGAAAAATCGACAATGCTGATATAATTCTCGACTAAAATTTTCCGCCGTCCGGTTATCGTAATTTTGGGACCATCTGCCACTACATCCGGCGGAAAATCTAAAATGTCTCCGACACTTGTTTGTAGTTTTTTAAACATAAAAAAACTCCTCCCTTCTGTTTGATATCTATGAAGGGAAGATCAAGAATAGTCCAAGCCTTTTCTATGTAATTATATTTTGCATTTCTTTATAAACAAAAAAAACCCAGCTACATTCTGCAACTGGGTCTTTTCTCAGTAATTAATTTTTATGCCCCAAGTAATTCCCGTACAAGCAGATTAACAAGTTTACCATCTGCACGGCCTTTAGTCTTAGGGGATAATGCACCCATGACTTTTCCTAGATCTTTAGGGCCTTGAGCCCCTACCGCAGCCATAGTTTCTTGAATGAGCTGACGAATTTCCCCTTCGGAAAGCTGCTGAGGAAGGTA
>DHJG01000219.1 GCA_002404215.1 Desulfosporosinus sp. UBA4726
ACTAGGTGTTGAGCCAGAGGAATTTAAGGAAGCAATTAGTGCCACTTCAGATATTAAGTTTCTGCGTTTAGAAACAGGAATTTTAGGAGCAGGGCATTTATATATATACAAAGTGATCGCGTATCCCCTTTTTCCCGATCGCATGAAAAGGCGAGTGAAACAAACGAGGAACGAGATTCATCAGATAAGTCATATAGAAACAATTGGAGAGATAACTAAACCGATTCAACTTGCTACGCCAATTCCTTTAAACATTCCAGTGACCGTTCAGGCTAATGTTAATTCAGATATACGAAACCTAACGCCGGCTCGTGATGGGGTGCAAATTCATGGAAGCGCTCAAGCTCCATTAGCCACGTCGGCTTGTGGTCGAGCACAAGTGGAAATATACGGACACGGGTTTCATGAAAGCCTTGAAGTTGTTACGGCTAACCTGACGTTGTCCTCGACAACAACTCGCGATGTTTCGGCATTACGTTGTTTTTCTTTTGCGATATATAATTCCGACACAGGTCCGGCCTATGTGCAAGCGGAGCTTAGTCCAGATGGCGTTTGTTGGGTGGCAGATTGTGATCAACAAGAGGTGCACTCCGGAAAATTAGTTATTGTCTCACCAGCAAAATTTCTTCGTTATACAAGATTATCTTACTGGGCAGAGAGTTCAACAATGTTAAAAATTTGGGTTCAAGCTCAAAGTTAGGTTTCTAGACATAAATATATTAATGAATCCACTAAACGTAAAAAATACTTTTAGTGGATTGAGAAAAAATATTAAATACTTTGCAGTGAGAATGAATTTTTGAGTGGAATATGGTTGTTTTAAAGTTATCCGGATTTTCCGGATGGATGGGTTCATCGGAATCGTCTCATGGTTTGGTTTCAGGCTCAGAGTTGCGGGCTTGTAAATACAAAAGGCCCACCAAATATGCTTTCCGATGACCCTGGATGGGGTTCGAGTCTAGTGTCACCGAAGCCAAAGAATGGCCAGAGGTGACTTTTGGCGTGTTAGGGGCAGTGCAGGTTCGTTGACTAAGGGTGTCGAGTGTCCTTGTAGCTAAGACTCGAACAGGACGCTAGAGAATAGACTGCCGGTTAGGCGCCCGTGAAGGCGAGGAGGGATTTGTTGGGCTAATCCCTGGGGTTACTTACACGGAAATTGGCTATACTGCTCACGAAAAGACTGGGAAGACGGACCATATGGAGGTAGGAAAATCAGACGCATCGTCTGCGTGCAAGTTGAGGGCAGTTCTCACTGGTTTTCAGGGTTAACACAAGAATTTGAACGAAAGAACGTTCCGATTTTATATGGAGTATACTGGAATATATGGAAAGAGAAGGTGGGTATCTAGAGGGGAGATTGCTTTGGATGGGTTAACTTTAGTGTTTTTATTAGCCGTTGTAGTAGAGAAGCTAGTTGAGATCTTTAAAGACATTGTTTACGCTATACCCTTTTTACCAGATAAGTTTAGGCCTCTCACTTTGGAACTGTTGAGTTTGGCATGTGGTTTGCTTCTTGCCTTTCAGACTAACATTAATGCATTTGAGTTATTAAATGTTAAGATCTCTAACCCCATAATAGGTATAGTAACAACGGGTCTTGTGATAGGAAAAGGAGCTAATTTTGCTCATGATTTCTTCCAGTCTTTCAGTAAGATAGAAAAACATTAGAGGGACTTGTGTTGATCATCATTCAAAGCCCGAACGCTTTGAATGGCAGAGAGCGGAAGTCTTCCTCATCTTTAACGATCATACAGACCTAGTATACTCGCGCGTACTTTAGGAATATTAATGATACCAAAAGTAGTTAATAAGCTGAATATCTTCTTCCAGGGAGAGCTGTATATCGAAATCTTAAGAACTATGGTGCTAAAGGAGCTCGGAATTTTCCGGGCTCCTTTAGCTTAAGCATAGGCAATTACCCTACAAGAGACATAATATATTACTGCGAAGGAGGGGTGGAGTATGGCACAATCGCGGTGCATAAAATGTGGGGGTAGTAACTTTGAGGTTGTTCATGCCAATAACCTAGAAGGAACGACACGAGCCGTGCTTTTTGTACAGTGCATGGACTGCGGATCGGTCGTTGGGGTACTCGATTTTCTTAATATGAGTGTAAAAATAGAACGCTTAAAAAATGATCTTAGAATAATGGTGGAAAAGTTATTGGATCGTATCACTGTTAATTGATAAAGAAGAAGGCTGCCGGAAAGCCTTCTTCTTTATCAATGATGGCTCAATAAAAGAAATGCTTACAAAGAAGTTTAAAATCAATCAAGGATCTTGCTATAAGCTTCTAAGGTTATCTCTGCGACTTTAGACCAGGGATAATGTTTTTGTAAGTGGTGCATTAAGGGTAGGGGAGAGGCATTAAGGGCTTGTTCGAGTGCCGTACGTAAGCTTAGATCATCTAGTGGATGTACATAAAGGGCCATATCCTGAAAATACTCCTGTGGACTTCCTTGATCAGTAGAGATCACAACAGTACCGCACGCACCAGCCTCTATGCTGGATAACCCTGGGGTTTCAAACCAACTAGGCAGAGCATGGACTTTAGCAGCGCAATAAGCTGAAGCGAGAAGTTCTCCCTGTAAAGTTCCAAGATAGATGACGTTAGAAAAGGACTTTACGCTCTCGAAATATTTTTGGTCGTTTACAGGTCCTAGAAGAACAAGAGAAAGTCCGAGCTCTTGACAGATATTTGCCAACCAATGCTGGTTCTTACGTGGTGAAATACGTGCAGCACATAAAACGAATTCTTTGGGGGTATCTGGAAACTGTTCCCGGAAAAGTTGAGGGGTTGTCCCAATAAATGAATCCGGAAATCCATTAGGTACTACGTTATAAGGCGCAATCTTAAGAAAGTCTTGATGAAGAACGTCCATCTCAAGGTGACTGTTGGGGAGCAAGAGGGTACTTTCGCTCAGCAGGCGAGCTCGCATGGGTTGCATGTGTTTCCAAACCGCTAGAGCATTAGAGCTTGAACCTTCACGCTTGAGGTAAGCATTAGGAGGCCAATAAATAGGGGATAGAACAATCTTCTTCTGTTGTTTTTGGGCATTAAGAAAGAACATATAGCTCTCTTTAATTCGGGTGATATTGAAAATATGAACAACGTCATAGGGCGATAGATCAATATTGGGATCAGCAGATAAATGCACTTCAATGCCAAGCTTTTTAAGCTCTTGCCCGGTCGAAACCATTTGGACAGTATCCCCCGCGGGGTTTTTCATGAAGTCTGGACGAGCTTGGAAAAGTACTTTCATTAAAACTCCTCCTGCTATAATTTTTCGAGTCTGTCCCGAACAGATTGTAAGCGGTGTTGGTAGGTATGGTTGCGGTACACTTCTGCTTGACCTTGACGGGCGATTTTTTGGCGGAGGTCATCTCGGTTTAGGTAAAAACGCACGAGTTCCAACGTCTCATCCGGATGGCGACTCCAAACGAGATGGACATGGTTTTTAAAAAGGTTTTCCATGGCCGGTGACCAGTGTGTCAGGAAAAAAGCCCGACATCCCAAAGCTTCGAAGGTTCGCATGCTCATCATGGTGGGAGAGTCTATAACCGAGTGCAAGCCTAAAACGATTTTCGCGGAAGAATAAGCACAGGGCAAATGTTCATAGGGTAAATATCCCTGATAGATCTTGGCGGGCAAAGTGTAATTATCCGTGTTCGCCAGCCAGTGTTCATTACCAAATACTTTTAAATGAAATGGCCCTGAACGTAAGGGCGTGAGGATTGTTTCTAGCCCAATTCGCCGTTGAGGATATGCTGTATAGTAATTAGCAACAAGAAGCAAATCACAAGTATACTCAAATGACGGTTCTGTAGGGCAATGGAAAGCGGGATTACAGGCAAAGTGGAAATAAAGTGCGCGCATCTTTTCTCGCCGATAAAGGGGTAGGCATTCTTGGGCCGGGGTAAGAACCAGACTGGCCCCGCGCCCCAAAGGACGAGACATAAGGCGCCAGTCTGGGGGATCATCGATAGCCCAATAGACGAGCGGGAGGGCATTGCGGCGTAAAAGGGGAAAGAGCTTTTGGGCTACAGTGGAAATAGAAACGCCCTCTGCTAAAGCAAAATCCGGTTTCCAGGTCCGAAGTAAATTGATCAAACACTCTTCCCAGTTCGCCAAGTGGACTGGGAGATAACGGATCTCATCTATGAGGGGAAAACCGGAGGCCAAGCCATGCCTCAATAGGGATGAATCGTTTAAAAATAAAATTTTCATCAGTAATGTCTCCATTGATGGTTAGATTGTTCAATTGCAACTTCCAAGGATTTGATCAGGGTTAACGGGTTAATGTGGTATTTTTGAGCGGCCTGTTCAATGCTCATACTGAGCAAGATTTTCGCCCCTCACCCAGAGGTAGAAATACCAAACTTTCGGAAGGTATGAGATGTTTGAGGATACTTGGATAGAATTCCAGCAATATTGGATTTTAAATCTAGGTAATCCATTTGTTCCAAAAACCTCCTTTGTTCTTAACATCTTCTTTCTTTTCCTCTTTAAGTTGACAGATCTGTAACTCCAGCTTATCGATAGAAGAATCGCTTTCCTCTTGTTTGGTCAGCATCACCCGGAGAACCTGTGATAGACTTTGCGTTTCCTGTTCAAGATTAGACACAGCTTCTTTAAACGGTTCAAGTTCGGTAAGAGGATCTAAAGCCGTTTGTGCTTCGCGTGATTCTTCTAAGAAGGCTATTTCTTGTTCAGT
>DHJG01000186.1:0-122 GCA_002404215.1 Desulfosporosinus sp. UBA4726
TAGTTCAGCTTCACAAGTTCAGCATAAACCTCATCGACCGTTTGTTTGGTATTGCAAAATATCATGCAGCTATCCGGGTTGTGGACACACGTTAGATCTAGTAGCAACTGCATTTTATCCAT
>DHJG01000186.1:369-4732 GCA_002404215.1 Desulfosporosinus sp. UBA4726
TCTTTTGAATCTGCCAATATGGAACATATCTTCTCTGACCTGAACTGCGAGTTCTCTGGTTGGGGTAAGCACGATGGCTTGAGGTTTATTTTGTTCCCAATCCACTAACTCACAAATGGGAATGCCAAAGGCTGCTGTCTTTCCACTTCCAGTTTGGGACTTGACGATGATATCCTTTTGGGCCAATACAGCCGGGATCACTTGCTCCTGAACCTTGGTGGGACTGATAAAATTTAACAAGCCAATTGCTTTTAATAACCCACCGCTTAATTGATACTCGTTAAAATTGCGATTAATCATTTAGTCATCTCTTTCATTATTGCGTTCTACTATATACATGCCTGCCTATTATAAAATAGGAGATATATAATCACTCTGAACAGACTTTAGCCAAATTCTATACCCTAAACATGACGAGACTTTGCAAGGACTCTATCTGTACATTATAGATTACTACAATAATAATAGCGATCCTCCAGATAATTCACACTGTTCTTGACAAGTCAATCCTTTCGAGTGCTATCCTCTGATCAACCAAACAAATAATTATCACCAATGTTTGAGTATTGCTCGGTTGAAGAGGAATTGAGGTAATATGGTCGAATATAGAATAATACTACAATTCCTGGAGGTTTACCAATGTTACGAAAGAGACAACCCGTTTCGATCACTCTTGACGAAGTTTTAGACAATACGAATAGCGCAATCATTGCCGTTGATCCTCAGGGTCTTATTCTTTACGCTAATCGCGCTGTTTATAATATTTTAAAAATCCCCGTCCGAAATCTCTTAGGACAATCTGTGACCGCTTATTTTCCAGAAACCGGATTAATGAGAGTCTTGGAAAATGGAATTGCCGAGTTAGGCCAGCAGATGAAATTTAATAATACAATTTTATTGAGTAGTCAAACCCCCATCTACCTAGATGATGAGCTGATTGGAGCTGTAGCTGTATTCCAAGACATAACGGTTCTTCAAAATTTCATTGACAATTTAGTTATCGAGCGCGAGAAAACTGAGTTCCTTCAACACATCCTTGAAGTTGTCCTTAATATTGCTTATGATGGATTGATTGTGGTTAACAAAAAGGGCGTTGTAACTATGACTAATCAGGCCTTTGCTAGCTTTTTTCGACAATGCCCCGAGGATCTGATTGGAAAACCGATCACTGAAATCTATAAAAACCCTAAATTCACAGAGGTTCTGAAAACAGGTTTACCTGTGCACGGATATATTCATGACCTAAACGGGCATGAAATCATCGCCAGCAGAATTCCGATTATTCAGGATGGTAAAATAGTGGGTGCTTTAGGGAAAATTGTTTTTAAAAATGTTAACGAACTTTACACCCTAACGAAAAAAGTCAATTCATTGCGTTCTGAACTGGACTATTATAAAAAAGATGTCTTGGAAAAAAACCGCTCTGCACGGGAACTCTTGAAGGGGAGAAACTCCGTAATGAATTCATTAGTTCATACTGCTTTGCGCGTAGCCAAATCAGAGTCCACCGTGCTCTTGAGGGGAGAAAATGGAACGGGTAAAGAATTATTTGCCCAACTACTCCATAACGAGAGCTTTCGTTGGCAAGGTCCCTTTATCAAGGTGAACTGTGCCGCTGTACCAGGGAACTTACTGGAATCCGAATTATTTGGTTATGACGAAGGAGCCTTTACCGGAGCTCGTAAAGGGGGGAAACTCGGAAAATTTGAACTAGCAGACGGAGGAACCCTTTTCCTAGACGAAATTGGAGATATGGAAATGGCCATGCAAGTCAAGTTATTGCGTGTTATCCAAGAACGGGAGATTGAACGGTTGGGAGGCACTAAACCTCGTGACATAGATGTGCGAATAGTTGCCGCGACCAATCGCGATCTTGAAGCTATGATTCGCAATAGACAATTTCGAGAGGATCTCTATTACCGTTTAAATGTAGTGACCTTAACGATTCCTCCTTTACGGGAAAGGAAGGACGACATTGAAGGGTTGATTAAAACATTTTTAAAGAAGTTTAATCTTCAATTTTTACAATCTGTGACAGGAATAACGGAAGAGGCGTTAAACGTTCTGATGAAACATCGCTGGCCCGGTAACATCCGCGAACTTGAAAATATTATTGAGCGGGCCTTCAACCTACTGGATGGAACAGAAATCCAGCTTAAACATTTACCGAACTATCTGCAAATTTTAGCAGATGGACATCAAGAGCGCCCTTTTTTGGAAGGGACGCTAGAGAATATTCTTAACAGAGTGGAGAAAGAGGCTCTTATTCATACCCTGGATACCACAAATGGAAATAAAGTTCAGGCCGCTAAAGCCTTAGGTTTATCTCGGTCGGGTTTATATAAGAAATTAATCAAGCATCAGTTACATTAACCTAAACTATTTGAAGAAGATGATTCCATAATTTAACAAATCGATACATGTGTATGAATCAACACATGTATCGATTTATACACATACTCTGGAAAACCGTGACGGTTAAGGGGATTGTCCATCTTGGAAGGATAACAAGTGTAGAGAATCATACACACTTATCACTTCAAGGTATTATTAGACTTATAGAGAAAAGTGTTCTGCACCCATTGGTATCAGAGAATATAGAAGAGTTTGAATTAACTAAACTTTTGATGGCATAGAAATTGCAATTATATAGATATGGCAGATGACAAAATGAAATAAGGGGGAAATATAATGGCTATTATTCATCAAGTGAACGGGTATTTCATCCCAACAGTAAATTTCTTAGGAGCAGGAGCACTGAATGAAGCAGGTACACAAGCTGCAATGTTAGGTGGCAAAAAAGCTTTAATCGTCACTGATGCCTTTCTCGCAAAAATTGGTATGGCTAAAGAAGTTGCTGATGTTGTAGAAGCTGCTGGCCTTAAAACTGTAATTTATCCTGGTGCAGAACCGAATCCTACTGATAAAAACGTACATGATGGATTTGAAATCTATACTAAAGAAGGCTGTGACCTAATTATCTCCGTCGGAGGAGGATCATCACACGATACCGGTAAAGGAATTGGGCTTATTGCAGGTAATGGTGGAAAGATTCAAGACTATGAAGGTATAAATAAATCTACTAAACCGATGGCTCCAATGATTGCCATTAATACCACAGCTGGCACAGCCAGTGAAATGACGAGATTCGCTGTAATCACAGATTCTTCCCGTCATATCAAAATGGCCATCGCAGACTGGCGCGTAACCCCCAATGTCTCCATCAATGATCCTTTGCTGATGATGAAACAACCTCCTAGCTTAACCGCTGCTACAGGAATGGATGCGCTCACCCATGCTGTTGAAGCGTATGTTTCCACGATTGCTACACCATTGACAGATTCGGCTGCTTTAATGGCCTTTAAATTAATTCCTAAATATCTCCGTAAAGCCGTAGCCAATGGCGATGACTTCGAAGCACGTGAGCAAATGGCTTATGCTCAATTCTTAGCTGGAATGGCTTTCAATAATGCCAGCTTAGGATATGTTCATTCAATGGCTCATCAATTGGGCGGATTCTATAATCTTCCTCATGGTGTATGCAATGCAATCCTCCTTCCCCACGTTTCACGCTTTAACTTGATTGGTAATCTTGATAAATTTGCAGAGATTGCTGCAGCAATGGGAGAAAATATCGAAGGACTCTCTGCTAGAGATGCAGCTGAACTATGCTTAGAGGCGATCAGTAAACTGTCTGCTGATGTCGGAATTCCTAGTGGTCTAGCTGTACTGAATGTTAAAGAAGAAGACTTTGCACTGATGGCCGGAAATGCTAAATTAGATATTTGTCAATTCACCAATCCACGCACTGCAACACTGGAAGAAGTTATTCAAATCTATAAGAATGCGATGTAATCTTGATCTGATGTGAAAAGAGAAAAGAATGACGTCAAAAAGTTCCGGGGAACCCCCGGGACTTTTTAACGTCATTCTTTAGCTTTACAATATATCGCATAAAAACACAACCAAAACCGCAGGTTTTAAACGGTTACTCCGAAGACTCCAGTTTTATATCTCATAGCCAATTGGTAGGACCACTACAAGTATGAACAATGCAATCAGCTCCTCTCTAATTTCCCGTTTTAAGCATTCATTAGATTCTTCCAAATTTTTCAGTCGAATTCGAGTAGCTTTTTCAGATAGATAGGTATATGATTGCCTAGTCAACTAATTTTAAGGAGGGATTTCTCTGATGAATTATCATCAGTTTTTTCATCAGAATTTACAAATGTCCAGGTTCTTAGTCAATAAGCTAAATGAACAAATTGCTCCCTATGACCTTCATCATTCCCAATGGATGATTGTCTATTATTTAAAAAACTTTGGGCCATCAACACTTGTAGGTATTGCCACTTATATGAAT
>DHJG01000186.1:5006-5297 GCA_002404215.1 Desulfosporosinus sp. UBA4726
AAGCGGGAAAGAAGAATACAATTGACTGATTTAGGAGAAGAAGTATATACTGCCTGCCGACAGGTTGTCGACAAATTCGAATGTGACATCATGAACGGTGTTAGTGAAGAAGAGCAAGCGTCGGTTATTAAAACGTTGCTTAAAATCAAGACTAACTTGGAGAAAATNNAGGTATTGCCACTTATATGAATGTAGAAAAATCGGCAGTTACACGTACTGTGGATCGTTTAGAAAAATCCGTCCTCATTAAGAGAATACCTGTAATAGACAAGCGGGAAAGAAGAATACAAT
>DHJG01000186.1:5567-5845 GCA_002404215.1 Desulfosporosinus sp. UBA4726
CAATTTATGGAGGTACAATAATAAATGAAAACGATTGACTACAAATGGATAGCCCTTTCGTGCACAACCCTTGGTGCACTTTTTTCTGTTCTCAGTGGCAGCACCCTGATCGTCGCGTTGCCTGTTATAATGAAAGATTTACATGCTAGTATGAATATCATAACCTGGACGATCATGGGATATATGTTAGTCATGACAATCCTGGTGCCCTCAATCGTCCGAATGGGAGATATGAATGGCCGAAAGAAACTTTATGTCAGCGGTTTTGCCCTATTTAC
>DHJG01000141.1 GCA_002404215.1 Desulfosporosinus sp. UBA4726
AAAAATTCGCTTGATAGAAAGTAATTCCCTTATACACAAACGGATGGTTCACTGACAATGTGTCGCTAGCCACTTCTTGTCCATTTTCTAAAATGCTCATATCTGTATACCAATTATCTCGTTCACCATTGGGTAAAAGACGATCTTCAGCAGAATTTATGCGAACACTAAACGTTTCAGAAATCGTCCCCTTAGATACCTGGATTGCTCGAATCGGGAGAGTATTTCCAGCCCCTTCCATAAAGTATCCCTTGAATCCCAGAACGGATCCTAATAATGCCCCCATGAGTAGAACCACAAACGAAAGATGGGTGATTAACGATCCCCAGTTTCCCAACCGGCGTTTTATGGCAATAAAACGCCAAGTATTGGATTGATCACTCAGCGTGAAACGATATCCTTTTTGTTTTAAGACTTCCGAGACCGATGCCTGTAGTGGTGCAAACTGTCCTGGAATTACTATTCTGTTTTTTAGCGGAACCTGTGCAAGGTTAGACGGAGGTATTAACTTAAACGTTCGTTTGTATATACCGTGAAAGCGCTGAATACTACACACTATGAGATTGATGCACAATAAACCTAGCAAGAAGCGAAACCAAACAGTAGAATAAAGATGTGTAAAACCCATTTTTTGCCATAACTGTCCCACAGCTTGAGCCTTTTCAGCATCCTGTTCTGTCTGTGGAATCAGTGTTCCTATACCGGATACAAAGGCAACAATTCCCAACAGGGCAAGTCCAGTCTTCATTGAACTGAAGACTCTCCATAGTCGGTCACTCCACCCCTCCGAATTTTCTGCCATTATTTTACCCTCCTTGCCTATAACCTAATTCAAGTATTATTCTCCAATTATTATCCTGATATCCGATATTAGCTGATTGACAATCCCAACCTACATTGTACTCTATTCAAGCCCTGAATTCCATGCTTGAATAGAGTACATTATGCATGGGCTTACCGGTAGCATGCCCACTGTGGCAAGTTGTACTAGCCATAGATGGACTGGCACAAAAAGAACCCTATAATTAAAGCAATTACAAGGTCCTTTTTCGTCGATACTTGTGATCGTTCAGATAACCTCATACCCTTTTCGAGCGAGAGAATGACATCAATTGAACTAAAACTTTCGAACTCGAATAAATTCGGCTAACTCTTCTAATGCTTTACGCGTCGCGACCTTGGGAAGCTCCTGTAGATGTTTCTTAGCCTTCTTAATGTATAAATCGACCAGTTCCATCGACTTATCGATTGCTCCAGTGGTCTTTATAAGTTGAATAGTTTCCGCCACTTCATCATCTGTCTTGTCCATTTTTCCGAGCAGGACTTGTAAACGTGAGGGATCCGGCGACAACCGAAGGGCCAGAATCATAGGTAAGGTCATAATTCCCTGGTGCAAATCACCCCCAACTGGCTTCCCAAATTCAGAGGCCTTGGCAGTAATATCCAAAACATCATCTACAATTTGAAAGGCCATTCCAAGTGAATGCCCATACGC
The DNA here is from genome assembly GCA_002404215.1 of Desulfosporosinus sp. UBA4726. Taxonomy (GTDB): domain Bacteria; phylum Bacillota; class Desulfitobacteriia; order Desulfitobacteriales; family Desulfitobacteriaceae; genus Desulfosporosinus. The sequence goes on from DHJG01000141.1 coordinate 1,496, forward strand.
ACCCAATGCCCAAATCTGACGCCGGGGTGCTCCTGAAACCAAAGCACCTAATCTACAACAGGCTGAGATCAATAAGGCCGTTTTACGTTTTATGCGGTAATAGTACTGTTTCAGGTTTTGCTCTACGTCAAAGGAACATTTAATTTGCTGAATCTCACCCGTGCACATTTCAACACTGATCTCTGCTAGGATACGTGCAACCTCCGGATGATCAATCTTTGCAATGAGCACCAATGACTTAGCTAATAGGTAGTCTCCAGTTTCCACAGAAACTATATTGCCCCAGTTAGCTTTAACTGTCGGCCGTCCTCTTCTGGTCATCGACGCATCCACGACATCATCATGCACTAGTGACGACATATGGATGAGCTCTAAGGCCATAGCTACTGGCATCAACTTTTCCAAGGGATACCCATAGAATTTCCCGGCTAACAGCGTGAACGCCGGGCGCAATCTTTTCCCTCCGGCAGCCAATAAATGGACAGCCGATTCCTGGAGAATCGGATAATCCGTCTCCACAAATTTTGTCAGTTCACTCTCAACACGTTGTAGATCCGAATTTATCTGCTTGAAGAGCCAGAGTTGTTTCAAAACCGATTCACCTGCTCGCACCCTTTTCTTCATAAGATACCATATCTAATGGCAGTTCCGCTAGTGGGTCATCCACCTTGGCCTTGGACGGTTCCTTAGTGAGCGAAGTTTCATCTTCGTACGTCAATAAGTCCTCGTCCGTTGTAATTTTTTTTCGTTCCTCGCCCCCGCTTTGTTGTGCGTGAGGTGCTTTATCAGCTAATTGAGGTGACGTCGTCTGCTCGAATGATTTATTCAGATTCGGAGTATCTATTGAACTTTGAAATTCTTTGGTCAATTCATTCGTTGCTTTACGAATCTCAAACACAACTTTACCAATCTTGCGAGCAATGTCCGGTAACTCTTCAGGCCCAAATAAAATAAGTGCAATAGCCATAATCAAGAGGATTTCACTAATACCCAAATCTATGCCCCCTTATTTCACCGCTAAGGCTTTGTCTTTGCTACGAACCACGAGATACCCCAGCCAGATGCTAATTTCGTAGAGGAGGTACATTGGCACCACCAGGAGGAGTTGTGTTAAGTAATCTGGTGATGGAGTAACAATAGCCACCGTAATGATAATCACCAAGATAGCCCAACGCCTTTTTTGGGCCAACGTCTGGGGAGACAACACTCCTAGGCGAACTAAGATTAATAAGACAATCGGCAGTTGAAATACCAGTCCGAACGTCAAGAGAAAGGTTAGAATAAAACTTAAGTAAGATGTTTTGGTAACAAAAGGAGTGGATTGAACACCCCCTCCACTGGAAAAAAGTAAAAACTTAACTCCGATTGGCATCACTAGATAAAAACACAAGGCTGCACCGGCAAGAAAAAGGATTACTGAGCTCGGAACAATTAAATATAAATACTTCCGTTCATTATGCTTTAATGCTGGTAACACAAAACTCCAAATCTGCCACGTGAGAACTGGAAAGGCAAGAACTACTCCAATGAACAAAGAAACTTTGAACTTAACTAACATGGGTTCCATTGGGGTTGTCGTAATAAACCTAATATCTTTTAACTGTGTTACTGGAGTTGCTAAATAGGCAAAGGTTAGATCACTGATGAACCAACCAATAATGGAACCTAGTACGATCGCATACGCCGCTATAACCAGCACTTTACGCAGGGCCATCATATGTTCCATTAACGGTAAATTGTCATCCTGGCGAGGTCGCCTGCGCATATGCCTACACTTCCTTCCCGTACGCCTTTAACCATTCGTAGTGCGTATTGCGTTGAACAGCGCGATAACCTGCATCTTCAATACACCGAATAATATCCTGCAACGGGACGCGAGTTTGTACGCCAGCAGCCCGAACTACATTTTCTTCTAACATAGTACTTCCAAAATCATTAGCCCCAAAACGCAGAGCAACCTGTGCCATCTTAGC
>DHJG01000110.1:0-4283 GCA_002404215.1 Desulfosporosinus sp. UBA4726
GATGTCCGAGAGACACCAATCAGAACCACATCAGCATAAAGAACTCCCCGCGAGTCCTTGCCGTCATCATATTTAACAGCAAATTCAATCGCCTCGACTTTTTGGAAATACTGTTCATCTAAGCGATGGATAATGTTTGGTATATGAGTGGGTTCCAGTCCAGTTTGACTGGTAAGAGCGCCAATCAACGGACCCAAAATATCGACTGTTCGAAGCCCCTTCTCGATAGCTCTTTTCTCCAGACAATCTCGAAGTTCTTTAAGTACAAGGGTATACACCAAAATGGCTTGTTCAGCCAAGGCTTCTTCCATAATCTCTTCTAGATGCGCTTGATCTCTTACGTAGGGAACCCGGCGAATCCGAGTCTTTACGCCAAGAAATTGTGCCGCCGCCGCCCGACTTACAAACTCAGCCGTCTCTCCAAGTGCATCTGAAATAACATAAATTACAGGCAATAGGGTCGTCACATCCACACCTCCGAATTCATTCGAAGTCCTTCCCGACTTCTGGAATTATAGCCTCGTTTCAGCAATTTCCACAAAGAGATTTGTAACATTGGTCTTGGTAAACCGCCCCACAACCTCATAACGTTCAGCGCCATTCTCATCCACATACACTTCCACCACCGGCAAGCTGTCGACCTGGTGTTGCACTAATTTCTTCGCCGCACTCAAGACAGGTTCATCCGAGGTCGTCATATAAATGTTAGGCATTCGCGTCATAATGACTCCGACCGGAACTTGCTGAAGGTCGCTTTTTCCTAAAGAGGCTTTCAGCACATCCTTGCGCGAAAGCATTCCTAAAAGGACGCGATCAGGATCCACAACACACACGCTCCCAACGTTTTGCGTAAACATGGTAACCGTTGCGTCATAGATACTAGCAGTCTCCAGTACTGTGATCGGCATAGACTTAAATGCGCAGACCCTAAGCTGAAGCAAGCGTTCCATGATCGGAGAAGGTCCGCGATTTTCACGGTAAGAATACCCGACACGGGGCTTGGCCTCTAAGATCCCGGACATCGTCAAAATGGATAAATCCGGGCGGAGAGTAGCTCGTGTCAAATCGAGCTTTGCGGCAATCTGGTCACCGGTGATTGGACCTGAGGCCTTTACTATCTCCACGATTCGCTTTTGACGTTCCGTCCATTCCAATCCAATTCACCTCTTAATGTTTCTCAACGTCCTAATGTGACATACTAATTGAGTTTTACACGACCGATTATATCATATAATATCCTTTATTGAACAGATAGTTACTAGAATTTTTTTATTATTATGCTAAAACGCTTAAATCGCCCAAACATCCCAGCATTACCACACACTGTCCCAGTAAGGCCAGACGGTTCCTCTTCAAAGCTTCATCCTCCACCATAATCATAACCGCTTGGAAGAGGGCTTCAATGGGGGCGACAAGTTCCTCTGCTAGAGTATAGGCCACCTCATAGTTCCCCCTTGCCAGGGTTTGATCAAACCTTTCAATGCGCAAGGCTATCGCCTTTTCAAGGGCTATTTCTGTCGCATCAACTAACAGAGATGGATCTATGGCTTGAAGTACTTCCTTTTTGCTTAAGTTAAAGCAACGAGTATAGGCTTGGCTATAGGGAATAAAGGATTCTTCATTTCTTTTTTCAGAAAGCACCCGAGCTCGTTTCACGGCACGATTAAGGTCATCGCCACCGCTCGACAATGCCGCTTCCACAGTATCATAGCGCAGTCCTTGTTCTTGGAGCACAAACCGTAGTCTTTGTTGAAAGAAATCTTGAAGTAATGGCAAGATGTCTTCGATCGGCAACGGGGATGTCCCCTGTTCTGTAAGATAGCGATAGGATTCGCGCAACAATTCGCTGAGCGATATCTCCCATCCGGAATCTAAGAGAATGGCCACAATCCCTTGGGCCTGGCGTCTGAGGGCGTAGGGATCTTGAGATCCAGTGGGCTGAATTCCGATGCTGAACGCTCCAACAATCGCATCGATTTTATCCGCGATGCTGACCACACGGCCCGGATCAGATACAGGTAATGCATCCCCTGCATAGCGGGGTTGATAGTGTTCAAGTATCCCTTGACAGACCTCTGGTTTCTCTCCACTGATTTTGGCGTAATCTGCCCCCATGATCCCTTGAAGTTCCGGAAAATCGCTGACCATCAAGGTTACAAGATCCGCTTTCGCTAAATAAGCCGTTCGATCAATGGCGTCTTGCCCCGCTCCTTCAAATCCCAGCTTTTCTGCCATGAACCGAGATAAGCCGCGCAAGCGTTCGACTCGTTGTTCAACCGTACCCAATTTCTCGTGGTAGACAATTTTCCCTAATTTCGGAACCAGCTCTGAAAGTGGAAGCTTTTGATCCTCCCGATAGTAAAAGGCTGCATCTTCCAAACGAGCCTTCAACACTTTTTCGTTCCCGGCTCTCACAGTATCTAAAGCAAATGTATCCCCATTGCGCACGGTAATAAAATAAGGCAAAAGTTTGCCGTCGCTGGCGCGGACTGGGAAATAGCGTTGATGTTCCCGCATCGGGGTAGTAATCACAGCCTCCGGCAAGTGCATGTAGAGGGGTGCCACTTGACCCAATAAAGCGGTCGGGTACTCCACAAGATGAATAACTTCAGCCAAAAGCTCCTCATCTTCAGGTACCTCACCGCCGACGTTCTCCGCAAGAGCTTTGATTTGCGCTTGAATTTCACTCTTTCGCTCCTCCGGATCAACGATGACATAGGCCTTACGTAAGGCTTCACGATAATCGGACGCTTGGCCTAATACCACAAGTTCTGTCGCCAGCGTGCGATGTCCGCGTGAGGTACGACCAGACTCAAGTCCGACAAGTTCGAATGGTACGACCTCTGATCCGTAAAGCGCGACGATCCAGCGAATAGGACGTGCGAAACGGAAATCTAGGTCTCCCCAGCGCATTGGCTTTGGAAAATGGAGCGCATTAATCAGATCCTGAGCGAGCTGAGGCAGGATTGTTAAGGTCTCAATCCCCGTTTCTAATTTACGAGCAAACACACAGGGCACACCTTTAACCTCTTGGACAAAAAGGTCTTCCACTGTCACACCCTGCCCTTTGGCAAAGCCCTGGGCAGCTTTCGTTGGGGCACCGTTTGCATCATAGGCCGCTTTCACAGCCGGTCCTTTGACTTCCATATTTAAATCGTCTTGTTTTTCCTCAAGCCCGCTTACCAAAAGTGCCAATCTCCGAGGAGTCGCGTAGATGGTTACATCTGTATAGGATAAGCGCAGCTCAGCAAAACGTTTGCGCGCTTGTTCTTCCAACTGGGTCATTGCCCCCGCGGAGAATTTAGCTGGGATTTCTTCGGTTCCTATTTCAAGCAAAAAATCGTTTGCCATCTTACTCCACCTCTTTCAGAGAATTTGTCTTTAATAAAGGGAAACCCAGTCTCTCCCGCTGCTCCACATAAGCCTGAGCGCACAGACGAGCCAGCACACGCACTCGGGCAATATAACTTGTGCGTTCCGTCACACTAATGGCCCCGCGAGCATCCAACAGGTTAAAGGTATGAGAGCACTTCAACACATAGTCATAGGCAGGGAGAACTAATCCCTTTTCCACGACTCGCTTCGCCTCACGCTCATACATGTCAAACCAAATTTGTAACGCTTCAATATCCGCTACTTCAAAGTTGTAATGCGAGTAATCAATTTCACTTTGCAGATAAATATCACCATAGGTGATGTCCCCGACCCACTCAATATCATAGACACTGTCTTTAGTCTGAATATACGTGGCCAATCGTTCCAATCCATAGGTGATTTCAGAACAAACTGGTTTACAGTCAATACCACCGCACTGTTGGAAATATGTGAACTGGGTTACTTCCATACCATCTAACCAGACTTCCCAGCCAAGCCCCCACGCTCCCATGGTCGGAGACTCCCAGTTATCTTCCACAAATCGGATATCATGCTCCTTAGGATTGATTCCCATCCGTTCCAGACTCTGCAGATAAAGTTCCTGAACATTGTCCGGAGAAGGTTTAAGGACAACTTGGTATTGAAAATAATGCTGCAGACGATTGGGGTTTTCCCCATACCGTCCATCCGTTGGTCGTCGTGAGGGCTCAACATAAGCCACATTCCAAGGCTCGGGTCCAAGGGCGCGGAGAAATGTCGCTGGATTCATCGTACCGGCCCCTTTTTCCATGTCATAAGGTTGGGCAATAATACACCCTTGTTCTCCCCAAAACTGATTGAGGGTAAGGATTATGTCTTGAAACTTCATAGTCAACCTCCTAAGTATTATTTCAATGATTTTAGAACAT
>DHJG01000110.1:4415-7632 GCA_002404215.1 Desulfosporosinus sp. UBA4726
GAAAAACGAATAAAAAGCCCTCACCCCCGTAGCATTTAAGCTACAGGGACGAGAGCTTGTTCCCGCGGTTCCACCCTGTTTGACCCCTCAGGGTCCCCTTTGTTTCTCATGCTCAGAGCTACCCCATCCACTTCTCCCATTCGGCTTCCACCCACCCGAACTCGCTAAAAGAGAGTTGTCGCGAACTTCTTTCTCCTCATTGCATTAAGAGTAAATGTCTTTGCACATAATCTAAGCAAAGCAACACCCTCTAACTTTCTCAATTGAATTAATTATATGCGTAGGAAGAAGGTGTGTCAAACCAATTTCCTTAATATTCCTTATCCGGAGTAAAATTAAAAGCATCATCCTCATAACCAACTTCATCCTTATTAGCCACTTCCAGCTCATAATGATTGATAGCTGCCCCGACCGCACCGACAAGAGCAAGCATCCGCAAGCCTGGCTTCCGCCAAATCGTATACGCCAGTGCCAAACCCAAAGGAGCTGCAATACTTACAATTGTAGCATCATGTTTTTTAAGACTAACCGTCGTATTGTTAAAGCTACCCAGTTTATCTTTAACACCATCCCAAATTCTATGCCCTCGATCCCCAAGCTCCCAACCCAGTTCTTCTCCATTTTGGACCCTCTCAAAATCACCCAAAACCTTCACCACATCGCCCTCAGCTAAATTCAGAGCCGTACGAGCCTCTTCATACCCAATCCCCATCCGTTCGCGCAAAACATCTATCTTCTCAAGTTCTGTCCACAACGCTTCACTCATTTTATCGCCCTACCTTCCGTCAATGTTTCATCCCAAATCGTCCCGATTTAAGCTTCCCATCCTCCAAGCCTTAAGCGGTCTTTCAAACTTGTACTCTAAGAAAAGCCGCAGTGTCTCCAAGATTTCTTGCTGCATCCAAGCACTCCAACGCAAACGATCAATCTTAGTGATATCCGCTTGAATCAACTGACGCATGAACGCGATACTCCCCGCCCGAATCCACCGTCCACCATAATTCTCCCGACAGTTACCACAAAGCGTGCCACCCGCATCAGAACTAAAAAACAAACGATCACCATTCACCTTAGCACCACACTCCGCGCATTCCCCTAAAAGCGGACGATATCCCATCAGAGTCATCAACCGCAAAGCATATGCACAAAGCACAAGAAAAGGATCAAACTGTTCCAGCAGAAATAAGCAAGTCAAGGTAAGAGCAAAAAGCTCCGGGTTAGGCTGCCCCTTCTCCGTCGAAATATCTAAAAGTTCAGCAATACCCGTAGCCGCAAACGAGCGATCAAGATCATTCCAAAGAAACCCAAAACTCTCTTTAGGACTGCACTGACTAACAGTGTCCAGAGACTTCCCCTTATGAATTAAAAAATCCCCATAAGTAAATAACTGAACCCCCGCCCTCTGACGACTTTTAGGCTTACGCACCCCTTTTGCCACAGCTTGAAGCTTCCCCATCTCACGAGAAAAAAGAGTGAGCACCCGATCCGACTCCCCAAATTCACGGCTACGTATCACTAACGCGTCCGCATGGTAAACGGCCACGCTCTCACCCTCTCTATTTTGTGTTGTCTATTATCTCTCTATACATCGTTAGCCGAGTACCGAGCTCGTCCCCAACCGTTCCGCCCCAGCCTCCACAAGGTCCAGGGCAAACTCTCTAGACCTCACTCCGCCCGAAGCCTTAACCTTCACGTCATCTCCGACCCATGCCTTAAGATTACGCACATCCTCTACTGTAGCTCCCCCTACAGCAAAGCCCGTCGAAGTCTTTATATAGTCTGCTCCCGAGAGTTTAACAATTTCAGCCACCGTCTTCTTCTCGTCTTGCGTGAGTAAACTAGTTTCAATAATAACTTTTATAATTAATCCGCAACTATGAGCTGCTTCGACCACTCGAACGATATCCTGTTCAACGGCTTCCCAATTTCCGGATTTTGCCCATCCGATATTAATCACCATATCAACTTCTTTACCGCCATGTGCTTTGATCATGAAGACTTCCTGAACTTTAACTTCCGTAAAAGTCGCCCCCAACGGGAAACCCACAACAGCAGCAACACCGATTCCTGTACCGTGCAAAACTTTCGCCGCCACTTGCACATAGGTCGGGTTGACGCAAACAGTAGCAAACTTGTACTTTTGAGCCTCGTGGCAAAGCGCTACAATATCCTTTTCAGTGGCTTGCGGTTTTAATAACGTATGATCGATCATTCCTGCAAAATTCATCTTCGTCATTTATTCCCGTTCCTTTCCATACCCATAATTACGCAAGCTATCAGGACGGTTACGCCAATCTTTCTTAACTTTAACCCANNCGCACCAGTTCCGCCATGATAAAGCGTTCCGGCTGATCAGTCACTTCATCTTCTGGATAATACATGGGACCTTTAGAGAGTTCAGCAAAGATCACATTCAACAGTTCATCCGTGTTTTCCCCTGTTTTAGCCGAAATAGGAACAATCGCTTTAAAATCAACAAGCGCGGAATATTTCTGGATTTTATGCATCAACATTTCTTTCGACATTAGCAAATCGACCTTATTGAAGACTAGTACACACGGGCTCTTCGCTTGCTTGAGCATCTCAATAATATACTCTTCACCCGGACCGTATTCGGCGGTAAGATCAACCATATAAAGAATAACATCTACATCACGCATAGATTCCTTGGCCTTACCGACCATATATTCCCCTAATTTATGCCTAGGTTTGTGAATCCCTGGAGTATCCAAAAAGACAATTTGCCCACGTTCCTCCGTCAAAATACACTGAATGCGATTACGAGTGGTCTGAGGCTTATCAGACATGATCAATACTTTCTGACCCAATAAATGATTAAGCAAGGTCGATTTCCCTGCATTTGGCCTTCCAATTACGGATACAAAACCAGAACGAAATTCTTTTGATGTTGTTGAAACCAACGGTGATGCCACTTCCCTATCTTAATTCTTATTTATTTATTTTCTTATCTTATCATCTTTATACCATAACCTTAAGTCATAGCGTCTATTCAGTACGCATTTTCACCCTGAATACGAATAATGACGTAGCCAAATCCAAGAACCTATTCTATTCCTACTGATCCCAGACCCTATTACAGCCACTCAACATCCTCACAGCTTACCTTGCATCATAACATTATGCAAGTAATCCAAACTCGAATGCAGCCCGACCTCAGAGGGCGCACAAGAAATGTGCCGTCACCCCAACCTTCGCA
>DHJG01000208.1:0-426 GCA_002404215.1 Desulfosporosinus sp. UBA4726
ACTTGCCCGGACCATCGTGGTTCACCGCGGCGAAGAACCTGTTAAGAAAGGCAATATCTTGGTCATGAGTGCTGGGACTGCTGACCTTCCAGTTGCAGAAGAGGCGGCAATCACCGCAGAAGTAATGGGCAACAATGTGCAGAGAACTTACGACGTCGGTGTAGCAGGGATTCATAGACTCCTAGATAAATTAGACAGAATCCGTTGGGCTGACGTAATCATTGTAGTAGCAGGTATGGAAGGCGCTCTGGCCAGCGTTATAGGCGGACTGGCCGATCAACCCATAATCGCCGTTCCCACTAGCGTGGGCTATGGAGCTAGCTTTAACGGACTTTCTGCCCTCCTCTGCATGCTCAACAGTTGTGCCTCGGGCATGAGCGTGGTCAATATTGATAATGGCTTTGGTGCTGCGGCCATGGCCAACGC
>DHJG01000208.1:624-3505 GCA_002404215.1 Desulfosporosinus sp. UBA4726
CGGAATTTTCCGAGCCTTTTCTTTATACTAGTTCATAATTAGGTAATACACCTATGGAGGATATCAGATACATTTTGTATTCTAGAAAGACCTGAAAAAGGAAAACCTAGGCTAATTATAACCTAGGTTAGATGAATAGAGTTAGTTAGGATGCAAAATGCGCCAGAAAACGTTCGACTTCTTCTCTTTGAGGACTCCCTAGTAGCTCAGGCGGAGATCCTTCAGCTACAACTTGCCCATCAATGAGAATTAAGGCACGATTTGCTAATTGTACAATGTCTTTAAAATCATGGCTCACAAGAACAGTTGTTATTTGAGTGGATTTAAAGACTTGCGCCAGATCGGTACGTAGACACTCTTTGGTAGGTGCATCTAAGGCTGAAAATGGCTCGTCTAAAAACAGAACGTCAGGCTCGAGTGCAAAGGCTCGTGCCAGGCTAACGCGTTGTGCTTCTCCTCCTGAGAGTGACCTTGCTAATTGTTTAGAAAGATGAATTACCCCGAATTCTTTCAACCAGTATTCCACTCGTTCTCGAATTTTCTCTTTAGGGAGACCACGGATTTTTAGCCCGATGGCAACATTGTCAAAGACGCGAGTATTTAGTAAGAGGGGTTCCTGAAAAACAATAGCAATTTTGCGACGTATAGCAAGGGGAACGTTCTTTGGCACGGATTGGCCTTGAAAAAAGAGCTTTCCAGAACTAGGAGCCTCCAAAAAGGAGAGAATCTTCAACAAACTGCTTTTACCTGATCCATTTGGACCGATTAGCCCAACGCATTCTCTAGGTAGTAAATGGAAATTAATAGTTTGCAAAATAGTTTTGTGATTCGTGATCCAGCTTATCTTCTGAGCTTCGAGCACCTTATGGCCCTCCTTGCTGTTTCTGTTGGAGTATGGTTAAGCCTAATGTGGCCCCATAAGCAAGTAAACATAAGATGATACTTAAGGCAATAGCGATGTCGAAGTTGCCCTTAGAAACTTCCAGGACAGTTGCTGTTGTTAGAACACGAGTTTGTCCTTGAATGTTTCCCCCTACCGCCATAGAAGCCCCGATCTCCGAAACAATGGCCCCAAAACCGGCAATAATTGCAGCAAGGAGAGAAAAACGGACTTCTTGAAGAAGCAGGCAAATATACTGGAGGCGTGTTGTCCCCAGTGCCTTGATTTGAAGCCTGAGTTTTGGATCGGTTTGCTGTAGAGCGGCACTGGTTAAGGCGGCGATAATGGGGGAAGCAATGATTGCTTGGGCAATAATGATAGCCGTTGGGGTATACATAATATTTAAAAAGCCAAACGGGCCGGAGCGCCAAAGAAAGATTGAGACCCAAAGTCCTACTACGACAGGTGGTAAGCCCATCCCGGTATTAACAACGCTCAGGGCGAACCGACGTCCGGGAAAGGGTTTGAGAGCTAAAAGTGTACCAAGTGGAATCCCGATAAGTAAGCTTATTAACGTTCCAGAAATGGATATTTTAAGGGTAAGGAGCGTAATTTCGATTACCTCGGGATCCCCAGTTAGAAGGAGGTGAATGGCGGCTGTTATTCCTTGCCAAATCATTTCCATTGGTTATCTTCCCTTTCCTATGTGAGGGATTCACAAGATATTAAGCAAGAAAATAATTATTTGAGATCCTCCATTTTTTTACCTGCATCAGCGAAGAAGAGGGCCTGGCCATATTTGTCTTTGCCAAAGGATCCAATAAGTTTCTGGGTGTCAGCATTGACCATAAAGTCGACGAAAGCTTTGGCGCCATCAGTATTAACTTTAGGGAACTTCTCGGGGTTAACCTGCATGACATGATAAATATTTAGAAGAGAAATTCCCCCTTGGAGGAGGATATCAAGTTTTAAGTTCTTTTTGCTAGCAAGATAGGTTGCGCGGTCGGTTAGAGTATAAGCTTCTTTTTCCGAAGCAATGGTAAGTGTTTGTCCCATGCCCTGGCCGGTCGACTGATATTTAGCTGGAGTAGGTGTAATAGCAGCCGTCTTCCACAATGCTTTTTCCATTTTATCTGTTCCGGAATCATCTCCACGGGAGACAAAAATTGAAGGACTAGCATTAATTGCCTTTAAGGCGTCTGGAGCTGTTTTGGTTTCTTTGACCTTAGCGGGGTCAGCTGAAGGTCCTACGATTATGAAATCATTATGCATCACGAGTTGATAATTAATGGCAGTTTTGTTATCAACCAATTTCTTTTCTGAGGCTGGTGCATGCACCAGTAAAACGTCGGCGTCGCCTTTTTCCCCCATAGCTAAAGCAGCCCCTGTGCCAACGGCAACTGTTTTGACCTTATAGCCTGTTTTTTTCTCAAAAGCAGGGATGAGTGTATCAAGTAAACCGCTGTCTTGGGTACTTGTGGTGGTAGCTAAAATAAGCTCTGGTCTTGCTGGTTTTGGAGTTTCTGCTGTTTGTGGTGCTGGAGTTGTTGGGGTAGTTGCTGTTCCACATCCGACGACAATCACCATAAGGGCAATCATAAGTACTCCTAAAATGTTAAAGCGGGATTTTAAGCTCTTTTTCATTTCTTTATTTCCTCCTCTAAATTAAATGCTTTTTTCTATTGGTGAACGTGCAAATCATTTCCATTCATCTTAGGTGTTTAAAAGAATCTTACCCGTCAGAGAAGTATCATATCCATTCTGTTGGTGAATCGCTTGGATAAAACCTTGTGACCTCAAGACATTTATGAGTTGTTTCCAAGCAGTGGTCTTAGCAGTTTGACCTAAACAAACCAGATCATAACGTTCCTGGAATAGGGGTATAAAATGAAGGCCAAGTCGTTGAGCTGCTGCTTTTACACCGACGCCGACATCGGCTTGTCCATTGGCTATGAGGCAAGCGAGACCGGAGTGAGTGGTTTCTTCATGTCCATATCCTAG
>DHJG01000208.1:3694-5642 GCA_002404215.1 Desulfosporosinus sp. UBA4726
CCCTCTTTGGTGATATCTTCCCAAGTGTGTAAATTCAAAGGATTGCCAGGCGCCACAATGAAACCTTGTTCACGTTGCACTAAATTCACAATACAAACAGATTCATCTGGGATAACATGTTGGACGTAGGAAATGTTATAGTCTTGTGAAACGTTATCCCAAAGGTGCACCCCGGAAATCTCTGCTTCGCGGCGATAGAGTGCAATTAGTCCATCCATGCTTCCTTTAAAAGAAATCGAGGATTCAAAGGGTATTGGAGCATGATTGAGAAACTCAAAAAGAAGCTCGACGACTGGGTCGTGGCTTCCAATGAAGCGAATGATTGGCAATCCAAGAGTATTCGAGGGTATGACAGGAGATGGATTGGAGGATATTACTGGAGGAGAGGAGTTGTAGTTACTCATTGTTCCATGTAGATAGTGGTCAAGTACAGCTGGGTCAATACGAAGTTGTCGACCGATGTGGTGAGCGGGAATCTCTCCCCGTTTAACAAGTTCGTAAAGGGTATATTTTGATATTTTTAAGATTTTAGCCGCTTCAGCAGCCGTCAAGGTTAAACTCAAATAATTCACCTCCATATAATTTTACTCACACCCACTAATCATAGAATAGTAAGACAGGCAAGTCAATAATGCTAACCTAAAACGTTGTTTGTTCTAGTTTGTTCTTGTTGTATGTATTTAGGATTCGTATCGCTTAATAGGTTTTAGGATCATTTTCATTAATATTATAACCAATAAGATCTCCCTTACCCGGCAATTTGTGGGAAGAAAAATGAAAGGTTTTACACAAGTTGAAGCAAGTCAGAGTAATATACTTTAAAGTAAAAAAGTTATTATTGACAACTCTGAACTTTGTGCTAAAATTTATAATGATGGAATTTGGGATAAACCGGAGAAGAAACGTCCGGCTCGGATTCCTTCCTATTTTGTGGTAACGAAGGGGGCAATGATCACAATTGGCAAATTCTCTTGGACGTCATGTGTTGGCTGAAATTTACGGGTGTAGTTTCGACATATTAAATGATCGCGAAAAAGTCGAAACGATGATGGTCAACGCAGCATTGGAGGCAGGTGCCGAAGTGCGTGAGGTAGTTTTTCATAAGTTCAGCCCACAAGGGGTGAGTGGTGTTGTTGTAATTTCTGAATCGCACCTAGCCATCCACACGTGGCCAGAACTCGGCTATGCAGCTGTAGACGTCTTTACTTGCGGGGACAGTGTCAATCCCTGGGATGCCTGTAATTATTTAACGGCTCAATTTAAAGCGGGTCATATGACCGCAACGGAGATAAAGCGGGGAATCGTTGAATCCCCGAAGGAAGCCGTAAATATGTAGGAGGGATATTTATTTTACTCCGGACTAAGACAAGTACGGATAAAGAGGAAAAGTTATACTTTTGGACTGGTACTAGATAGACCTTGTGACTGAAGCAGTTGCAGGGTCTATTGTATTTCATGTGTTGTACATACTCTGAGAGAAATAATGTCATATTATCAAGGTGTATTCAATAAAAAAGGCAGGATTTTAAATAAATAACGCGAATATATAATAGGTTAATGACTGATTATAGAAGATAAGGAGCGATAGCATGGTTCCTTTAGAATTCAGCTTCTTTGAGAAACTGAACGAGGTACAGGCGCATTTACGCCAAGAAATTACGTTTAAAGCAGCTGACTTTGAGGAACTGGTTAAGCTGGATATGGATGAGTTGGATCGAACAATTTGTCCAGCCATCGTCTTAGCCACAAGTGAGGCCTGCGGAGATCATGGACGAAAATCAGTAGCGTTGGCTGGGATTATTCAGCTTATTTTTATGGCCAATCGAGTCCATTCATTAATGAAAGATGATAACGATATCTCGGAAGAGCTTCGACAGTTTCCGGTGCTTGTCGGGGATTTATTATATGGGAAGTTCTTTTTAGAGCTCTGTCGTGAAAATCTACTGCC
>DHJG01000208.1:5680-8748 GCA_002404215.1 Desulfosporosinus sp. UBA4726
AAAACTGATGAGTGGTTGGTAATTATTAAACAGGAAAGCGCGATGTTAACGGCCAAGGCAGCTCATCTTAGTGCAGAACTCGCTGGCGTTTCACTTCCTTTACAGGACAAACTTCAGGCGTTCGGCTGGGAATTGGGTTTGGCGTGGGGAGCGTGGAAGGAAGGTTTGGGAAGTGAGGTTGTACAACCGATTCTTCAGAAGGCCAATAATATCTTGACTGAGATTATACCTTCGCCCCAGCTTAAATTACAACCTCTCCAGGAAGTCTATCATTACATAGCGGAAAAACTGAATACAGTTTACAATCCCCTAGGGGCGGGATCGTGACGAATGGAGTGGAGTATGCATAAACTAAGCGTTTTTTTTGAAATGATTAAACTCGAACATACACTTTTTGCCCTTCCTTTTGCCTATTTAGGCGCTTTCTTGGCCTCAGATGGAGTACCTTCTGCTATGAAATTGCTATGGATTACATTAGCTATGATAGGGGCTAGGACGGCAGCTATGTCCTTAAACCGTTTGATTGATCGGCATATTGATGCGCGTAACCCACGGACTGCTCAGAGAGCACTGCCGGCAGGTAAGCTGAGTGTGAATGAAGTTTATATTTATACGGTTCTTTCGTTTCTCTTGCTGGGCTATTCTGCGTATAAACTCAATTTTCTGGCTTTGTGGTTGATGCCAATCGCAGTTTTTTTCCTAGTCTTATATTCCTATACCAAACGGTTTACCTGGGCATGCCATCTTGCCTTGGGAATTTCATTGGGCTTGGCTCCGGCCGGAGCCTGGATCGGGGTAACGGGTCATTGGGCGCTAACACCCATCCTTTTAGGACTCGGAGTCATGACTTGGGCTGCGGGATTTGATGTCGTTTATGCCTGTCAAGATGTGGAGTTTGATCGTAAAGAGGGATTGAATTCTATTCCAGCTGTTTTTGGAGTTCAGAGAGGTTTAGAAATTTCATCGTTTCTGCATTTTCTCGCACCGATCTTTTTTATAGCCGTCGGGGTAGTTATGTCGATGAGCTGGCTATACTATTTGGGTGTCGCGATTGCTATCGTGCTACTCTTTCGCCAACATCGCATTGTTACCGCAGACGACTTGTCTAAGATCGGAGTTGCTTTTTTCGATCTTAATGGTTACTTAAGTATTTTGCTCTTTGTATTCTCAATCTCCGATTTAATCTTGTTAAGATAAAGAAAACTTGGCTGACCAAGCCACAGGCGCCGGCGGCCGCCGCCTAGTTGCACTTATACCAACCGAATTATGCCGCCCAAAACTTATACTTTCTGTATAGGTATAAAGAAAGGGAGAGGACATTATGCTTTCGCTGTTTGCTCAAAGTGAACTCAGTGACCTGGTAGAAAAAGTTGAAAAGGGCGAACGATTGGATTTTGAGGCCGGTGTACGCATGATGGACAGTCGAGACATCTTAGCCCTTGGATATATGGCTAATCTCGTGCGCGAACGAAAAAACGGCAACCAAACCTATTTCATTGTCAATCGTCATCTTAATCACGCTAATGATCTTCAGGCTTTTACACTATTGCTCGAGGAAATTGCAACAACTGCTCGCAATGATAGACAAGAAACTATTTCGGAGATTCATATTGACGGTGGCTTAAATCCCGAACTACCCTTTTCCTATTACTTAGAAATTCTCCAGAGGGTAAAGCGCATCTTTCCTCAGGTTTGTATTCAGGCTTTTACCGCAGTTGACGTGGAATATTTCACGCAAAATGCTGGACTTGCCGTGACGGAAGTCTTGCAAAGTTTGATCGAAGCAGGACTCGATTCCCTGTCGGGGGGGGGGACAGAAGTGTTTTTCTCTCGCTGGTTAGAGATCCAAGAGGTTGCCCATCGTTTAGGAATGCGCACAAATGCAACAATGCTCTATGGGCATAGGGAATCGTCAAAGGAGAAGATTGATCAATTGATACAGCTTCGTGCACTTCAGGACAGAACAGGAGGGTTCCAGACGTTCAGCCCGCTTCCCTTTTATGATAAAGACACGAAATTAGAGGGAACTATGGGGGTTGAAAATACTACGGGTTTTGAAGACTTGAAAATGCTTGCGATTTCTAGGATTCTTCTAGATAATTTCGATCATATTAAAACGTTTTGGATAATGCTCGGTCCCAAATTGGCCCAAGTTTCTCTGGCTTTCGGAGTGGATGATTTAGAAACAAGCCAAGCCATGAGTAAGCGAGCCTTGACCCACATGATTAATAAGGCAGGAAGAGATGCGGTGGAACGAGATACTCTCTATCGTGTCCATAAATAGATTAGGATGTGAAAGGAGAGAGGTACGTGCAAACGGAAACCTTGGAGATCATCGAAAAACGTTTAGTGGGTGAACGGTTATCCGTCGCAGATGGGGTTAAACTATTACAAGATGCTGATCTTCTTTCGTTGGGACAAGGAGCGGATCTTGTCCGTCGACAGATGCATCCGGAAAAAGTTGTAACATTTGTTATAGATAGGAATATTAACTATACCAATGTCTGTTCCTGTCAATGTAAGTTTTGTGCCTTCTACTGTAAACCGGAAGATCCAGAAGGATATATTTTGTCACGTGACGTAATACATGCTAAAATTGAAGAAACAATTGCTGTTGGAGGAACTCAGCTCTTAATTCAAGGGGGATTGCATCCTGATTTGGATCTAGAGTATTTTGAAACGTTTCTACGCGATATTAAAGCTCATTATTCCATTCACATTCACTCGTTTAGTCCTCCGGAAGTGTGGGATCTGGCAAACAAATCACATTTAAGTCTAGAGGAAGTGATTCGTCGCCTCCGAGATGCTGGTTTAGATTCGATTCCTGGGGGAGGGGCAGAAATCTTAGATGATCGAGTTCGTCATCTGATCAGCCCTAACAAAATAAGCTGGCAACAATGGATGGATGTGATGACCACAGCACACAAGCTGGGTATGAAATCCACAGCGACCATGATGTTTGGGCATGTTGAGACGTTAGAGGAGCGAATACTGCATATGATTCGTGTTCGGGATGCCCAGGATCAAACTGGTGGATTTACTGCCTTTATCCCCTGGAGTTTTGCACC
>DHJG01000041.1:0-1423 GCA_002404215.1 Desulfosporosinus sp. UBA4726
CGCTCTATGGCACGTGCTCTATCCAGAGATTTGAGATCCAGTGACTTTTCTGAAGGGGGAAGCACGATTACCCAGCAATTAGCCAAAAATCTTTTCTTAGCTTCTGATAAAACTATAACTCGAAAACTAAAGGAAGCTGCCTACGCTTTAAAGATTGAGACGGTTCTTAGTAAGGATGAAATTCTAGCCGCCTATCTCAATCAAATTTATTTTGGTGAAGGAAAATGGGGCTTACAAAATGCGGCCCAACTCTATTTCGGTAAAAGCGCCGAAAAGCTGACTTTAGAAGAATCAGCTTTACTCGCCGGACTCCCTAAAGCTCCCACTATTTACTCACCACTTAAAAATAAGCAAAAGTCTTTGGAGCGGAGAAATTTNNACAGGTTCGCAAAGTAACCTTTCCGGTCAATATGCTCCCTATGTTGATTATGTGGTTGAAGAAGCAACTAATCATCTTGGTTTTACCGAGGAACAAATTCTAAACGGAGGTCTGCAAATATATACTCAGATGGATCCCTTGGTTCAAAAAGCCGCTGAGGACGTTTATGCAGATAGCAGTTTCTTTCCCGCCGGGAAAGCCGATCAAATAGTCCAAAGCGGAGTGGTTGTTATAGACCACTCGACCGGAGGCGTCAAAGGGTTGGTGGGATACCGTGGCGAAAGAGTATACCGCGGATTTAACCATGCAACTGAGCTTGTACGCCTCCCAGGCTCTGCTTTCAAGCCTTTGTCGGTTTACGGTCCTGCCTTGGAAAAAGGCTATACTCCAGATTCTATTGTCAATGACAGTCCATTAAATATCAATGGGTACTCCCCCACGAATTATGACAATCAATACCGAGGAAATATAACCATGCAAGAGGCAGTCCGTCAATCGTGGAATGTCCCCGCAGTTTGGTTACTGAACGAAATCGGAATAGCGAGCGGTATTGATTTCGCCAAACGGAGTGGCATCCCACTAGCAAAAGAGGATAACGGCCTCAGTATAGCTCTGGGTGGTCTTTCTAAAGGGGTATCACCCCTTCAAATGGCACAAGCCTATGGGGCATTTTCTAATCTTGGGGTTATGAATAAAGCCTATGCCATTAGTAAGATTACTACTAAAGAAGGTACTGTTTTATTCCAAGCTAAACCAGATGCGGTTAAAGTGACGACACCCAGCGTGGCCTACATGATGACCTTAATGTTACAAGATGTTGTCACCAATGGCACTGGCAAAAATGCCAATCTTGGTCGACCCACAGCGGGCAAAACTGGTTCTGTTGAGCTTCCTCCCGAACAAGAATTCTCAGGAATTGGCAAAGGGGAAAAAGATGTTTGGTTTGTTGGTTATACTCCTGAGCTCACAGCGGCAGTTTGGATGGGTTATGATAAGACTGACTCAGATCACTACCTTACTACTGCAGGTGGCGCCGAACCCGCC
>DHJG01000041.1:1726-3488 GCA_002404215.1 Desulfosporosinus sp. UBA4726
AACATGTCGTGACAAGTTATTTTGTCATTCCCAGAACTGCTCCTGTGATCATTGGAATTAACCAAATAACCCAAACCAAAATACTGAGTTTTTGAAAATTAACAATTTGCACCTCATTTTTTCTAATTAGAACTAATGTAGCCCAACCAGCATGAAAGAGCATAATCAATATTGCCGCTAAACCCGTTATCCCGTGGAAGTTAAATTGGAGCGCCCCGCTCACCATCAAACTCATCGCCCTAGTTCCTATCGAATCGCAGACTAAACCAGCATAAAATGTTCCTACATGCCACCACTTCAATCTGCCTTGAAATCGTTCACTCCACACTCCAATCGTGTAAATTATCAGAGCCAAGTTAATGAATACTAGTCCAACAAGTCCATATGAAGTCACAATTTCAAATCCTCCTAGGTTTGTAGTTAATCTTCCATAATTAATTTTGTTATCTCCGTTTGTAAATTCTGAAGCAAACCTTTCAAGTTATTATACTGTTTAATGGACTTATTAAGCCAAAAGAAAGACACCCTTCCCTAGTGAAGAAACTATTATGTTAGGTAATAGATCCTCCACGTCATTAAGTCGTCCCGCTTGGGTTTCTGGTTGGATAGAGGCAACTGCAACGGCTGTTGCCCAACGGGCCTGTTCTTCCAGCGACATGCCTTGGACTTCTCCATATACCAGCCCTGCCACCAAGGCATCACCAGCCCCTACAGTACTACCAACTTGGACATCAGGTGGACGCACTAACAGGCGTTGCGTTCTGTCTGCGACCAACGCCCCTTTTCCGCCCAGTGAAATCACGACTTTAGGAATCCCGCCGGAAATTAATGTGTCGATCGCCGTTAACACATCTAGCTCTTGTTCCAGAGAATGACCCAATAACTGCTTTAATTCATCTAGATTAGGTTTGATAGCATACGGTTTGGCTTTGATGCCCTCTATCAGGGCGCCACCACTGGTATCCAAAAAGACCTTGCAATTATTACTCTTCAGAATTTCAATAAACTTACGGTATATATCCAAAGGAGCTTGCCCTGGCAAGCTCCCAGATAGAACAAAATACTCAGATTCTAGGGCCAACTGCTTAATGACGTTCTCGAGTTCCTGTAAATTCGAAGCACTAAAGTGAATACCAGGAAAATTAATTTCGCTTACCTGACCGGTAGTCTCATCGACTATTTTAGTATTTATTCTCGTAGCCCCATCAACTACAATAAAATGATTTGATATTCCATGTGTTTGGAAATACTGTTCAAAAATATTAGCATTTTCTCGTCCTAAAAAACCAGTTACAGCCACGTTTTGGCCTAGCCTATTAAGAACCTTGGCGACATTTATGCCTTTGCCAGCAGGATCTAAGCGCTCTTTATCAACCCTATTAACTTGCCCGACATGAAATTGGGTAAAATTAAGGGTTTGATCAAGCGCCGGATTGAGAGTTATAGTGATAATCCTTGCCAGTTTTTTATTCTCCATGCATATATCCCTTCAGTCCTTAAATAGTGTTCTTCATAACAATCTTTCGCACACTTCAATTTGCTCCCAACCTATTGGTAGTATTCCCGTATAATTGCAAGTTGAGCATCGTTACCGTTATAATAAGCTTATAATAAGCATTTACAACAATTTTTCAACAATCAATTAGTTTTGCATTGCCTTAAATTATTATACTCAAGGTATGACAACTGCATGTCACCCTCAAGCTCATCTAAAATGCTACCTCAGTCTTTCAGAACCATAACGAAAACAAGCAAAAAGGCC
>DHJG01000100.1:0-2662 GCA_002404215.1 Desulfosporosinus sp. UBA4726
GATCAGGTGTCCTACAATAATCCGGATACCGATCAAGTGCCTGATTCAGGTCCCACCGTGGCAAGTCGTTCGGTTATGACAGTTGGAGAATTACTTAAGCGTGCCTCAGAAAGGCTTAAGCAAGAATGGAAAACTGGAGAAGAACAAGTTATAGAAGAACATTTTGTGGAGCCTGATTTTGTAATTCCCTTTAATATAGACGAATTCAGGGGAGATGCCTATCCAACCTATTCATGGTCTGTTAATGCTATTGAAGTGGAAGTAGACACGCTGACCGCCACGACAAAGGTCCTCGGAGCATGGGGTATTTACGATGTTGGGGTTCCGATCGATACGAATATTATCTTGGGACAGATGCAAGGAGGGTTCCTGCAAGGTATTGGCTATGCCTCAATGGAGCAGATGGATTACAATCACCAAGGTAAGATTCGCAATAACAGCTTAAGTGATTATTCAATCCCTACAGCGGTCGATGTACCAAATCTTGTGACAAAAATCATTAACAATCCCTATACCCACGGTCCTTACGGTGCAAAGGGTGCAGGTGAACTTCCTATTGTTGGCGCGGCTCCAGCTTATGTTGAAGCGATGGAAAATGCGCTGGGTGTAAACTTAAACAAGGCACCATTTACAACAGAGGATACTATGAAAGCTTTACTGGGGGTGCTTAAATAATGACAAAATTTATGCTTAACGGGCAAGAGGTTACATCAATTGCCAAGGCGAATGAGCGTTTGCTCGATGTACTTCGCAATGAATTTCGTATCACTGGGGTGAAGTGCGGTTGTAAAGAAGGCGAATGCGGCGCCTGTTCTGTCATTCTTGATGGCAGATTGGTTAACTCCTGTATGGCAGCCATGGGCAGTATAGAAGGGAGTAGTGTTATCACTATTGAAGGTTATCGTGAAACTGAACGTTTTGCGGTTCTGGACAAGGCCTATGCCTCTGTCAGTGCGGTCCAGTGCGGCTTTTGTATTCCTGGTATGATACTGGCGTCCGAATGTATCCTGGTCAAGAATCCAGACCCGACTGAAGCAGATATTCGTGATGGGATATCCGGCAATCTTTGCCGATGCACTGGATATAATGCCATCGTTAAGGCAATTGGCATTGCAGCGAAGGAGGGAGAAGGGTTATGGTAAATAGTTATCAGGCAACATCATTGAAAGAAGCCTTAGACTTCCGCGCCAAAGCAGCGGTTACTCCTTACGCTGGAGGGACCGATTTGATGATTAAGGCAGATGAGAATGTGACATATTTGTTCCTTAATAAAGTCCCTGAGATGAAGAATATTGTAGAAGATACGGACTATATTCGGATTGGTGCCGCATGTACTTTCACTGATATTCTTGAGAGTAAACTAACTCCCGCTATTTTAAAGGAAGCAGTATCACATATTGCAGCACCAGCAATCCGCAATCTCGGTACTGTTGGTGGCAATATCTGCAACGGATCACCTAAGGCTGATAGCGCACTGATTTTTTTGGCGACAGACTCTAAACTGCGTCTGGTCAGTAGCAGAGGGGAACGCGTGATTCCTATTAATGAGTTTTATCTTGGCAGAAAAAAAACTGCCTTACAGGCAGACGAACTATTAGTTGAGATTCTTATGAGTAGAGTCGGGCTGAGTAATTACTATTATAAGAAGGTAGGCGCCAGAAATGCTTTGGCGATTGCCAGAGTATCGTTTGCTGCCATCCTTCACCTAGAGAATGGTAAGATTGTTAACTGTATGACAGCCTTTGGTGCAGTCAGCGACGATATAATTAGGCGGGCCGATATTGATGGGATGTTGATCGGCAAGACAATTGAAGAGGCCAAGGTTGTCAAGGAAGATTATCTTGCAGCCTATGATCGGGAGATTGTTCCTATTAGAGGTAGAATTTCTGCAGAATACAGAAAGACTGTCTGTATGAATTTACTTCGTGACTTTCTTGAAAGCAATGGAATTTGATTCTAATAATTCTAACTCAGGGTGTTTGGTTCAATCAGCTAAGCGGAACATTATGAGAATTTCGATATAGCAAGAGAAGCGAGGTCGTCTCAGACGACCTCGCTTCTCTTGTTTGTTGTTTAGCCCCAAATAGCAGTAGCTGTGTTAGGTGTGACGCAACCCCAGCCAGCTTTGGCAGGGGTGTAGAGTTTAGCTGATGATAGTGGAACCAGAAATAAAGACAAGGATGCAACCATAACTAGGCCAATAACAAATTTTTTCATAATAAAGCCCTCACTTCTTTTATTTATTAAATTTTAGTCGACGATAATTTAAGACCAAGAAAGTTTAAGTAAAGTTAACAACCGTTTGATTATAAACAACCTCCTCCTATCCTGATAATTATTAATTCTATATTAAACATTATTTTCCTGCACTCAATAATTATAATGCTTTTACGACAAATTACGCGTGCCTATCTAAGAAGGAATATATGAAATAATATAGAATTAATCTAAAATGACAAATATTTACTGGAAAGAAATTGTTTAACATATCGAAGGAGAGCCGGCTATTTTGACACCGAAGTACAAACGCTAATTGACCAAAAGACTGCCGCTGGTGCTAGTCAAATTTTCGTCAAACATAACAGAAACTCGGCTTCTTCAGTGATAGGTACGAGAAGTACTCTATCCTGTCGAAACCGAGTTTCAAATTGTGTTATAATGT
>DHJG01000100.1:2894-3724 GCA_002404215.1 Desulfosporosinus sp. UBA4726
TAATAATCACTTTAGGGTTTATTTTGGTTAGTATTGCGGTGGAGTACTTTTATGTGCCAGTTCATATAAATGGAGGCGGAATAACCGGTATAGCTATAGTTATAAACTATCACATGCCGTCCTTGCCAATCGGCATGTTAATGATGGTGATGAATGTAATTTTATTCGGGATTGGTTTTCTATTTATAGGGGGTAATTTTGGGGCTAAGACGATTTATGCCAGCATCGGTATGTCTGGAACCATTTGGTTAATAGAAATGGTTCTTAAACCACAGGCTCTTACTAATGACGTCTTACTCTCAGCAATAATTGGTACCTTATTACTAGGAACCGGTCTAGGGATAGTTTTTTCTCAGAACGCATCCACGGGAGGAACAGATATAATCGCCAAAATATTGAATAAGTTTTTTCATTTTAATTTGGGGAAATCCATGCAAGCGGTAGACATTTTTGTAGTTATCCTTGCGGGTCTAAGCTTTGGTATTGCCACAGCATTATATGCAGTGGTATGTGTATTTTTAAACGGAATTATAATTGATAAGGTTATTGAAGGATTTACTTCGGTAAAGGCTGTAATGGTATTTTCAAATAACAGTGAAAATATCCAAAAATATATTATAAACGAAATAGACAGAGGATGCACAGCTTTTGAAGGAAAAGGTGGCTTCACTGGCAATAAAAATTCTGTAATTTATTCCGTTATGGACCGAACGCAGTTAATAAAACTCAGAACATATATAAAGAAAAATTATCCAGATTCCTTCATAATTGTTAGTGAGGCGCACGAGGTTTTAGGGGAAGGGTTTCAAAATATACAAAACGTATAGTCT
>DHJG01000100.1:3840-4003 GCA_002404215.1 Desulfosporosinus sp. UBA4726
TTTGCAGAAGATAAAGTAGAGTTGGGCGAGTAATCCCTAGGCAACGGGCAGAAACAAGAATTCGATGGAAGATTTCCAAAATACCTTCTTACAATTATTACAAAGCAATGTAAATTAGGACACAGCAAAGCCCGCTAACTAATAGCGGGCTTTGCTGTGTCTT
>DHJG01000100.1:4223-7158 GCA_002404215.1 Desulfosporosinus sp. UBA4726
ATGTTCATGTTAAGTTCAAAGAACTGTTCCTCTGATATTTTTTACTAATTCCACGAGCTTGTCGATTTCTGGCTTGGATATTTGAGCATCAGCACCAACACTTGCCCCCTTATGTCTTAATGCTTCATTAGCAATTGATGAGAATAAAATAACTGGTATTGTTTTTAATTTTTCATTACTTTTTATTTGCTTTGTCAGGGTTAAACCATCCATTATGGGCATTTCAATATCAGTAATAACACAATGTACTTCGTCTGTGGAACTGTTCAGTAGATAATCTAGAGCATCCTTACCATTACTGAATTTTTCCACGATCGCCCCAGCTTTGATAAAAGATTCATTAACAATTTTCAATAAAAAGGTTGAGTCCTCTGCGACTACAACTCTTTTTCCTTCCAGTCCTTTTGTCGCTTTTGATTCTTTCATTGACAAGGCAGGATCAATATCACCGATTATCTTTTCGAAGTCGAGAATTAAAATAATTTCATCTTGAGTGGTCTTAACAATGCCCGTTATAGGTGTTTGGTTATTACCAAGAAGAATAGCGGCAGGAACCTCAATTTCTTGCCAAGAAAGTCTTCTGATTCCAATTACGGAACTAACCTCAACTGCAAAATTACTATTATTAATATTAATCAATATTAATAATCTCTCCTCTGGAGTTTTTGAACACTCATTGTTTAGGGTTTTAATTAAATCTAAGACGGGTATCACTCGACCTCTGTAATTGATAACTCCCTTGATATTCTTATCTGAATTTGGGATTTTTGTAATAGGTTGAAATGTGATAATGCATTCTACCTTTGCGACATTAATGCCTAACACACTATCTCCTGCGGTAAAGATAACAATTTCTAATTCGTTAATACCACTTTCCAAGAGTATATCTTGTTTCATTGAAAATCCTCCATCAATCTAATTTTACTACCATCATTGAAGTATTCACATTAAATAACCGGCTATCGTTTTGGTATATGACTTCTTCGAATTACTGATAATATTTCAATATACACTAAAATTCGATAATTCATTTCTTGTGTATATTCTCTAAACAAATAGTTTCACCTTCTTTTAAAAACATAAATAAATAATAGTGAATGGTTTCCACATTCTTCAGTAGATATAGATTTGAACTTTAGAAAAAATGAAAAAGGTCACAGTAAAAGGGAACAATGTAAGTTGTTCCTTTTACTGTGACCTTTAAAGGGGAGTTTGTTCTGAGGGTCGCCAATCTTTCACGCCGTTATCCTCAATAATTCCTAAGGTAACATCCGTAACATCCTCATAGGTTGATAGTCGATCTCGAATTCTGGATTTAATACTATCAGCCTCAGACAAGGTTAATCCTGGACGGAGTTCAATGTAGCTTTCAACATGATAAAAACGTCCCTCTTGGAGGATGCGCATTTTGTTAATATCCGTAACAGCGGGATCGGAGAGAATAATTTGGGAAACGGTATCTTCGACTTCCTTAGGAGCTGAAACACCAATTAATCCGACCATGTTGTCATACCCAACTCTAAAGGCTACCCCACCCATAAGCAATCCAATGATGATCGCCGCAATACCATCTAAAGCCTTGATTGGGGTAAAGCGTGTCAATAGTATGGCCCCGAGGGCCAGCAAAGCTCCAAATGTGGCTACAAGGTCCTCGTAGAAGACAAGGCGAGTCGGAGGAGAGGCTCGCTTCACATTTTTAAGAGCTGCTGGAATGAGCGCAAATCGTTTAGCTTCGGTACGTGTTTCTCTCAGAATTTCGCGCATAGCCTTGAGTAGGACATACCCGTCAATGGACATGGAGGCAAGCAAGCTGAAAATAGGGAGCCATAGATTTCCGATAAATGTCGGGTGTTGGATTAAATGAATCCCTTCTAGGACTGTTTCATAGGCCATGATGGTAACGACGATCACTGCTCCCATACAGAACACATTGATCAGACGTCCAAAGCCGGTCGGAAAACGGTGCGTTGGTTTTCGTTCTGCAAGAATGCTACCAATAAAGACAAAGATCTGATTGATGGCGTCTGCGCCAGTATGCATTGCCTCAGCAAACATAGCGCCACTCCCACTGGCAACGGCAGCAATTCCTTTGAGAATAACTAGGAATATGTTGCCTAGTGCCGCAGAAAAGGATGAAGAATTTCCTTTTTTTAGAATTTCCCAAATCTTGCTCACCTATCTTAAACCCCCTGTTCAGGCTACTTGCCTACCAAGTATTTATCATCCCATAATTTTGCAGGTTTATTCTCAGGGCGTGTCAGATGTGAAATGGTAATCATACCCTATTACATGGAAGAAAGTTACTTTATCTGAATCTTTGTTGAACTTATCCAGAGACTTAGCGCAACTTATTTTATCCTTTAAAAAAATGGAGGTCTTAGTGGTGCTTAGTTCTAAGGATAAACATGGAAGTTTGAAAGCGGTGATTATGGTGAAATTATATTTGGCTTTAGGGGATTCAATTACAGCGGGGTATGGTGTTGGGCGTTCCTTTTCCTTTCCGGTGATATACGAAACTTATCTTCGGCGGAATAACCCCGATTTATGTATGATCAATCTAGGGGTAAACGGTTTAACCACAGGTGGGCTTCTTGCTTCGTTGCAGGTTAATCTAAATACTCGGCATTTAGTTTCTCAGGCCTCTCTGATCACACTTACGATAGGATCTAACGATTTGCTCCGTCTATTAAGAACTAATCAAGCGATTAACCCTTCATATCTACCTCTTGTCTTCAGTAATATGAACAGAAACTTTGCCCAAATCGGGGAAGAGGTTCGTCGGCTCAATCCTATGGCAACTGTGAAGGTGGCAACACTTTATAATCCTCTTTCGGAGGGGTGGAACGCACCGTATTTTAGACAAGCTCAAGGAGTTATAGATAATGCCAATACAATTATTGTCACTTGGGCGAAACGTTATGGATTTCAAGTAGTT
>DHJG01000100.1:7237-7700 GCA_002404215.1 Desulfosporosinus sp. UBA4726
TCTGGGTATCTGGTGATTGCTACAGCATTTGCTCGCTAGAATAAAAAGCAACAAATAGCTGCTTGGGCTATTTGTTGCTTTATTAATGTACGCGAGGTGTCTTCGGAAATTTCTTGGAAAAATACCAATAAAGTCCCACTGACCCAAATAGGATAGCGCCGATGGCTAAGGCTAAGATTAGTCGACGTGGATGATGAGAGATTCGCCATAAGTCATGCCCTACCCAAGATTCCCATACAATCATGGGTATTTTACCCATTAGTGTGGCTAAGAAAAACGATGGAAAGGTCATAAGGGATAAGCCAGCGGCATAATTCACTGCGGCAGAGGGCAGGACAGGAATAAGTCGCGAGAGAAGGACAACGGTAAAACTATTTCCCCTTAGCAGAACGCCCCATTTCCCGAGCTTCGTCATCTTTGGTTGAGCCCACGCTTGTCCAAGCGTGCGAGCTAACCAAAAACC
>DHJG01000100.1:7929-11962 GCA_002404215.1 Desulfosporosinus sp. UBA4726
AGAGGCCCCTAATAGGCTTCCACCGAGGGAAAGCATAAAACCACCGATCCAACCGTAAAGTAGGGTATTAATCCCTGCCATTAAGACAAACGGTATCACTGGAAAAAGAGCAAGAATCATAACTATGGCAAGGTCTATAAAAATACTTAATAAGCCCCATTGTGTAACAAACGCTTTTAAAACGGCAGGGTTCTGCAGTTTAGGATAAAGAAAAATCACTAAAGTGAGGGAAATTAGCAAGGTCATAAAGGAGAAGCCTTTTTTGGACAACGGTTACCCTCCCTCAAGCAAAATATTGTGTCGCTATGCGTGTAAAAGTTTTTTCTGATAAAGGATTTTTGTTCTAGTTTAATGCAACGCTACAGTGAAAGCTACATATTTATTTTTAGATTCTCCAATTCTTTCTCAGAGATCCATAGCACGTCACCAAAATTTATAGAAAGTAGTAATGAAATGGAGTACGGTTAGACATTAAGAAATGACATGCTAGAAAAAACAAAGCATGCCATTTAGGAGTGTGCTTACTATTTGTGCTTAAGAAGATGGAGAGTAGTGTACCGTTCGGAAGCCGGGAGGTTACGCTTGAATTTAAATCTAAATTCCTGGATCGAGGCCATTTTATCAGCCATCATGACGAGAAAGGCTTCACGACTTCGGGGTCTGCGCACAGTGAGTGGCCACATGTGGCTTAAAATAATGTCCTTTTCCTTTTCATTTAAAGGGAAACAACGTTCTGCATTTTGGCAGGCGATACGGGGGTGGCGAAAACCATGCCATCTTGTTCCGTCCGGTCTCAGGTGATGCCAATCATACAAGAAAAAGTCATGAAGGAGGGCACCACGGGTGACTGCTTGAGTATCCAAATTGAGTGTTCTTTCAAGGCGTATGGACCAGTTATACGCTATTTGAGCAACACGGATAGAGTGTTCCAGTGTCGTAAAAGGACGATGATGAGTAAATGATGCTAATTGTTTGTATTCAGCGTGGTTTAAAATGTCATCAACGTGCTCTGCTAAAGTCAATGGATTCACCTTCCTAACTATCTGAGTGGGGACCTTTTTCGCTATTTGGGGTGTTGAATTTTTTGCGTTGAAGTCTTAAGAAGTTTTCAAGTGCTTCTTGTTTGGCATAAAGTAAAGCCATTTTCTCACTTACAGTATGGCGCATTTTCGGATAGGTATGCAGAAGGCGACGAAATGGAGAAAAAACACTGTGGAAAGGAGTAAGTTCCAATAATTCATATCGTTCCTGGAACATGACCACAAAGTGTTCTAGGCGACGAAGTAATAGACTGGAATGGATAATGTCCCATATAACATAGGTTGTCAAGATAATAGCCAAAATAGGACGAACGACAATGGGAATGCGCAGTATTTGGAGTTGAACTGCCGGATGAAGGAGGCTATGAAACACTAGACCTAAGATTCCCCAGAGTAAGGAGTAGGGGAGAGCAATACGCCCTTTAAAATTGAAGGGTGTTGAGTGATAGTCCCAAAGTTGTAAATGAAAGAAACGTTCGAAAAACCAGCCAGCGACATATTCGAGCAAGGTACTTAATAAAACAAACCAAGCAAATTGCCATTCCCACACAATGTGAGATAATAGTCCATTTGAATATATCACTATTGTTGCAAATAATCCGTAAATTGGCAGGAAGGGACCAGCTAAAAATCCAGGATTCACTAATCGTTGCTGTTGGATCGAACGATATAGGGTTTCCATGACCCAACCAGCAAAAGCATATAAAGCAAATGTGATAATAAAGATTACCATGTTTTTTCCTTTCTATGCATAAATGAATCCCGCTTACCACTATACTAGTGTACTCCAAAAGTTCCTAGTAATCCAATATTAATTCAAGAAGCCTCAAGGAAATTACTTAGTTTTCCTTGAGGCCACTTGAATTAATATTAATATGATAGTTTTAGGATTAAATTAACGGAGAAAAGGAAAAGCGGCCAGAAGACACACAACTTCTGAAAGCTCGATAAAAGCTCCATATAAGTCTCCAGTCAAACCTCCTAAGAGGGAAGAAATCCTAGAGGCTAGAAAGGTTATTGTGAGGATGCATACTCCAAAAGCGATTAGTCCAGCAAGTCCGGCGAGGTAAAAGGAAATTCCGAGCACAATGCTTCCCGTGAGAAGAAACGGTGCCCAGTGGGTAGTTTCGTGTATACCTTTCCCAAGTCCTTGGGGGCGGGCATAGGGAAATCCGATGACCCCAATCTGAAATACCCAGCGTGAGAGCATTGGCATAACAAGAAGGATAGAAAACTGAGCGGGGTTTAGGCTAGCGAGCAAGGTGAATTTCAAGAGTAGTAAGCCGATCAGAGCCATACAGGCGTGGGCTCCAACTCGGCTGTCTTTCATGATCTCTAAAATCCGTTCCGGAGTTCGGGCGGATAATAACCCATCCATACTATCCATAAACCCATCGAGATGGAGCCCTCCTGTAAGCATCAATTCAGCGCTTAGCAGGAGAGCGCCCAGAACCAAGGGGGGGAAATAAAGAACCAGCGCTCGCGCCATAAGCCAGAGAAGTAGACCTAAGACCAGTCCAACCAGGGGATAATAGCGATAACTTCGGGTAAATTCTTCAGAGGTGACTTCAACTTTTGGTGCTGGCAAAGGAAGGCGAGTTAAAAACGTCAGGGCAATTAGAAACCCGCGCATATCAAATCACTCCTTAACCAAGGAGGCAAGCAGTTTTTCGCCAGAGTGTTTAATCTCTAGGGGAAGACCAGCCACGACCAAATACACATTATCCGCACTTTGAGCCAGAATTTGATTGCTTCGCCCAGCCAAATCTCGATAAGCTCGGGCCATGGGGTTATCGGGAACAATGCCTTGACCTACTTCATTGCTGACAAAGATGACCGGTGGTTTAATTTCTCGGGCAAGTTGGGCAACCTCTCGCACTGTCGCTACTATTTGGGGTTCCACATGATCTGGTAGGATAGGGCCGTGGGTACCTTGTTCTGCTTGGAGAGATGCTTCGGCTTGTCCAGCCAAGAGCAGATTGGTCAGCCAGAGTGTGACACAATCGAGAAGAATGACCACGTCTTCATCTTTAAGTTGAATTAAGATGTCTCGAATGTTGAGGGGTTCTTCAATGAGCCGCCAAGTGCTCGGACGTTGTTGTTGGTGCTTTTTGACCCGCAGGGCCATTTCATCATCCCAAATTTGGGCAGTCGCAATGTAAATGACAGGACGTTTGGGTTGAGCAGCAAGAAGTTCTGCGAAGTGGCTTTTGCCACTTCGGGCACCGCCTGTGACTAATGTAAATGAGGACATATTCACCAGCCTCCCTCGTTTTCAAATAGAGATTCACCGATGGGAATTAGGTTAACTTTTCGCTGACTCCGGCATCTGCGAAGGTAGCCATTTCTTCGAGAATGTGAAGGGCAGCTTCAATCAGGTGGAAGGTTAGGACAGCTCCGGTTCCTTCCCCAAGTCTTAGGTTAAGGTGAAGTACGGGTTCAAGACCTAGCTCAGCAAGTGCCTTACGATGACCTATCTCGACTGATCCGTGGGAGGGAAACATATATGCGGTGCTTTTCGGGGCAAGTTTCGCAGCAACAAGTGCTCCAGCAGTTGAGATAAACCCGTCGATGACGATTGGAACACGGCTGGCGGCAGCTTGCAGGATGCTGCCAGCAATAGCTGCGATTTCTAAGCCTCCAACTTTTGTGAGAACATCGAGGGCATCCGTTCGATCCGGTTGATTGACTTCAAAGGCCTTTTCAATAGCACGACGTTTCTTAATTAAGCCGGCATCATCGATTCCAGTCCCGCGACCAACGACCTCTTCGATGGAGGAATTCGTAAATAGGGCGACGATAGCAGAACTGGGAGTGGTATTACCAATGCCAAGCTCTCCAGTGGCCAGAAGGTTATATCCCTCGTGAATCTTTTCAGCGGCGACTTCGGCTCCCACGAGCAGAGCTTGTAGGGCTTCTTGACGGGTCATGGCTGGACCTTTGGTCATGTTCTTGGTTCCGTTGGCAACGCGTTTGTGAATGAAGTCTCCCTC
>DHJG01000100.1:12147-16491 GCA_002404215.1 Desulfosporosinus sp. UBA4726
ACGGCTTTTTTAGAGATTTTAGGGGTAGAGGTTCGTTGAATTCCTCCAAAGATTTTGGCAATATGTTCTAATTGACCAAGACTTCCTAGCGGTTTGGTGAGTGAATCCAGGCGGTCTTGGATTTTGGCCATGGCCTCCTCGTCAAGGTCGGAAATCCTCGCTGTGAGGGTTTGAAGTTGGTCATAGAGTTGAACCTCTGTAAAATTATGCAAGTTATTATCCCCTCTCATTTTTGTAATCGTTTGTAGATAAAGTAAAGTCCCGACCACAAATAACTCTGTGGTCGGGACTTTACCGTCATCACCGCCGCTCCCCACGTTGTAGGAAGACGTAAACATCTTAGGCAGGTCTCCTGGCTCTCCGAATCATCGCTTAAATCGAAACCTTCCCAACGTAACGCCAGTGGTTTGCGAAGCTCATCGAATACAGTGGTGGGTCCGCGCCGGTATTAAACCGATCTTCCCTATTCTCCCCTAAGGGCACCTAAAATGATTATATTTTTTCTTAAGCATAACACAAGCTTTTTCTAATCTCAATAAGCCCACATTAGATTCATTAAATTATTTGAATCTGTTTTTTGCGTCCCTAATATGTTAAGCATATTTTTACAAGCGTCTTTCCTTGTTATATAATGATTAGAATAGTGGTAAATTGGGGCTTGTGTATAATAAAATAGAATTTTTGCCAACTTTCTCTACATTGGAAAATAATGCTATTTTACAAGCGTGCATTCGTCGGAGGAAAATAATAATAGAATAATAAGGAAGTATAAGCAGGAGGGTGTTTCGAAATTTAAAAGGAGGAGAATAATTATTATAGACAGTCTGCTCTGGAGTGTCTTAAAGGTCATAATTTCTATGTTTCTGGTCGGAATTAACGGTTTTTTTGTTGCCGCAGAATTTTCAATGGTTAAAGTACGTAAGACCCGTTTGGCAGAGCTTGCAGAGAATGGCTCAATCAGAGCACAAACAGCCATTGAAGTTACGTCAAACCTCGACGTTTACCTTTCGGTCTGCCAGCTTGGGATTACGCTCGCTTCGTTGGGACTTGGTTGGCTTGGTGAACCAGCCGTTGCAACTCTGATCGAACCTTTGTTTGCGGGTGTGGCCGGTTGGAGCACGGTCTACACGGAAACCATAGCTATAGCGATAGCATTTCTCCTTATCTCATTCGTGCATATCGTTTTAGGAGAGCTTGTCCCTAAATCTTTGGCAATTCAAAAGGCAGAGGATATTGCCCTGGGTACTGCGAGATTTTTGAAAGGCTTCTACTGGTTATTTTTTCCGGTTATTTGGTCTCTTAATAACCTAGCTAATCTTGTGCTACGTATCTGGGGAATTGAACCAGGCAACGAATCTGACTTAGCCCATAGTGAAGAAGAATTACGAAGGTTGGTCGATGACAGTCAGAAGTATGGTTATTTGGATAAAATGGAAGGCGAATTATTGGATAATGTCTTCGGATTTTCAGACCGTATCGCAAGTGATGTAATGATTCCGCGCCAAGATATGGTTTGTATCTTTATTCAGAATAGCTTTCAGGAAGTTCTCGATATTTTAAAAAAATATGGACATACCCGTTACCTGCTCTGTGATGATGATAACGATCATGTTCTTGGCTTAGTGCATATGCGGGATATCTTTCGACTGCAGGAACAACAGGACGAGAAGGATATTACTCAGATAAAACGGGATATTCTCGTTGTCCCTGAGGGAATGCCAATTTCTCAGCTTATTCAGAAAATGCGGAGCCAGCGAACCCATATAGCTGTTGTCGTGGATGAATTCGGCGGATCAGCTGGGCTTGTCACAATTGAAGATATGCTCGAAGAATTGGTGGGAGATATTTACGATGAATTTGAGTTGGAACAGACGCCTATTCAGAAGGTGACTGAAAATGAATATCTACTTGTCGGACGGGTTTTAATGGAAGAAGTTTCAGAATTGCTGCAGATTCAACTGGAGGAAGAAACGGTTTCTACGATTGGGGGCTATGTTTTTTCTCGTTTAGGTCGAAAGCCAGTCAAAGGTGATGAAGTTTATTTTGATGGCTGTTACTTTGCAGTTATGGAGGTGATTGGATTTAGAATTACCAAGGTTAAGGCCATGAGAAGGCCTCTTACAATAGAAAACTTGGCTGGTGCCAAGCCTTAGCATAATAAGATAATAAAGGATGCGACGTAAAAGGGCACGACGCATCGTGCCCCTACTTTAATGAAATCGGACTTCATTTTCCAGTAACCAGAAATTTAGTTGGATTAGGTAGGCGAAAAGTTGCGGAATGTCCATTAATTGTCCAAACCATGGTCGACCAGAAGGTATAGTATCTGATAGCTTCATGAGGTCCCGAAGGGCAGGGAGGTTAAGGAAGGACAAGATCGGGGAAGTGTTATCTTCAATAATTTCAGTGAGCCAAGTACGCACGGCTAACAGATAACTGGGATGATGAGTTTTGGGATAGGGGCTTTTACGACGCCAAAGCACATCGTCGGGTAAGACCCCAGTGAGAGCATGTCTGAGTAGTCCTTTTTCTCGGCCACCAAGAGCCTTCATATCCCAAGGTATGTTCCAAGCGTACTCGACTAAGCGATGGTCACAGAAGGGAACCCTGACCTCTAATCCAGTAGCCATAGTCATGCGGTCTTTGCGATCGAGGAGGGTTGGCATGAAACGGGTCAGGGTTAAGTAGGTTATCTCGCGGATTCGGGCTTCGCGTTGTAGATCCCCCTTCAAGCTCCTACTATCTTGGTGAATCATGGAAGAACCCGGGAGCTTGGAGATTTCGGCAAGAGCTTCTTCATAGCGGCGTGATAAATAGTCATGGGGCTGAAGTTGTTCAAGAAGGTCGGGAGAAAGCACTTGTAAACGGTTTTCTACATGCAGTGCCCAGGGAAAGGTTTGAGCCTCAAGAGACTCTTGCCGATGAAACCAAGGGTATCCGCCAAACACTTCATCGGCACATTCCCCGGATAAACCTACTGTAATCTTTTTCTTTATTTCTCTAGAGAAGAGTAATAAAGAGGCATCGACATCTGCCATTCCAGGTAGATCGCGAGCAAGTGTTGCCGCCTTAAGAGCTTCAACGAGTTCAGGGGTATCGAAAGCAATGTTGGTGTGTTGGGTTCCGAAGGTGTGGGATACTCGTTCAATCCATGGTCCGTCTGCACCAGGTTGAAAGTCATTGGTATGAAAATATTTATCATTATCAATATAATCGACAGAAAATGTCTGAAGGGGTCCTTTTCCATCCTCTGCCAGGGATTCAGCCGCGATAGCTGTTATGGCACTCGAATCCAGTCCTCCGGAGAGTAGGGTTCCAATCGGTACATCTGAAACCAACTGTCGCTTGACGGTATCGAGAAAAAGATCGCGGATTTTAGCGGTCGTCGTGTCTAAATCATCTTCATGGACGTTGTTAGTTAAAGCCCAATATCTGCGAATTTGTAGTCCATTTACAGAATATAAAAGAATGTGCCCTGGTTTTAGTTCGGAAATCCCATCGTAAACGCCTACTCCCGGCGTACGTGCCGGGCCGACAAGGAAGACCTCAGCTAATCCTTCCTTCCCGACGGTGGGCGAAATATCGGGGTGCTTGAGTAATGCTTTAAGTTCTGAGGCAAAAATAAGTGAACCAGACCGTTCAGCGTAAAAGAGTGGTTTAACGCCCAGCCGATCACGGGCAACGAACAAGCGATGTTCTTTACTGTCCCAGATTCCAAAGGCGAAAATCCCGTTTAAACGCTCAACGCAGGAGGGCCCCCATTCTAAGTAAGAGAGAAGTACGGCTTCCGTATCAGAATGTCCTTCAAACTGGTAGCCGCGGCTCATAAGTTCGTGACGGATCTCTGGGGTATTATAAAGCTCGCCGTTATAGATGAGGGTAAACGTATGCTCACCACGGTGACGAATCATCGGTTGACGACCTCCCTGGGGGTCAACGACAATCAGCCGGCGGTGTCCAAAAGCGGTTCGAGGAGTAAGCCAGTATCCGTCTGCATCTGGACCCCTGGGTATAAGTGCTTGAGTCATACAGACTAGAACGTCTTTATGAAGGCTTAGATCACGTTCCCAATCTACCCAGCCAACGATTCCACACATGTTAATTCCTCCTTGAAAAAAGATAACTATTGTCAATTATGTTCTACACACTTTATGCCTATTCAATAGAAAGAGTTCATGTTGTTTTCCATAAGTTTTAAGCCGTACTAGGAAGGAATTAGAAGATCAGTGAAGAAATTTTATAGCCATGCCTTATTTAATACTAGTCAGAAAATATAATTTTCGGTTGTATACTTTCTGGAAGCATAAGTGCAACTAAGGCGGCCGCCAGCGCCTGCGGCTTGGC
>DHJG01000100.1:16604-21349 GCA_002404215.1 Desulfosporosinus sp. UBA4726
TTGGAGCGGATACTGCATGGATTTACAGAAGAAGTTTTAAAAGAGCTAGCCAAGAAATTAAAACGGAGAATAAGGACTAATAAGAGTAACATCATTCACGAGATTCTATCCCCTCCAAAGGGAAACCGGGAGGACAAGGTCAAGGTATGGCAAGAAATCAATAGACTACTAAGAAAAGAGTTAGAAGAATTATCTCAAGAAGAAATCATGGCGTTTTCGTTCAACGATGTCCCCCTAAATGATCAATTTAAGGTTGGATACATGTTCACCTTGAGCGCTAGCCTCGAGATTCGAGAGAAGGGAGAACAATTGTATTGTCAAGCTAAAGCGAACAAAGAACTTGATGAAAAAAATAGAGCCGATACTTTAAACGTCACGATCGCAACAAGGGAAGCAAATGAGATGATAGAAATTAGTGCAGCACTCGAGACAATAGAGGTTAGACAAGTAGAAGAGACGGTGATCGGTGCTTCCGGACCAAAGATGCTCTCAGAGGAACAAGTGACAGAAGAAAATAAAGACCTTTATAAGAAGATAAAGATTTTGGAGAATAAGTTGAGCAAGGCTAATACAGAAGCGCTCAGAACTAAGGAACAATTCGAAAAGCTTAAACTTAATATGGGAGCGTTAAAATCTCAATGGGTGAGAGAAAAACAAGAGACCTCAAAATACCGTAATCTAGTGGCAGAACTCGTTGAGGAACGGACGAAGAAAGACAAAGAGATAGAGGTACTCCAACAGAAGTTAGAACAGAGAAATACCTTGGTTGCAAAAAGAGCAAAAGTACAACTGAATCATAAAGAATCCCTGCAAGTTACGGACAACGTCGTGGACAAATCGCACGGCGAAATAGATCTTTCATTTTATCAGGGGCGGAAAGCTTTGATTTTTGCAGAACGTGATAATGAAGTGGATATCCGGCTGAATGCTTTGGGTATCATTCCAATTTGGGCCATGGAAATTGATTGGAACCGCCCTCGCAGAAGAATGTCTACCTGTGAAATTGTCCTATATAAAGTGAATAAAGAGAAGCTACAGAAACTTGACGAGATTCGAGATATTGCCAGGTACTGGAACATCCCGTGCAACGAACTCTTGAATATTTAGTGGGAGGATCATCATGATAAGAGATAGTAGAATATGGGTTTCGGTCATTATCGGAAAACCGGTGATAGAAAGTATAGATGTCGATATAAACTCCCAATCGTTGCGTTTACAGGTGGATATGATCTCTATATTACCGGATAGTCTGCATAAGGAACTGGCAGGGAGACGCCAGATTACAATTTGGGGTAAAGATTTAATGCTGGCAGGATTTCCAGACGAACTAGTGACACCCTCGCATTTTCGACAATATGAAATTAATGAGAGTAGAAAGTCACGGGCTAAGGAGTTCTTTAAAAGCCGACTTCTTTCGTTCACCGTGGAAGCCGTGAAGAAAGACACCCAGAGAGTCTATTTTAATGGTAAAAACGTTGGCTTCCACGATACTCCGATTACCTTTAATCCCTATACGTCACAATTCACACCGATACCTATTATTGCGAAAGACGTGCCAGTAGAACGCGTCCAAAGGATCCTTTATGAGAAGCTTCCTTCCGTTGATTTCCTTTCGTATCAATATCCGGAGGACCCTCCATTAATCATTGGGTATAGGGATCATTTTTTTGGGTGTAAATCTGGTTGGCTGGGGGAACTTAAGCAACACTGGCGTATTTATTGCCCAGAAGGCGAAGAAGTGACCTGCGTTCCGGCAGAAATACCAGAAAGTCAAGTCTTGAGGCGTGGGAGCTTAGCTTTTTTACTTGATGAGGATTTAAATGAAATTAGCAACCATTTATTATATGGAGAACCTTTTCCTGCTACCGAATTTGTGAAACGCTTTAGCTCACCTTCTCAAGTCGAACTGATCCCAGCAGTAAACCACTCATTGCAGGTCAACACCCCCCCGATTGAATGTGAGCAGAAGGTGGGAATGGCACCTGCTATTATTAGAGATGAAAGGACACGGCTTTCCGAAGAGCAAGGAAAGCTCGAAGTTTTGGATTTTGAGGCAACTGAGGCAGCGGATAGCGGGGAGCAAACGTTTCTTAATGATTTAAATCAGGTGGCGTTAGAAAACCAGCTTGTGTACGATAGGGAAGATCTCGTGAATTTTCACATCGCGGTTAAAACAGGTGCATTAGTCGTTTTAGCCGGAATGTCCGGGGTGGGAAAATCTCAGCTGGTCATTAATTATGCCCGCGCGCTAGGCCTCTCCGGCGTAGATGAAGCAGGTGAAGAACGTAAACAGTTCTTATTTATTCCGGTTCGTCCGCACTGGAATGACGATGCCGACTTAGTTGGCTTTTACGATGCGATTCACAAGGTTTATCGCCCTGCAGAAACGGGACTTGTTGATTTACTTATCGACGCATCTAAAGAAGATAATAAAGACAAACTCTATCTCATCTGTTTTGATGAAATGAATCTTGCACGTGTAGAGCATTACTTCAGCCAATTCTTAAGTATTTTGGAGCTGTCCGAAGATCGCTATTTAACATTATATAGCGAAAAGCTGGCTCCAGAGGTGTATAATCGGCACGTGTATTCCCCGCGGGTTCCCATCGGAAACAATGTGTTTTTTGTTGGCACGGTAAACATCGATGAATCGTCGTTTCAATTTAGTGATAAGGTTCTTGATCGATCGAATGTCATTAGGCTCAAAATTTATGAGTCCTTGCGCGCTTGGAAGGCGATGTTTGAAGGGAAATCATTAGTAAAACCTTCTGATGAACGGGCTCAACTCTCGCCTGTGCCTGGAAAGGTATTCTCCTCATGGTGTAATAGTTCACCGACTGAAATTGGCTTAACCGATGACGAAATTGATTTTCTAGACGAATTAAACTCTACGTTACGTAAAATCGACAAAGACAGAGTTGTGGGTTATCGAATTATTCGCCAAATCGGCTCGTATTTAAAGAACATTCCTGTCAATATGGAAGGACAAGGACTCCTAGATCGTGGGAAGGCTTTCGATCTTCAATTTGTACAACGGATCATGACAAAGTTTAAAGGCCCTGAATCCGATTTTGAACAACTCTTTGGTAAATACACGGATGGTGAGAAAGCAAGCAGCCAAATTCTTAAGCTGTTTGATAAGTATCACATCGTCTCGGTGTTTAGTTATTCTCGGGATGTCAGCCATAAAAAAGCAAAGGAACTTTTAGATCATGGCTATGCATCGTGATGAGGAAGGGATTTCTATTGTTTTTTTGATCGGTAGACAAGAGATCCCACGGTTAGTTACTCAGTACGCTGTTATTGAGGTTTTTGAACGCGAAAACCTGTATGTTTCGTTTACTTCCGACCAAGAGGGTACGTATCTCTATATTGATGGTTTAGATGGCTATGATTCTTCGCAAATTCATCTCGATGAAGAAGGAATTCCGTGTTTAAGGCCAGGAACACATCGGTTTCCTCTTTATAGTGATCTCAATGAAGATTATCCGCTGATTCCAGGAGATTATATGGTATCTGTGAAAAGCAAAGGGGAAGTTCATGATTCCTTAGAAGCGACGCTTCGAATTAGACCCAATAATATTACGGAAGACCAACTTGACGTGATGCGTAATGAACTTAACGAAATTGTTCAAGGACTTGCTTATGACCAAACTCGGACATGCAATGGTATTAAACTTTACGGGGAAAGTGGGTTGCTTCCCCCAAAAGTTTTGGCAGATTATATGAGTTTAAAGCACATAGTTAAGGAGCTTGTGGTAACCCTTGAAGATTTGGCACGCCGCCCAGATCAGTATTTGGAGCGGAAATATCGCGAGGTAAAGGCCAATGTGAGCTGCAAGCAGGATGCCAAGTCCTACCGCTGGTTGTTATCTGTTCAAGGGCAACGGGCCAACGTGGCCGCTAAAAGCGTAGCGGAACCAGAAGTCATCCTGGGGGTCATCGATCAACTCACGTATAATACGCCTGAGAATCGGATGGTTCTGAGCTTTTTACACTATTTCTCGTCTCAACTGGAGCTCGTCTTGCATGCCATAAGGTGCACGATTACCGAAGAAAAACGTGCGATTGAAACGAGAACTCCCTATGTTGTCCTGCAAAAATCGACCAGCCACGAAGTGAGGGCCTTAAAAGCCAAAATTGTAGGTCTTGGATCAATGGAACGAGAAATGCAAAAAGGAATTTTTCAAGTGCGAAAATATATGGAGCAACCGGTGTTTAAAGGCCTAGAACCGTTAAAGGCCGCTAACCATTTTTCACTTAAAATACAACGAGATTGGCGGTATAAGAGAGTATTCACCTGGTGGAAGCAGCTTAGGGCACAGGATTTGCAAATTCCCTCGTGCCATGAGTTTAAGGTACAATGGAAGCGGACAGATGTGTTATACGAATACTGGTGTTACATCAAAACCATTATTGCTTTAGAGCAAGTAGGATATACTTCGGTTTCCGGTTGGATTTATGATGATTCTTATCGAGCAAGCCAAGAATTTCTTTTTCCAGTACTTCAAGATGATACGTTAGTGGAAATGGTTAAAGGTACGATTCGCCTCTCTGTGCTATTTAATGAGAAAATGGCCCGAGCCAAGCGTGGCGCACTGAGGATCAAGCGCATTCTCTACATGGAAGGAACAAATTATAAGCCGGATATCCGGATTGATGTTTTTAACAATGACTTTTATACTGGATCCATTATTGTAGATGCCAAATATCGCAAACGATTAAACATCTGGAATAATGACAGG
>DHJG01000100.1:21456-26343 GCA_002404215.1 Desulfosporosinus sp. UBA4726
AATTCCCTGAAGTCTGTTGATGATCCTGCTGGGGTGTCCAAGTCAATGAAGGTCATCGCCCTGCACCCGAGTCATGGGCCAAAGGTAGAAGACATTGAGGATACGAATGTTAGTCTTGTTCAGCTACGACCGAAAGAACGCTTGACGCATTACGCGGAGTATCTGGCAAAGTTAATTGAGGGGTAAATGTTAGCCAAGACTCCCACTTCTATAAAGTGGGAGTTCTACGCTCTAAAACAAGTTCACTGACGAAAATGTTAACCTATTTCACAAGAACGTTTTTTTCGTATATAATGGGATGTACAGTAACTGTAATTAGTTTCAACACGAGGAATTTAATGGGTGTACCTGTTGATAGAGATACATACAGCAAGAATAATTCACTGTGGCTTAATGGATACATATGTATTTTATAGCCCTAACATTAATACAAGGAATGATGTATAATTACCTTCTAACAAAATAAGAATGATATGAAGACAATCACATAAGGTTTCTGGAAATAAAAGGAGGAGAAAAATCATCGAAGGTCTGCTCTGGAGTGTGACAAAGGTTTTAATTGCTCTCTTGTTGGTTGGAATTAATGGTCTTTTTGTGGCTGCTGAATTTGCATTGGTGAAAGTTCGTAAGACGCGTTTGGCGGAACTCGCGGAGAATGGTTCACGCAGAGCGCAAACAGCACTTGATGTTGCCTCGAAACTAGACGCTTATCTTTCTGCTTGTCAGCTCGGGATTACACTTGCTTCTCTAGGTTTAGGTTGGCTAGGAGAACCAGCGATTGCAACCTTGATCGAACCGCTGTTTGCGGGGGTTGGTGGTTGGAGTTTGATCTATACTCATACCATTGCTATTGCGATAGCATTTATTATCATCTCACTATTACACATTGTCCTTGGAGAGCTTGTCCCTAAATCATTGGCGATCCAAAATGCTGAGAGCATTGCACTTGGGACAGCTGGCTTCTTAAAATTTTTTTATTGGGTTTTGTATCCGGTTATTTGGTCGCTTAATAGTATAGCAAACCTTATTTTGCATATCTTAAGAATTCAACCGGCTAATGAGGCTGATTTATCACATAGTGAAGA
The DNA here is from genome assembly GCA_002404215.1 of Desulfosporosinus sp. UBA4726. Classification (GTDB taxonomy): domain Bacteria; phylum Bacillota; class Desulfitobacteriia; order Desulfitobacteriales; family Desulfitobacteriaceae; genus Desulfosporosinus. The sequence continues at coordinate 22,542 of DHJG01000100.1, forward strand.
GGAACTAAGGATGTTGGTCGATGCCAGTCAAAAGCATGGCTATCTCGATAAAATGGAAGGTAAACTATTGGATAATGTCTTTGAGTTTTCGGACCGCATTGCTAGCGAGGTGATGATTCCACGCCAAGATATGGTGTGTATCTTCATACAGGATACGTTCGAGGAGATCCTAGAAGTTGTTAAACAATACGGACACACACGTTATTTGTTGTGCGATGACGATAAAGACCATGTTCTGGGCCTAGTGCATTTGCGGGACATCATTCGCTTGCAGGAACAGGCGGGGACGAAAGAGATTACTCAGATTAAGCGAGATATCTTGGCAGTTCCCGAGGGAATGCCGATTTCTCATCTTGTACAGAGAATGCGGAGTCAACGAACCCATATGGCTGTCATTGTGGACGAATTCGGCGGATCCGCTGGGCTTGTTACGCTTGAGGATATGCTTGAAGAATTGGTTGGGGAAATTTATGATGAATTTGAGTCAGAGCAGCCAGACGTTCAGAAACTGGCTGAAAATGAGTATATAGTCAATGGCCGAGTTTTATTAGAAGAGGTTTCTGAAATGTTCGAGATTGAACTGGAGGAAGATACCGTTTCTACAATAGGGGGATATGTTTTTGCTCGCATAGGCCGAAAGCCGGTCAAGGGGGATATGGTTTATTTTGATGGGTTTAACTTTGAAGTTATGGAGGTTCTAGGGTATAGAATTACTAAGGTTAGGGTCATCAAAAAGTCTCGCGAGAGTAAACTTAATGAAGTACAGGATGCCAAGGAAGTTGTTTGTTCGTAAAGGGTACGAATGAATTAATAACTTCATTTTTGTCTAAAGCAAACGCCCTCCCACGTTGATTAAGCGTAGGAGGGCGTTTGTTTTGCTAACTAGGGATTATTTATATTTTGTTACCGCTTTTAAGGTGTTCCTCGGCAAATTGAATCATCCGTTTGGTCATTTGGCCACCAACGGAGCCATTTTCACGACTTGTACGGTCACCACCGAGTTGAAGACCCATTTCGTTAGCTACCTCATACTTGAATTGATCCAATTGTTGTGCAGCGCCTTGAGATGCAGGTGTATTACTGTTTCTTTCTCCTGACATAATTGGTGCCCTCCTTCATGTAATTGATTTTTTCTTGTTTAGGTGACTAACTTTATCTTATCCAAATGACGATACTTAACACTGGTAATTTATATTCGATTTTCTACTTTCCGAAAAGAACGCTTCTAAAATTATGAAAGCCGAGATCAATAGCCCTATTATGTCGTCAGGCAGATAAAGCTCCGATTGGAGAAACGATACTCGACTATTCAAGTAAATTCTTTGTTTTTCACTCGCTATGAAGAATAAATGTGGAATTTGCGATTAAATTTATTACCAATAATATCCATATATCCTTTACTGATAGGCTTTCTCAAACATTAGCCGCTTTTTGAAATCACCTTATTTATTACGATTTCGACATGCGCCGTGACGTATAATTACGATACCGGCGAAACGATCGCGTTAAAGAAGAATCAGTAGACCGGAATACTGTTAAGGTGGAATGTTAGCGAATGAGTAAAGAAATAAAAATTATTGTCGCGGATGATAACCGTAACTTTTGTCAAATGTTACAGAATTACCTTCAAGGTCAAGAGGATCTCAACATAGTTGGCGTCGCCTACAACGGTTTAGAAGCTTGGGAGCTTATTCAAAGCCAGGAAGCAGATTTGATCATTCTTGACGTAGTAATGCCAAACTTGGATGGTTTAAGCGTATTGGAACGAATTAATGCTCGGACAACTATGACACGTCCTAAAATTATTATGCTAACGGCTTTTGGGCAGGAATCGTTAACGCATCAAGCCATGTTGCTTGGCGTGGACTACTTTATATTAAAACCCTTCGATCTTGATATTCTCACTAAACGTATTCGTTCTTTAATGCAGGATATGCCGTCTGCAACGCCAGCTCAGTATTCTTCATCCTCTCCAATGGTAACGACGGTAGGAAGTGGGCTCAATCTAGTGGCCGAAGTGACTACGATAATGCACCAAATCGGGATTCCTGCCCATGTTAAAGGGTACCAATATATTAGAGAAGCCATTTTGATGGTGGTGGAGGATGTTTCTTTGTTAGGGGCAGTAACCAAAGAACTTTATCCTGGTATTGCCAAAAAGTATGATACCGCACCTAGTAGGGTAGAACGCGGAATTCGTCATGCCATAGAGCTTGCGTGGGTGCGTGGACATACAGATACCCTTAAACGGATTTTCGGATATTCTATGAATATTGAGCGTCAAAAGCCCACGAACTCCGAATTCATAGCACTTCTTGCCGATAAATTAAGAGTTATGAGTAAAGTAAGCTAAGTTCCCATCTGGCAAAAGACAAATCATTTGTATTCAAGACCTGCGTTGAGAGTTTACTTTCATAAATAGGATATTATAATGATAATATCTTATTTAAAGTAACGCGGGAGGGTTTTCTATGGATTGGACAAAGACGAATCTTGAAGAACTTAAATTTAAAGTCAATAGTAAAGGGCAAACAGAGGAAGTTTTTATTGCTGCCTACGATCAGAGTAAATTCGAAAAGCCATCACTAACTATTGATGCTTTGCTTTTTACCGTCTTTGACGAAGAAGGAGATAATGATCTCAAAGTTCCCGAAAAGGAATTAAAGGTCTTATTAGTTAAACGGAAAGATCATCCCTTTATTGGACAGTGGGCTTTGCCTGGTGGGTTTGTAGGGATGAATGAAAGCTTAGACGAAGCTGCCAGACGAGAACTCAAAGAAGAGACCAATGTTGAGGGAGTTTATCTGGAACAGCTCTATAGTTGGGGAGAAGTTAATAGAGACCCTCGTATGCGAGTTCTTACTGTTTCTTATATGGCGTTAATCAATCGTCTGAAACTAAACCTGCAAGCAGGGGATGACGCCGAAGATGCCCAATGGTTTTCAGTGCGACGGACTGTTCTTGAAACGACGAAGGAAAAAACGGATAATGGCTATATTAAAGCCAAACTCATCGAACTGACCCTAACAAATAAACGCCTGTCTGAGAAAATATCCGCAAAGGTGAAGGAAGAGATTAATCTTGAAGGCGCAGTTAGTCAGTTCAGAATGGAGCTCATCGATCGGAAAGGGTTGGCGTTTGATCATGCACGGATTATCAACTGCGGTCTAGATCGTATTGCCAATAAAATAGAGTATACACCGATTATTTTCAATTTATTACCAGAACAGTTTACGTTAAGCGAATTGCAAAAACTCTATGAAATTATTCTTAACAAGCAAATTTTACCTGCTAATTTTCGTCGAGAAATGATAAAACAGGGAAAGGTAATTGAGACTAATTCCTTTCAACTTAGAAATGCAGGACACCGTAGAGCAAAGCTTTATCGATACAATCCTGAATGGGACGCGGAATCATAATACCCGTTTTGCCCCGACGAAGGCAGATTGCCAATAAGGTCCTAAGGGATAGATAGTCACGCCTTTAGAAGAGGAGGCATTGATAAATTGTCCATTACCAACGTAGATTCCCTCATGATCAACGACTCCGTTTTTTGCTAATCCAAAGAAGACTAAATCACCCGGCTCGAGATTGTCAAACGAGATAGACGTACCTACTTGAAATTGATCATGGGATACTCTGGGAAGGCTTATGCCATTTTTGGCAAAGACGTACTGAACAAAACCAGAACAATCGAAGCCCGAGGGTGTAGTCCCACCATATACATAGTTAACGCCGATGAATTGTTTGCCTGTAGCAATAATAGCATTCACTTTTGTTTGGTGAGAGGACGAGGTTGAGG
>DHJG01000100.1:26428-26872 GCA_002404215.1 Desulfosporosinus sp. UBA4726
GGTTGAGGGCGTTGTCGTGCTAATTGAACGAGATGGTTGTGCTGGTACACGTTTTGCAAGGGTTGATCTTGAAGGACTCTTGGTCTCAGTTGGAGGGATTTTGGAAACAGAGGGTTCAGGTACAGTTTGAGGTTCTGGTGCATTTTTTGCTTCTTCGACTGAAACAGCATCTGCTACTTGAATTTTTTGTGGATATAATTTACCCATAGTCGTTGCTATCCCTTTTTTGTTGAAATCGCCCATTACTGTTGTAGGGACTGCGGTGACGATCGTGATTAAAAGGAAGGCGGAAATGACGGGAACAAGGAAAAATGTCAATAGTTTGCTCTTCATTAATATCTTCATCCTTTCTTTTAATGGCAAGTAGTATCGGGGTTCTAAGGTGTTTGGACTGACAACTGTAATTTATCACAGGAGTTGTTTCCTAGTATAGCGGATAATAGA
>DHJG01000021.1:0-138 GCA_002404215.1 Desulfosporosinus sp. UBA4726
ACTTTAACGGATATTGCCCTGATTGGGCAGTGCAACTATTTAATGATAGAGGGCGTCGAGTGGGAGCAAACGTCTTTAGAATTAGATGAGGACCGGCAGACCTATGTTCTCTATGTGAAAAGAGCTAGTTAGCATAAA
>DHJG01000021.1:392-2489 GCA_002404215.1 Desulfosporosinus sp. UBA4726
GTTCAACAGAGCAACAGTAGTCCGGGATTCTTCGGTGGCTTTTTTGGTCCGTTCGGGCCTTTTGGTTTTTTTAGTGGGCGTTCATCAGGAGTTAGTACTGGTACTGGTACTACGAAGTCTCCAGGTGTTTCTGCCGGGGGACAGAGTGGTTCAACAAGCACATCTGGGGGGACAGGAGTAACCAGCGGCTCACATGGCGGGATCGGTGGAGGTGGATCGAGTGTCAGTTGAGTCGTCCTATGAAGAAATGAGAGAGCAGCTTTACGGTCCGCTGCGCGCTGTTTTTTCTTGGGATTGGATGGATGGAACGGAGTACGGACTGGCGGGAATTCATTATATCACCCCAGAGTTTCGTCAAGAGATTGCTTCTGCAACCGAAGGCTTAGGCTCGATTTATGCAAAAACAGTTTTTGCAGTTCAGAGCGCTGATGAAGAGCTATTACTGGAGTTGGGAATTCCCAAAGAAGCATTGCTTGCTGTTCGAGTTCTAGTTAAGCCCGAAATGGTGACGGCAATAGGTCGTTTTGATTTTGTGCAGTCAGACGAAGGGCTAAAAATGATTGAGTTTAACGCAGATACGCCAACTAGCGTTGTGGAAGCCTTCTTCGTAAATGGCAAAGCTTGTACTTATTTTGGTGCGAATTGTCCAAATGAAGAGATGGAAGGTCAAATCAATAAGGCGTTCACAGGTATAGTTGAGTCCTACAAGGAGCAGGGGTATGCCACTGACTCGATTGTTTTCAGTGCCTTGGGTTGGCATGATGAGGACCGAGATACTGTAAAGTATTTAATGGATCACTCCGGTTTGAAGGCGAAGTTTGTAGCATTAGAAGATCTACGGGTTTTTGAAGATCGATTGTGTGCTTTAATAGACGAGCAGCTCATTCCAATTGATGTTTGGTATCGTCTTCATGCCTTAGAAAAACTCGCTGTGGAGAACGATGAACGTGATCAGTACCCAACGGGAGCCCATGTGCTTGATTTGGTGGCGAGAGGTAAACTTGCGATCATCAATCCACCATCAGCGTTCGTTGCACAAACAAAAGCACTTCAAAGCTTAATCTGGAATTTACACGAAGCGGGCGAGTTTTATACGCCCCACGAGCACCTGCTAATTGAAAATTATATGCTTCCTACCTATATGGAAAATCGATTTTTGAACGATTTGCCGTATGTGAGCAAGCCCATCTTCGGGCGTGAGGGCGGAGCAGTCAGTCTGTTCGAAGCGAATGGACAGGTTGTCGAGCAGGATAAAGATGAATTTTATTGGGATCAACCGATGATCTACCAGAAACGGGTTGAGATGGAAGAGGTTGAAAGCAATACTGCGTCTGGGCCTTACAGGGGAAGGCTGCTCTGGGGTTCGTTTTTGGTCGGAGGCAAGGCTTCTGCTATATGTGCTCGTATTGGGGAACGAATTACCGGCAATCTATCGTGTTTCTTGCCAACGGGGATAAAGAAAAGTAAGGGGGAAGAGGGTCAATGAATCTGATCAATTTTTTGATGTATTTAGGGGTTACTATTCCCTTGATGGTTTTTTCTGTAATGCTTTTTTGTTTTACCACTCCCTACAAAGAATTTCAAATTATGGCTTTAGGGGATGATCTGGAAGACCCGAGGAAGGTTGCTGCGGCGAAGGCTGTGGCCTATGATATAGGGGGTAAGGTGTTAGGATTAGCTTTTTTACTGGCCTCAGCCATTTACCACGCGGTAGATCTCTGGGATATGACTGTTTGGACGTTGATCGGAACGGTATCTTTGATTATCGTCTTTTGGCTCTTTGAATTATTAACACCTACGATTAAAGTTCGACGTGAAATTCCGAATGGTAATGTCGCGGTCGGTTTTTTTTCGTTTTGCTTAAGTATATCAACGGGGATCTTAATGGCTGCTTTAATTAGTTATTAATGACATCTCGTTGAGAAATCATATAACCCGCTATTGGCAATCGAGTAGTATTTACTGCTGGATTGCATTTTTTTCGTCCAGAAAGGCATTGAATGTTAGAATAGTTTGACCATATGGTTGCTAAGAGTGAAACTTAGTATAATGAATTGGAGGATATGAAATACTATCTTAGATGAAAATCGTCATCTA
>DHJG01000021.1:2583-5132 GCA_002404215.1 Desulfosporosinus sp. UBA4726
AAATTTGAGGAGGACGAAAACTTGTCTAAACTTGTAGCGCCACATGGCGGAAAGTTAACACCAGTATTGCTCCCTGAAGCACAGCGGGCGGATGCCTTGGCAAAAGCCAAAACATTACCGACCATTCGCATGACTTCCAGAGAGACATCTGACCTATTAATGATTGGTATGGGTGCTTTTAGTCCCTTGACCGGATTCATGGACAAAGCGAATTATGAAAGTGTTGTAGCCACAAAACATTTGACCAATGGCTTAGCTTGGCCTATCCCGATCACCGTATCCGTCACGAAAGAGCAAGCGGCCAAGCTCACCATAGGAATGGAAGTAGCTTTAGTTGATGATGAAACTGATACCTACGCTGGGATCTTAACGGTTAGTGATAAATATGAATATAACAAAGATGCTGAATGCAAAGCCGTCTTCTTCACCAATGACCCAGAACACAATGGTGTTCAAAAAGTTATGGCTCAAGGCGAAATTAATATTGGCGGTTCGTTAGTAACCTTTAGCCAACTCGGTTACGCTAAAAAATACGGCGAATACTTTGCAACACCAGAGCAAACCAGAGCCTTGTTTGATTCTAAAGGCTGGGCGACTGTTGCAGCGTTCCAAACACGTAATCCGTTGCACCGTTCTCACGAATATCTTTGTAAATTAGGGAATGAAGTTTGTGATGGGCTATTGATCCACCCCATCGTAGGAAAACTCAAAGAAGGCGACATTCCGGCTGAAACTCGTCTAGAGTGTTATGAGGTTCTGTTAAAGAACTACTTTAACCAAGATACGGCCGTAATGAGAGTATATCCGATGGAAATGCGCTATGCAGGACCAAGTGAAGCCATTCTGCACTCGATTTTCCGGCAAAACTTTGGTTGTAGCCACATTTTAATTGGCCGCGATCACGCTGGAGTCGGCGACTATTACTCAGCTTATCAGGCCCAAGAATTGTTTAAAGAATTCAAACCCGGAGAACTTCTCTGCCAGCCTCTTAATGTGACCGCAGCTTTCCACTGTAACAAATGCGAAGGCATGACCACCGAAAAGACTTGCCCACACGGTAAGGAAGATCATCTGAACATCAGTGGCACAAAGCTGAGAGGTATGTTAGCTAAAGGCGAGTTGCCTCCAAGCCAATTCAGTCGTCCGGAAGTCTTGAAAATATTGGTCCAGTATTACAAGAGTAAAGCGTAAAATAACATCCAATAATTATTCTTGCATCTCTCCATTTTTAAAAAGGGTAGATTCTTAGTTAGATGTTCTGTGTTCAGGGGCTGACCAAGTTAAATTGGTTTGGCCCCTTTTTGGTGTCGTCAGAACGTGTATTAATCTATTGTTTCTCAGATGTAAAAATAGTTTATAATTTGTTTATAAATCGTTTAGAGAAAATCAAGACCATGCTGGTAGAATAGAGACAAGGAAGCTTCCTGAAAATAGTTAAGGGGATGAATCAATGAAATTCAAAAAGAAAACAACGATGCTTGTAAGTTTTACGCTGGGGACCCTGTTGGTAGCGACGACAGCCCTGGCAGACATTGCGAACAAGAGTGGGTATGATCAACTGAAGGATGCACTTAAAGTAACGGCCGAGCAGAGCAGCGACAAATTTGCCAGTTACACAATGGATTTTTCAATGGCAGTTAAGGACAATGGAAAAACAGTGATGGCTAACAATTCAGTTCAAAAGTATGATAGAAGTAAGAGCGCGTCAGAAGATATTTCATCCGGAGTAAGTATGAATGGCACTAAGAACAATTCCCAAACCTACTCGGACAAGACGACCCAAATTCGCGTTTCAGAAAGTGATCCGACTTACTATGTGACGGAGTTTACTAAGGAAAGAAAAGAGGAAGCCTTTTCTAATCCCTTCAAAGAAGATCAAGCAGACGATGTTGAAAAAATAGTAGACGCTGTCGTTGGAAGTCTGAAGGACCATGTGGTGGTCACAGAAAATCCCGATGGCAGTAAAGGGCTCGCAGGTTCTTTGACTGAAGTTCAAATACCGACTATAGTCAATGCTGTGGCCTCGTTACAATTAAAACAAGAATTTAATAATGGTAATTCAGACAATAACATGCCTCGTCTCACCAAGGATGTTTTTGTCAAAGAAGTCAAGGGTACGGCGAAAGTTAACAAAGACGGCGTGATGGAGAGTATCTTAGGGACTGCAGTACTGTCTGGTAAGGATGATAAGGGAACGATTCATAACGTAACAGTTGAAATTTTAGCTAAGCTAACGGACGTGAATTCTACTACGGTTACAAAACCTGATCTTACAGGGAAGAAAGTTATTAAAGACATTGCCAGGAATGAAACCTCAGGGTCTGAGATCTCTAATCCGGAGAAGTTTGTCGGCAAGTTTAGTAACGACATCTTGATTGAAAAGGACAACAAGTTTGTCAAAGTCGGCGAGAGGAAGATCGATATCACGCAGTTTGATAATAAGACGGTTGCGGGTAGGTATTATGAGGTGTATAAACCAGGATTTGAAGAATACGCCACCACTCAACGCGATTTCAAGTTTACTGCCCAAAAGCCTGAAGAAAAAAATC